>JANXZZ010000025.1 GCA_025355245.1 Pseudomonadota bacterium | reverse complement strand
TCTGCACCGCCGTCGGCGCCAAGCACGCCGTCCCCGGCCGTGACTTCTTCCCGCTGACGGTCAACTATCAGGAAAAGACTTACGCCGCCGGGCGCATCCCGGGCGGCTTCTTCAAGCGCGAAGGGCGCCCGACGGAGAAGGAGACGCTGACCTCGCGCCTCATCGACCGTCCGATCCGTCCGCTCTTCCCCGAAGGCTTCGCGAACGAGGTGCAGGTCGTCGCGACCGTGCTCTCGCTCAACCCCGAGATCGATTCGGACATCCCGGCGCTGATCGGCGCCTCCGCCGCCCTCGCGCTGTCCGGCATGCCCTTCCTCGGCCCCATCGGCGCGGCCAAGGTCGGCTACAAGGACGGCCAGTACGTCCTGAACCCTTCCCAGACCGACCTCAAGGCCTCGGCGCTCGAGCTTGTCGTCGCCGGCACCAAGGACGGCGTGCTGATGGTGGAATCCGAGGCGAGCGGCCTCTCCGAGGAAGTGATGCTCGGCGCCGTGTCCTTCGGGCACCAGGCCATGCAGGCCGCGATCGCCGCGATCAACGCGCTGGTCGCCGCCGCCGGCAAGCCCAAGTGGGACTGGAAGGCCCCGGCCGCGAACACCGAGCTCGAGGGCGCGGTCGCCTCGCGCGCGACGGCCGGCCTCAACGAGGCCTACAGCCTCGTCGTCAAGCAGGAACGCCGCGACAAGATCGCGGGCATCAAGGAAAAGATCGTCGCCGAACTCGCGGTCGGTGACACCGCCAAGGCGACCACGGACGCCATCAAGAAGATCTTCGGCGATCTCGAGTACCGGATCGTCCGCGACCGCATCCTTTCGGGGACGCCGCGCATCGACGGCCGCGACACGAAGACCGTCCGGCCGATCGTGATCAAGGTCGGCGTGCTGCCGCGGGCCCACGGCTCCGCGCTCTTCACCCGCGGCGAGACCCAGGCACTGGTGGCGACGACCCTCGGCACCGGCCGCGACGCGCAGATCATCGATGCCCTCGACGGCGAGCGCAAAGAGCCGTTCATGCTCCACTACAACTTCCCCCCGTTCTCGGTCGGCGAGACCGGCATGATGGGCTCGCCGAAGCGCCGCGAGATCGGCCACGGCAACCTCGCCAAGCGCGGCGTGAAGGCCGTGATGCCGGGCGTCGAGAAGTTCCCGTACGTGCTCCGGGTCGTGTCCGAGATCCTGGAGTCGAACGGCTCGAGTTCCATGGCCTCGGTCTGCGGCTCCTCGCTCGCGCTCATGGACGCGGGCGTGCCGATCAAGGCGCCGGTCGCCGGCATCGCGATGGGGCTCGTCAAGGAAGGCGACCGCTTCCAGGTGCTCACGGACATTCTGGGCGATGAGGATCACCTCGGCGATATGGACTTCAAGGTCGCCGGCACCAAGGACGGCATCACTGCCCTGCAGATGGACATCAAGATCACATCGATCACGAGCGAGATCATGAAGGTTGCGCTCGCCCAGGCGCGCGATGCGCGCCTGCACATCCTCGAGCAGATGAACGCGGTGCTGGCGAAGCCCCGCGAGAAGATGTCGGAATGGGCGCCGACCATCACCACGATCAAGATCGACCCCGAGAAGATCCGCGACGTGATCGGCAAGGGCGGTTCGGTGATCCGTGCGATCACCGAGGAGACCGGAACGCAGATCGACATCGAGAACGACGGCACCGTCAAGATCGCCTCGGTCAACGGCGCCAAGGCGCGCGAGGCGCAGCGTCGCATCGAGATGATCACGGCCGACGTCGAAGTGGGCTCGGTCTACGAGGGCAAGGTCGTGAGGCTCATGGACTTCGGCGCCTTCGTCACGATCCTGCCGGGTCGCGACGGCCTCGTGCACATCTCGCAGATCTCGAACGAGCGCGTCGAGCGCGTCTCGGACAAGCTCAAGGAAGGCGATGTGGTGAAGGTGAAGGTGCTCGAGGTCGACCGCCAGGGTCGTGTGCGCCTCTCCATGCGCGACGTCTGAGCGCTACTCAAGCCGCAGCCAGGAAACGGGGGCCGCAAGGCCCCCGTTTCGTTTCTTGAGGCCCCAACCCGCTATTCCTTGCGGTCCTCGTCGGGCGGCCGGTTCGCGGCACCGCCCATCATCGACTTGAAGAACGCCTCCTGCATCTGGCGCCAGCGCTGGAAGTTCTCCTGCGCGAGGTTCGACATGGTCGACATCGGGTCCATGCCGACCATGGACCGAACCCGGTCCCGAAGCTGCGCCTGCTGCGCGGTAAAGAGCTTCAGGCTCTGCTCGAGGTAGTCCCCGACCATCCCCTGCATCGTGCCTCCGTAGGCCCGGATGACCTGCGCCAGGAAGTCCTGGCTCATCATGGGATCGCCCTCGTGCTCCTGCTCGGCGATGACCTGCAAGAGGATGCTGCGGGTGATGTCCTCCTGCGACTTCTTGTCGACCACCACGAACTCGACCTTGTCCGTCACGAGGCGGCGGATGTCGGCGAGCGTGATGTAGCGGCTCTCCACAGTGTCGTAGAGGCGGCGGTTCGGGTACTTCTTGATTACACGGGGCTCGCTCATCGGCTGTACCTGCGTGCTGCACCGCCGCGTGGCGGAGGGAGAACGCCATCATACTCCCGCGCCGCAGCATGGCAATCCTTGGACGGGCCGGGCTACTCCTTCGCGCTTATGCTCGTAACCCCTTGAAGGAGCTTGATGTCCCACGCGTCGACCGCCCACGCAAGCTGCTCCCGGACCGGCGCGCTGCGCAGCACGGCGGGCGGCGGGTGCCGGAGCCAGCCGAGGACCGTGCTCAGCAGCAGGGGCGCCTGGGCGGGGTCCGCGGGTAGCGCCCGGTGCGATTTCGAGAGCTTTGCGCCCGTCCCCTCGAGCACGAGTGGCAGGTGCAGGTAGGTCGGCTCAGGGGCCCCGAGGGCCGCCTGCAGCAGCCGCTGGCGCGGCGTGTTGTCGTAAAGATCAAGCCCGCGCACGACGTCGGTGATGCCCTGCTCGGCATCATCGACCACGACCGCCAGCTGGTACGCGTAGAACCCGTCGCGGCGCTTGAGCACGAAGTCGCCGACCGTCGCCCCGACCTCCTGGTGGAGCGCGCTCTGCAGCCGGTCGACGACCGTCACCGCCGGGAAATCGACGGTTCGAAAGCGCACGGCCAGGCGCGAACCCGGGCGCGCGGGACCGCTGCGACAGCGGCCCGGGTAGCGAACCTCCGCAGCGTCGGGCGGAACGCCGCGTTGTCGCGCGGCGGGAGCGGTGGCGATTCTAGCTTCGGCCGCGGCCGAGGCGATCTCGGCCCGGGTGCACGAGCAGTAATAGACGAGGTCCTCGCGGGCGAGCCTGGCGAGCGCGGCCTCGTAGGCGGCGTCGCGGGTGCTTTGTCTCAGCACCGGGCCGTCCCAGTCGAGTCCGAAGTCCTCGAGCGTCCGGAGTATCCGGTCCGCCGCGCCCGGCGACTCGCGGGCGCGATCGACGTCCTCGATCCGCACGAGCCAGTCGCCGCCGGCGGCGCGCGCGTCGAGGTAGCTGCCGACGGCAGCGAGCAGGGAGCCGAGGTGGAGGGGGCCGGTCGGCGAGGGCGCAAAGCGCCCGCGCCGGCGGGGGGGCAAGGCCGGGCGCGGCGGCGGGTCCGCCTCAGCGGTAGCGATCGTCCCGGTCGCCGTACTGTTTCTCGCGGCGTTCGCGCCGCTCCTGGGCCTCGATCGAGAGCGTCGCTACCGGGCGCGCCTCGAGGCGCTTGATGCCGATCTCCTCGCCCGTCTCGAGGCAGTAGCCGTAGCTGCCGTCCTCGATGCGCCCGAGCGCCTCGTCGATCTTGCGGATCAGCTTGCGCTCGCGATCGCGGGTGCGAAGCTCGAGGCTGAACTCGGATTCCAGGGTCGCCCGGTCGTTCGGGTCGGGCGGATTCGCAGCTTCGTCCTTCATGTGAGTGACGGTGCGATCGACCTCTTCCATCAGGTCGCGCTTCCAGCTCCTGAGGATCGTGCGGAAATGCTCGAGTTGCGCCTTGCCCATGTACTGCTCGCCTTTCTTGGCGAGGTAGGGCTTGACGTTGCGCGGGCCGGCCAGAAGGCTGAGCGAACTCTCGACCTCCTCTTCGTCGTTCGAGGGCGTCTGGTAGCGAAGGCCGGTGCGAAACGGCATCACCGCTCCGCCCGAGCCCGGGCGCAGTGGCCGGGCGGGAAGCGCGGGTGCGACGACGGCGGGCTTGGCGGCGGGCTTAACGGCAGGCACCGGCTTCGCTGCAGGTTTCACGACAAGGGCGGCCTTCGGCGCTGCGACCGCGGACTTGGCGGCGGGCACTCCTTTGGCGGGAAGCACGGCCTTCGGTGCCGGCTTCACAACGAGCGGCTTCAACGCCGCCACCTTCGCCTTCGGCGCGGGCACGACGGACTTCGCCTTGACGGGCGCCTTCGCGCTCGCGGGCTTGGCCTTCGCCGGCAGGGGCTTCTTGGCCTCCGCCTTCTTGGCTACCGGCTTCTTCGCCTTCGCGGGCTTTTTCGCGACCATCTCGAACTCCGTGTCCCAGGTTAAGCGGGCAATTATAGCCTTCCCACCGCGGTGATTCAGCCTTCCAAAGCGCCTTCTCTCGAACGATTGGCGCGGGCCCCGAGGGCGCCCCTCGGCCGGCCGGTCACGGCAGGCTGACCGGTGCGGGCGGCTGCCAGTTCCGCCCCCGGTGCTCCGCGACGACGGACGTGTAGAGACCGCCGCGGACGTTGAAGGTGCCGGTCAGGCGCATGAAACGCGGCTCGGTCGCGGTCGCGAGCGTCGCCAGGATCTCGTTGGTCACCGCCTCGTGGAACGCGCCGCGGTCACGAAACGACCAGATATAAAGCTTTAGCGACTTAAGCTCGACGCAACGTTCAGCCGGCACGTATTCGAGCGCGAGCTCGGCGAAGTCGGGCTGACCTGTCTTCGGACACAGACAGGTGAATTCCGGCATCCGGATGCGAATCGTGTAATCGCGTTCCGGGTGCGGATTCGCAAAGGTTTCGATGTCGGTTCGCGGAGCTGTCGGCGTCGGGGAAGGCATGCGCAGCGCCTGTCAAGCGGGTCGTCTTCGAGGGCGGCGTACTCTACACTAGCCGGCAATTACGAACTACGCGTGACGCCACGGGGCCTGAGAGCCGCCCGCGGCGAAGCGCCTTAAGCCCAGGCTCCTACATGCGTCTATCGAAGCTGAAGCTCGCGGGATTCAAATCCTTCGTCGACCCGACGACGGTGCACCTGCCGTCCAACCTCACCGGCGTCGTCGGCCCCAACGGCTGCGGTAAATCCAACGTCATCGACGCGGTGCGCTGGGTCATGGGCGAGATCTCCGCCAAGCACCTGCGCGGCAACGACATGACCGACGTCATTTTCAATGGCTCGGGCGGCCGCAAGCCGGTCGGCACCGCATCGGTAGAGCTCGTCTTCGACAACGCCGATGGCACGATCGCCGGGCCCTACGCGAGCTACGCGGAGGTGTCGCTGAAGCGCCAGGTGTCGCGCGACGGGATCTCCACCTACTTCATCAACGGCTCGAAGTGCCGTCGCAAGGACATCACGCAGCTGTTCCTCGGCACCGGACTCGGCAGCCGCAGCTACGCGATCATCGAGCAGGGAATGATCTCGCGGCTCATCGAGGCGAAGCCCGATGACCTGAGGGCCTTCCTCGAGGAGGCGGCCGGCATCTCCAAGTACAAGGAGCGCCGCCGCGAGACCGAGAACCGGATCTCGCACACGCGCGAGAATCTCGACCGTCTGAACGACATCCGCGAGGAGCTCGACAAGCAGATCCGGCACCTGCACCGCCAGGCCGTCACCGCGCGGCGCTACCAGGCGCTCAAGGACGAGGAGCGCAAGCTCCACGCCGAGCTGCTCGCGCTCAAGCTGCGCGAGCTTGATTCGGAGTCCGAGCACCGCGCCAGCCACGCAAGCGAGCGCGAGGTCGCGCTGCAGGCGGCGCTCGCGGACCTCCGCGCGGCTGAGGTTGCGATCGAGAAAGGGCGCCTGCGCCACGCCCAGGAGACCGAGAAGCTGAGCCAGGTCCAGACCCGCTACCACCAGTTGGGCGCCGACGCCGCGCGCTGCGAGCAGGCGATCCAGCACGCACGCGAACTGAGGACCCGGCAGCGCACCGACCTCGAGGAAACCGAGGCGAGCCACCGCGACGCGGCGGCCCTCCATACCCGGGACGATGCGGAACTCACGTCCCACAGCGCCGCGCTCGCGGCGCTCGAGCCCACGCTCGCCGGCGCCCGGCAGCGCGAGTCCGCGGCAACGAGCTCGCTCACCGAGGTCGAGGCGGGCATGCACGCCAGGCAGCAGGGCTGGGAGACGTTCACGCGCGAGGTGAACGCCTCCGCGCAGGCCGCGATGGTCGAGCGCGCGCGCATCGAGCAGCTCGACAGCCGGCTCTCCCGCAGCCTCGGCCAGCGCGAGCGCGCGCACGTCGAGCGCGATTCGCTCGCCGAGACCGACCTGACGACGGCCCTCGCAGCGCTCGCCGAGCGCGAGAAGCGCGCACTCGCCGAGCATGAGGCGGCGAGCACGGAGCTGCGCACGCACCTCGAAGACCTGCAAGGCGCCCGCGAGTCTGAGCGCACGCTGCAGGCCGCGGTCGATGGCGCGCGCGCCGAGCTCACGCGCGTGCGCGGGCTGATGGTGTCGCTCGAGGCGCTGCAGCAGGCGGCGCTGGGACAGGTCAAGGGTAAGGTCGTCGAGTGGCTGAAGGGCCATTCATTGAGCACGCGACCGAGGCTCGCGCAGCAACTCACCGTCGAGCCCGCGTGGTCTCGGGCGGTCGAGACGGTGCTCGGCAGTTACCTCGAAGCCGTGTGCGTCGACGGCCTCGATGCGGTCGCGGCACTGGTCGGCGGACTCACCGTCGGCCAGGTTACATTCGTCGGCACGGACAGCTCCATGCCCGCCGCCTCGCAGGGGGCCACCGACCTGCGCGCGAAGGTCAAGGGACCCGCCGCGCTCGGCTCGCTGCTGCGCGGCGTCTACGCGGTCGATCGGCTCGACCAGGCGCTCGCGCGTCGCGCCTCACTCGGGCCCGGCGAGTCGGTGATTACCCGCGACGGCGTGTGGGTCGGCAGGGACTGGCTCCGGGTCAGCCGCGACGAGGATGTACACGCCGGCGTCATCGAGCGCGAACAGGAACTCAAGAGCGTGGGCGCGGCCGTCCGTGCGGCCGAGAAATCGCTCGACGATCAGGAGCTCGCGCTCAAGGGCGCGCGCAGCCGCATCAGCGCGCTCGAGGAAGCCCGCGACCTCGCGCAGGAATCCGTCAATCGCCTGCACCGCGGGCACGTCGACCTTCGCTCCCAGCTCGCCGCGCTGCACTCACGCAAAGAGCAGGCCGGCGAGCGCCTCGCGCGCCTGACGGCGGAGGCGAGCGAACTCTCGACCGAGATCAGCGCGGCGGAGGCGGACACGAAGAGCGCGCGCCGCCAGCTCGAGGTCGCCCTCGAGGCGATGGAATCGCACGAATCGCGCCGGCCCGCGCACGAGTCGGAGCGCGAGCGGCTGCGCTCGGCGCTCGAGACCGCGCGAG
>JANXZZ010000270.1 GCA_025355245.1 Pseudomonadota bacterium | reverse complement strand
AGCGCACCGTGCTTGATCGTGACCCGGTCGCCCGGCCGCAATCGCATCTCGCCCTCGGAAAGCACCCACGTCTGGCCGTTGTCGAGGCGGATCGTCACGGTGCGATTGCGGTCCTCGCTGATGCTGTCGACGATCGCCGAGATGGCCTGCGGACCCGCGGGCTTTTCGTGGACCTGGGCGGGCGCGAGCCCGAAGCCCGCTCCATCGCCCGGAGTGGCCGCGGCCGCGGCCGCGGGTGCCGCGCTGACGGCCGGTGGCGCGGTCCCGCCAGTCGGGACGGCCGGGGCCTGCACGGCGGCTGGCGACGCCGGGCGCCCGGCCAGTGCGTCATAACAGGCGAGGCGCGTGTCGGGCGCGAAGATCGCCGCACAGCGGGCGAGGCCAGCCTGGCTGTCAGTCTCCCCGGTGGCCGGGACCGCGAGCGCCGCGAGCGCGATGCCGACAGCGGAACGGACCGCGACCGACGACCCGTTCATCGCGTGCTGTCCGCCGGGAGTCCGTAGTAGGTCACGTAGATCTCCGTCGCGGTCTTGATCAGAGCGCGTTCCGCGTCGCTGAGAAACGGGTTCCAGGCATCGAATATCACGATCGCGCGCGGGGTATCCGACAGGTTCCACGCCTCGTGCTCGATCGTGTCGTCGAACACCCAGGCCTGGCCCGGCACCCACTCGCGCGTCGTCGCGCCGACGCGGAAGCCGCAGCCGGGCGGTATCACCAGCGGCAGGTGGACCGTGACGCGCGTGTTGGTGATGCCGACGTGCGGTGGGATCCGGGTGTTCGCATCGAGGATCGAGAAGAACGCGGTCGGAGCGCGCGCCGCGATCCGGCAGCGCGGCGCCGCCTCGAGCACGCGCGCGGTCGTCGGGCAGCGCGCGATGTGGCCGGCGACGGCCTCGCTCTGGTTCCACAGGAAGTAGGCGCTCCAGCGGCGCGAACGGTTGAGCTCGCGGAACTGGTCGAGCGGCATGCTGGCCGGGAAATCAATGTACGGCTGCAGGCCCTCGCGATCGGCCACCATCACCTGCAGCAGCTCCGCGCGGATCTCATCGCTCGCCGCCTCGATGGGATCGAGCCACGGGAATTCCGTGCGCTCGAAGAACTCGATGGCCGGAAGCTCGGGGAAGTACATCCAGGTCGGACGCGACACAAAGGCGCTGCGCTTCCCCATCAGGATGTCGAGGCAGGCGTCGACCCGCCGTTCGCGCGCCGTGCCGTGCTCGGCGCGGACCGCCGCGAGCGGTGCATCGAGCGCGTTCTGCAGCGCGACCAGGTCGCTGTCGACGAGCGCCCGGGCGCGGGCGAGCGCCTCGCGGGCGGTGGCCGGGGGCTCGACGCCCGCCGGCATGCAGGCGAGTGCGTTCTGGTAGGCGCGCGCGGCGTTGCGGTTGTCGCCCGCGTCCTCGAGATAGGCGCCTTTCTGCAGGAGCGCGGAGAGGTGCCGGGGTTCGAGCTCGAGCGCTTTCTCGATGGCATCGAGCTCCTCCGGGCGCCGGCCGAGCGCCTTCAGGCTGCTCGCGAGGTTCGCCCACAGCGCGGGGTGCCGGGGGTCCCCGGTGGTTGCGCGCAGGAACAGCGCGTGCGCCTGTTCGGGCGAGCCGCGGTTCATCATGCGCACGCCGAGCTCGTTGAGCACCGCCGGGTGATGGGGCGCCTGCTCCGCGACGCGCGCGAGCAAGAGGTCCGATTCCCGCTGCCGGCCGGCCGCGGCCTCGGCCTTGGACGTCTGCAGCACGCGGATGATCATCGCCTCGTCGGGCGGCGGGGAGCTGGCGGTGTTCACGGAGCTGTCCTCGGACCTTCGCAGGCGGCGGTCCACAATTGTACCGGCTACGGTCGCGGAGCGCGCCCCGCCGGGCCCGGAGGGCGCCCCCGGCAAGGCGTTGACTCACCCGGCCGAGTCCGTTTAGATAACCGCCCTGCGGCGGCATGCCCCCTCGAGAGCGGCGGCCGTGCCGAGCGTCCAAGGCCGGCAGCGGGTGTTTTCGGTCCTGGAGCAGCCCTCATTTGACTTCGAGCGCCTCGGTCGACCTCGATCTCATGCGGGCATCGATGCTGCTGGACTCCGATCCCGCGGCCGCTGCACGTCGTGCGAGCGCAATCCTCGCCGCGGTTCCCGGACACGCGGAAGCGAGCCTCCTGCTCGCCGCGGCGTGCCGCAAGCTCGGCGACAACAAGAAAGCCACTTCGGTGCTCGAGGCGCTCGCAGGCGCAAACCCCGCATCCGCGGTCCTGCAACTCGAGCTCGGCCGCGCCTACGCGTCGGCCGGGCGCGGCGCCGATGCCGTGGCGGCCCTCGGCCGCGCGGTCGAACTCGACCCGACGTTCGCCGACGGCTGGCAGGCGCTCGCCGCCGAGCGCTTCGCGGCCGGCGATCTTTTCGGTGGCGACTCCGCCTACGCGAACTTCAGCCGCCTGGCGCCGGACCCGCCCGAGCTCAAGGACGCGTCGGTCGCACTCGCCGAGGAGCGCAACGATGCGGCCGAGACGATGCTCAGGCAGCACTTGAAGCGCGTGCCGGCGGATGCGATGGCGCGACGCCTGCTCGCGCTCGTCTCGATGCGACGCGAGGACTACCCCGAGGCCGAAAAAGAACTGCGCACCTGCCTCGCGCTCGCGCCCGGTTTCGCCGAGGCACGCTTTGATCTCGCGCGGGCGCTCTACGAGGAGCACAAACACGCCGAGGTGCTCCCGCTGGTCGACCGGCTGCTCGCGGGCGAACCCGGCAACATGGACTACCTGCACCTGAAGGCGCGGGCGTTGCGGCTGCTGAGCCGCGACGCAGAAGCGATCGCACTCATGGAGGCAGTCGTCGCCAGCAACCCCGACGATGACCGGGCGTGGCTGCTGCGCGGACACCTGTTCCGGGAGACCGGCCAGCAGCCAGCGGCGATCGAGTCCTATCGCCGCGCACTCAGGGTCCGGCCGGAGTCGGGCGCCGCCTACGACAGCCTCGCCAACCTCAAGACCTTCCGGTTCTCGGACGCGGATCTCGCGGCCATGAACGCGCAGCTCGAGCGCGGCGCGCTACGCGGCACCGACCGGCTGAACCTCGAGTTCGCGCTCGGCCAGGCGCTCGAGCAGCGCGGCGACTACGCCGCCTCGTTCCAGCACTACGCCCGCGGCAATGTGCTGCAGCGTGCGATGATCGCTTACGATCCGGAGGCGACCAGCGATGATGTGCGCCGCTCGCAGGCGCTGTTGACCGCGGAGTTCTTCGCGAAGCGGTCGGGCTTTGGCAGCGAGCGCGCGGATCCGATCTTCATCGTCGGGTTGCCGCGCTCGGGCTCGACGCTCCTCGAGCAGATACTGTCGAGCCACTCGATGGTGGAAGGTGCCGGCGAGCTCACCGACGTCGCGGCGATCGCGCGCGACGTGACTCTGGCGCCGGACGTGGCAGGCAGGTCTTCGTACCCCGACGCGCTGGCGCCCCTCGACCGCGAGGCAGTCGCTGCGCTTGCGGAACGCTACCTTGCGCGCACCGAGTCCCATCGACCGCTCGGCAAATCGCGCTTCGTCGACAAGATGCTGTTCAACTTCGGCCATGTCGGGCTCATTCACCTGATGTTCCCGAACGCATCGATCATCGATGCGCGGCGCCACCCGCTCGGCTGCGGGTTCTCCTGCTTCAAGCAGCGCTTCGCGCGCAGCCTCGGGTTCACCTACGACCTCGCGGAGCTCGGCCGCTACTACCGCGACTACGCATCGCTGATGGAGCACATCGACGGGCAGCTGCCGGGCCGCGTGCATCGCGTCCACTACGAGCAGCTGGTCGCGCACCCGGAGCGCGAGGTGCGGCGGCTGCTCGAGTACTGCCGCCTGCCCTTCGAGGACGAATGCCTGCGCTTCTACGACAATCGCCGCATCGTGCGCACGATCAGCTCCGAGCAGGTGCGACAGCCCATCTACGCCGAGTCGGTCGACCGCTGGCGCCACTACGAGGAATGGCTGGGGCCCCTCAAGGCCGCGCTCGGGGACCTCGTCGAGCGCTATCCGGCCGAGTGAGACGCGCTCCGCGCGCGGCGCCGGCAGGGCCGCGCAGCGGTGGTAGAATTCCGCGCCCGCCGTCCCGACTTCAAACATAAGCGTATGATTAATAAGATATTACTGCCGCGCTTGGCAAGGCGGTGCCCGATGCGGCGAGCCGCGGCCCGGACCCGTTCACCGGGTCTTGCGGGCTGAGGCGATGCAAAGTCCCAGCCGCGCCAGGCTTGCCCAGGCGCTCCTCCTTGACCAGGGCGGCCGGTATTCTGAAGCCGCGACGCTGTACGGCGAGGTGCTCGCCGAGGAGCCGCAGAACGCCGACGCGCTGCACGGTCTCGGCGTCGCGCTCGCGCGCTCGGGACACGTGCGCCAGGCGCTGCCGCTGCTCGCCGCGGCCGCGCAGGTCCAGCCGGCGAACGCCGACATCCACGTCAATCTCGGCCGCGCACTCGGCGAGCTCGGCCAGCACGACGAGTCGATCCCGCACTTCGACCGCGCCATTGCGCAGCGACCCGAGTTCGCGGCGGCCTACAACGGCCGCGGGGTTGCGCTCCTCAGGCTCGACCGGCTCGAGGAGGCGCTCGCGAACCTCGGCAAGGCGGTCCGGCTCGCGCCCAACGACGCCGCGGCGCACAGCGAGCTCGGCGTCGCACTCGAGCGCGCGAAGCGCTTGCCCGATGCGCTCTATTGCTTCGAGCGCGCGGTGGCGCTCGATCCCGCGCTCGCGAGCGCGCACCACAACCGCGGCCTGATCGAGCTGACTCTCGGGCGCCCGGACGCGGCGCTCGTCAGCATGAACCGGGCGCTCGCGCTGCAGCCTGAGCACGCCGCCGTGCACACCAACCGCGGCCACGTGCTGCTCGCACTCGAGCGCGGCCCGGAGGCCCTCGCGAGCTACGACGCCGCGCTCGTGATCGCACCCACGCACGCCGATGCGCACCACGCGCGCGGACTCGCGCTCATGCATCTCGGTCGCCATGCCGAGGCGCTCGCGAGCTTCGAGCGCGCGCTGGCGCTCGGACCCGCGACGCCGCTCGCACTTTTGTCGCGCGCCAAGGCGCTCATCGAGCTCGCGCGGCCGAACGAGGCGCTCGCGAGCGTCGACGCTGCACTCGCCGCGGAGCCGCGGAACTTCGAGGCGGAGCTCAGCCGCGGCATGGCGCTCACGCAGCTGCGGCGCTACGCCGACGCGCTCGCATGCTTCGATCGGGCGCTTGAGCTGAATCCCGCTTCAGCGGAGGGCTACAACAACCGCGGTGCGGTGCGGGTGCGCGTGGGACGCCCGGCCGACGGGCTCGCGGACTTCGTGCAGGCGATCCTGCTGAAGTCGGACTACCCGGTCGCCTACATCAACGCGGCGAATACGCAGATGGGCCTCGCCCGCTACCAGGAGGCGCTGCAGAACTTCGACCGCGCTCTCTCAATCGCGCCCGGCGATGCGCGCGCGACCTGGGGCAAGGGACTCGCGAAACTGTCGCTCGGCGAGCTTCGCGAGGGCTGGCCTCTGTACGAGTCGCGCTTGAGGCTCGAGCAGAACCGCGCGGCGCTGCGCAGCTTCGATGCGCCGCGCTGGTCGGGTGCGGAGCCGATCGCGGGCAAGACGCTGCTGGTCTACGCCGACCAGGGCCTGGGCGACACGCTGCAATTCTGCCGCTATGTACCGCTCCTCGAGGCGCGCGGAGCGAAGGTCGTGCTCGAAGTGCAGCCCGTGCTCGTGAAGCTGCTGGGCTCGCTCGACATGCAGGGCACGCTGCTCGGGCGCGGCGAGCCACTGCCGCGGTTTGACCTGCAGGTACCGCTCGTGAGCCTGCCGCTCGCCTTCGGCACCGAGCTCGCGACGATCCCGCGCGAGGTCCCTTACCTCGGCGTCGCGCAAGCACCGGTCGCGGCCTGGCGCGCGCGGCTCGCCGAGCTGTCGGGCTACAAGCTCGGGCTCAACTGGCAGGGCAACGTCGCGGCCGAGCAGGACGCGAGCATGCAGGCGCGCTCGTTCCCGCTCGCGGCCGCCGCGCCGCTCGCGCGCCTCGCGGGCTTCAGCATCGTGTCGCTGCAGAAAGGCGCGGGCGCCGAACAGCGCACCAGCGTCGAGTTTTCGGCAGCGATCCACCAGCTCACGGATCCCGGCTACATGGGCGCGAACGAGATCGCGGGCGAAACGGCGGCGATCCTGAAGGGACTCGATCTAGTGATCACCGTCGACACTGCGCTTGCGCACCTCGCGGGTGCGCTCGGCGTGCCGGTGTGGGTGGTGCTACAGGCAGTGCCCGACTGGCGCTGGCTGACCGAGCGCAGCGACAGCCCGTGGTATCCGGGCATGCGTCTGTACCGCCAGAAGACCGACGGCGACTGGCACGAAGTCTTCGAGCGCGTCGCGGCGGACCTGATCGCGATGCGCGGCTGAGACGCTCGCCGCGCTAGGCCGGGTACGCGAAGCGCGTCACCCAGGGCGCAAGCACGGGCAGGACCGGCGCGAGCGGCGTCGCGTAGTGGCGCCAGTGGCCGACGCCGGCGCGATCGAGCCCGCGCGTCAGCTGCGCCGTGCTCGGCGTCGCGTGCTCGCGGCCTTTGGCGCGTTCCGCGAAATCCCCCATGCCGGCGACCCACGGCAGACCGATGAAGTCGCAGATCGCGTGGATCTCGGGCTCGAAGTCGGTGACCAGGGTCTCGAAGCGCACCTCGTGCCACGCGAGGCCGACGCCGGGCTTGAGCTCGGCGGCGAACTCCATGACCGCATCAAAGAAGCTCGCGGCGCTCTCGAGCGTGAGCATCTGGTACATGGCCGGGTTCATCTTGAAGCGCCGCCGGAAGCAGCTCAGTACCACGTCGCGCGGATCGCGGCGCGCGAACAGGATCTTGGCGCGCGGGAACAGGCGGGCGATCAGTGGCAGCTTCAGCGTGTTCATCGGGTGCTTGTCGAGGAACACCTTGCCGGCGACGTCGATCTCGGCGGCGCGGACGCGCCGCCAGTACTCGGCGCGCAGCCGATTCAGCTGCCCCTCGTCGGCGCGCGCGAGCGCGCCGAGGTCGCCGGGGTCGGCCATCAACTGCACCACGCCCTCGGTCAGGAGCTCGTGCTCCTCGAGGCTGACGACCGCGGGGTGGCCGTCGAGCGCGACCTCGAGCAGCGTCGTCCCCGAGCGCGGAAAGCCGATCAGAAACACGTGCGCGACCGGATCGGTCGGCTTCGCAGGGGGTGCCGTGCCTGCGGCCCAGTCGGCGACAGCGGCCGCGCGCGTCGCGCGGGTCAGCGCACGCGCGTAGAGGAGCAGGCTCGAGCTGCCCGCAAAGCGCTGGTGCGCATGGCGCAGGGCGTCGTTGCAGGCTGAATAGGCGCCGAAGGCCTCGTTGTAGCGCCCGGCCGCGTCGAAGACGTCGCCCAAGAGCCCGTTCGCGCGCGCCCGGTCGGACGGCGCGACGCGCGCATCCGCGAGCAGCGCGCGGATGAGCTTTTCGGCGCGCTCCGTCGCACCGGCGGCCAGCTCCGCGGCCGCGAGGCTGATGACGGCGGAGGGAAAGTTGGGGATCTTGGCGAGGACCTGCTCCGACCACTGGCGCGCCTCGTCGTGCTTGCCGAGGTGGCTTGCAATCGAGGCAAGCGAGACGACCGACGAGAAATTGCCAGGGTCGAGCTCAAGCGCTCGCAAGTGGCTCGTGCGGCCGCGCGCGAGCCAGCCGAGCGCGACCAGTGCATCGCCCTTGTTGGCGTGCACGAAGGAGAGCTCGGGGTGCGCCTTGAGGAGTTCGTCCGTGTGCGCGAGCGCCTCCGCCGGCCGACCGACGCGCTGCAGCGTGAGCGCGAGTGCGTTGCGCGCCGGAACATCGCCGGGTGCGATCTCGACCGCGCGCTCCAGGAGCCCGACGGCCTCCTCGAACTTGCCGGCGAGCTCGAGGCGCGTCGCCAGCACGTTGAGCAGCAGCGGATGCTCGAAACCGCTCGCGAGGGCCTGCTCCGCGATCGCCGCCGCGCGCGGGATGTCGCGTTTCTGCGCGTGCTCCAGCACCTCGCGCAGCATCGCCTGGTCGGCCTCGAGGTCGCGCGGCATGCGTGGCTGGCCCGAACTCAGCGGGCGGCGCGGGCCCGCGGCGCCAGTGCCGGCGCCGTGAACGCGCGGCCGGCGGACGGGACTCGGTCCCGCCGCTTCACCGCTTCACCGCTTCACCGCGTCGCGAGTCGCGTGAACTCGAGCGTCACGCGCCGGTTCTGCGCGCGCCCCTCGTCGGTCGCGTTCGAGGCGATCGGCTTGGTCGCCCCGTAGCCCTTCGCGGTCAGCGATTGCGCCGGGATGCCCTTCGCGATCAGGTAGTCGCGAACGGCCGCGGCACGCCGCTCGGAAAGCTTCAGGTTGTAGGCGGGCTTGCCCTTGCTGTCGGTGTGGCCGCCGAGAATGGCCGGCGCGCCGGGGCGCAGCTTGAGGAGCGCCACCACCTCGTCGAGCACCGTCTCGGACGCCGCCGTCAGCTTCGCCGAGTTGAAATCGAAGTTGACGCCCTTGAGCACGATCTCTTCGATCTCGCAGCCGTTGGCATCGACCTTGACGCCGGGCGGGGTGCCCGGGCACTTGTCGAGGTAGTCCGGAACGCCGTCGTGGTCCGAATCGATCGGGCAGCCGACCGCGTCGACCTTGACCCCCGGAGGCGTGTTCGGACAGCGATCGATGTCATCCGGCACGCCGTCGCCGTCGGAGTCCTTCGGCGGCGGCGGTGCGACCGGCGGCGCGGGCGCTGCCGGCGGCACGACCAGTTCCTTGGCGACGGGAGCCGGCGCAGCCGCGGCGCCCCAGTTCCACTGCAGGCCCACGCCCATCAGGAAGTCCGCGGGCTCGCCCTGGTGCGGGTCCGTCAGCCAGCTCACGTGCCAGCGTCCCTTCGCCTCGAGCCGGACCTGCAGGACGCCCGAGTGATCGGGCTGCGTATAGAGGTGCGCGAGCAGGCCGAGGCCGCCCTGCAGCATCTGCCGCTGGTAATTGCCGGTCGAGGAACGGCTCTCGTCGGACTGCACCGCACCGAAGGTCAGGTAGGGATGAATCGGCGCGTCGCGGTAGAAGTGTCGCTGCACGTCGATGCTGAGCGCGTTGATCGTGAGATCGTTGACCGGGGCCTTGCCGTCGAAGTTGCCGGTGCTGAAGGCGGCCTCGACGGACCAGGCGTTCGAGAGGTTCTTGCCAAGCGCGGGGCCAAAGGCCGCGCCGTCCTTGACCTGCCGGTCGGTACCCGTGCGCACGGCCCAGAGCGTCGGCGCCACGTACCATTTGCCGACCGTATCGTCGTCCGCCGCCGCGAGCGCGGAGAAGCCGAGAAGGGCGAGGCCGAGCGTGAGCGCACGCGTGTGCAGTCTGTGCATGATCCTGTCTCCGATGGCAGCCGCGAGGGCCGGTTATAGCGGGCATCCGTTGCCAGCGCGCCCGGCGCCAATGATACCCGAGCGGGCGGCTCAGTGAGTCTCGAAGGCGGGGTGGTGAATCCTGTCGCCCGGCTGGATGCCGAACCGCCGGGCGGCGCCACTGCCGAGCTCGAGCACGCCACGCACCTTACCCATCGAGCTGATCGTCGCCTCCGAGCCCGGCACCGCATTCTCGGCGATGCGGATGATGCGACCGTCCGCGCCCACGAACATGATATCAAGCGAGATCAAACAGTTCTTCATCCAGAAGGTCGCGCTCTGCGGGGCATCGAACAAGAACAGCATGCCCTCGTGCGTGGGCAGCGACTTCACGTACATGAGTCCCTGGTTGCGACGTGTCTCGGTCGCGGCGATGTGGACGTGGAAGTGCTGCACCGTGCCGTGCGCATCGAGCGTGATCTCCGCGCTCGGGAACTGCGCGAGCGGTTCGGGGCGTGGCTCCTGCGCGGGCACGGCGGTGCTCGCGAGCAGGCTCGCGATCGCGAGCAGCGCCAGGAGCGCGCGGCTGCGCCGCGCTAGCGGCGGGGTGCGGCGCCGGCGGGCTTCGCGGGCAACAGCGGCGAGGTCTGCGGATCGGGTTCCCATGTGAGCTGCCCACGGAAGTCGAAAGTGGACAGTAGTATCGCATCCCGGCCGTCACCGACGGCGCGCGCGGGCTCGAGGCAGAAGCCGTGCGCCTCGATCCGCCAGTGACGCGGCGCGGCAGCGGCGCCGGCCCCGGTCGCGGCCTCGGGGGTCGTGGGCTCGAGTGCGTCCTGGCGCACGCTGTCGAAGACGCACTTGTCCTCGCCGCGCGTGCTGTACATCGAGCCACCCTCGCGGATCAGCGTCACGTTGACCGGAACCGCGCGCCCGGCCGCGCCTTCGGCGAGCCGCGGCACGCCGAACACAAGCGTCAGGTGCTCGCCGCCCTCGGCACCCCGGAAGGTCACGCGAAGGCCCTGCCCGTCGGGCCGGCGCATGCCCTCGCACTCCATGTCCGCGGCCTGCCAGGCAACGACCGCGCTGACGGCGCCGGCGAGGTGCGCCTCGAAGAAGGCGTCCGCGGGCGCGGGGCAGCTCATTCCGGGTCCCGCGACAGCAGCAGCGCGCGCGCGAGTTCGCCGTGCACCGCACCGAGGCCGCGCGCGGCGTGCAGGAACACCGCGAGCATCAGGACGCCGATGATCGCGAGCGGCACCGTTGCCGGCCACGGCACGAACCAGCCGTCGATCTGCATGCCCAGGTCCGGCACGCCGAAGAGGTGCACGAGCTGCGCGAACGGTGCGGCGATGAAGGCGAAGCTGATTACGACCATGCAGATGCCGACCGAGAAGTAGAGGATGCCGAGCGGCAGCATCAGCAGCAGATAGAAGAGCGTGGTCCAGGTGCGCCGGTCGAGCAGCATGTCCTTGATGCGGGTGCCGAGCGGCGCGCCCTGCGTCGAGCGCACCGGCCGGCGCGGCATGCGCACGCCGAGCAGGCCCTCGACCATCCGCCCCTCGACCAGCGACAGCACGCGGGTGAAGCCGATGAAGAGCAGGAAAAAGGGAATGCCGATCACGAGCGCGCCGAGTCCGACCGACATCGAAAGCCCGGTGATCGTCACGACGAAGTAGAAGATGCCGGTCACGAGCGACAGCAGCATATAGAAGAGCGCCATCCACGCGCGGCTGTCGGAAAACACGCCGAAGAAGCGTCCCAGCGCGCTGCGGTTCGGCCGCGGCGCGGGCGGCTTGAGGGCCGCGCGCACGGTCTTCTCCGTCGTGCGGTATGCCTCGGCCACCTCGTCGGGCGCGCCGTAGGTGCTCGCGATGAGCTCGAGCATGTCCGCCTCGCTCTTGCCGGGGTGCTGAGCCAGCTCGGCGCGCAGGTATTCCTCCGCGTCGTAGAGCGCGTCCTGGATGAGCGCCGGGTCCTCGCCCTTGAGCGCGTCGCGCAGCTGGGAGAGGTATTGATCGATGGAGCGGGGGGCTGGCCGGTTCATGGGCGGCTCACTCGTGGTCGGAGGTTGGAGGTGCGGCCCGAGAGCCGCCGGCGTTGTCGACGAAGTCGCGCGTGGCCTGCCACGTCGCGCGCCAGCGCGTGAAGGTCTCGCGGCCGGCAGCAGTGATCTTGTAGAAGCGGCGCGGCGGCCCCGAGTAGGAGGGCACGACGCGGCTCGCGAGGAGCCCGTGGGCGGAGAGCATGCGCAACACCGGATAAAGTGCGCCCTGCTTCATGGGACTGCCGCCGTCGCTCATGCCCTGCAGGCGCTTGGCGATCTGGTAGCCGTACAAATCCTCGCCCGCCTGCTCGAGCACCGAGAGGAGCACGAGCCCGATGAGGCCCGAGTTGAGTTCCTTCTGGAACTTCCTGACCAGGCCGTCGACGTCCAGCGCTTCCGCGGGCGTCGGGTCGGAATCGGGGCTGATTTCATCAGGAGATTGCATTGTGGAGATAAGTATATAGCTAACTAGATACTAGTCAATACTTAGTAATAGTAGTCAGTTCATTTATCCGACCGGGAGGCCTCCAGCGGGGGGTCAACGGGGTGCTAGACTCCCGGCTCGCGATTCTCGGGGATTCCCTAAGTACATGAACGGCCAGAAGTTCACGCTCGAAGTCAATCCGGCGCTGCCCCCGGCGCTCCGCCGCCTGGCGGAACTCGCCACCAACCTGCGATTCAGCTGGCACCGGCCGACCCGCAAGCTTTTCGAGACGCTGGACGACGGGCTGTGGGCGGCGGTCGGCGGAAATCCGCGCCTGTTCCTGCGCTGCATCGACCAGGCCTCGCTCGATCGGGCGGCGGCCTCAGAGCCCTTTCTTGACGAGTACCACCGCGTGCTGCGCGGCTTCGATGCGTACCTTCGCGAGCCGCGCGCCGAGCACGCGGCGGAGAGCCTCGAGAGCGGCGACCTGATCGCGTACTTCTGCGCCGAGTACGGTTTCCACGAGAGCTTCCCGAACTATTCGGGCGGTCTCGGAATCCTCGCCGGGGACCACTGCAAGACAGCCAGCGACATGGGTCTCGCCTTCGTTGCGGTCGGGCTCCTCTATCGACAGGGTTATTTCACGCAGGCGCTCGATGCCGATGGCAACCAGGTGCCGCAGTACCGCGCGTTGAGTTCGCTCGACCTGCCCGTCGAGAAGGCGCTCGATGCGAGCGGTGCGCCGATCAAGGTGGCGGTGCGCCTGGGCGCGCGCGACGTCGCCGCGCAGCTGTGGCGCGCGGTCGCCGGCCGGGTGACCGTGGTGCTGCTCGACACCAACCTCCCGGAGAACGCCGAGCCGGATCGCGCGATCACCCACCAGCTCTACGGCGGCGATCGCGAGGTGCGCATCCAGCAGGAGATCGTGCTCGGCATCGGCGGCGTGCGCGCGTTGCGGGCGCTTGGCCTGGCACCGACCGTCTGGCACCTCAACGAGGGCCATGCGGCGTTTCTCGGCATCGAGCTCATGTGCGAGCTCGTCGATCGCGGCGTGCGCTACCCGGCGGCGCACGCCGCGGTCGCCGCCGCCTGCGTGTTCACGACCCATACGCCGGTCGCGGCCGGGCATGACGTCTTCCCGCCCGACCTGATGCTGCGGCACTTCGGCGACTACGCGCGCCGGCTCGGGCTCGACGCCAACGAGTTCCTCGCGCTCGGCCGCAACGGCGCGGGCGCCGATTTCAACATGACCTTCCTGGCGCTCGGCCTGTCACGGCACCAGAACGGCGTGAGCCGCATCCACGGGCGCGTGTCGGGCGAGATCTGCGCGCCGGCATGGCCGGAAATTCCGGCCGGGGACAACCCGATCGGCTACGTGACCAACGGCGTGCACGTGCCGACGTTCCTGTTCCAGCGCTGGAAGGATCTGTTTGACTCGCGCTTCGGCGAGGGCTGGCGGCGACGCCTGTCGGAGCCCGGTTTCTGGGACGCTCTCTACGAGCTGCCGGATCCGCTGTTCTGGGAGATCAAGCAGGGGATCAAGGCGAGCATGCTGCGCCTGGTGCGCACGCGCCTGCGCCAGGGCTGCCGGCGCAACAACGTCAGCGACGCGCATTTCCACCGACTGGCGCGCTGGATCGACCCTGAAAATCCCGACGTGCTGACGATCGGCTTCGCGCGGCGCTTCGCGACCTACAAGCGCGCGACGCTGCTGTTCCGCGATCCGCGCTGGCTCGCCTCGATCGTCGCCGACGCCAACCGGCCAGTCGCGTTCCTGTTCGCTGGCAAGGCGCACCCGGCCGATGAGCCGGGCCGGCAGATGATTCGGGAAGTCTACGCGATGTCGCAGCGCCCCGAGTTCCTCGGCCGAGTGGTCTTCATCGAAGACTACGACATGGGCCTGGCCCGCTCGCTGGTAGCGGGCGTCGACGTGTGGCTCAACAACCCCGTCTATCCGCTCGAGGCGAGCGGCACGAGCGGCATGAAAGCCGGTATCAACGGCACGATGAACCTGAGCGTGCTCGACGGCTGGTGGGCCGAGGGCTTCGACGGGCAGAACGGCTGGGCGATACCGTCCTCCACCGCCGAGGGCACGCGGCGCGACGACGAGGATGCACGCTCGCTCTACGAGATCCTGCAGGACGAGGTCGTGCCGCTCTACTACGAGCGCGACAGCGCGCGCCTGCCCAAGCGCTGGATCCAGCGCGCCAAGCGCTCCATGGCAACGCTGCTGCCCGCGTTCAACACGCGCCGCATGGTCGGCAACTACGTTTCGGGGCTGTACCGGCCCGCCGCCACGCAGGGCAGGCGGCTCGCCGCGGACGACTGCCGGGGCGCCGCGGCGCTCGCGAGCTGGCGCGATCGCAGTCGTGCCGCGTGGCCGACGGTGGCGCTCAGGCTCGCCTCCGAACGGCCCGAACGCGTCGGTTTCGGCGACCGCGTGAAGATGACGGTCGCCGTCAGTCTCGGCGGCCTCGCGCCCACGGATCTGCGCGTGGAACTCCTGCTCACGCGCGAGCTGCCCGACGGACCGTTCGAGCGCGCGCCACTGACATCCTTCGGCGCGACGCGCGAGGGGAGCACCATTCGCGACGGTCACGAGGTGGCGATCGAGCTATTCCGGCCGACGGGCGAAAAGGCGGCGGACGGTGCGGAACTGTTCGCGATCGAGTGCACGCCGCCCTGGTGCGGGCGCCTGTCGGCGGAGGTGCGCGCGGTACCGTTCCACGAGCTGCTCTCGCATCCCTACGAACTCGGGCTGATGCGCTGGCTGTAGCCGTGGGCGCCGGACGGTGCGTGCTGCGGCCGGTTCAGCGTGAGTGCGGCACCAGTACGATCGCCGCCAGCGGCGGCAGGGTTACGCTTGCCGAATAGCTGCGGCCCATCGCGGGATCCCGCACTGCCTCGACCTGCGAGAGGTTGCCGACGTTGCTGCCGCCGTAGTACGCCGCGTCCGTGTTGAGGACCTCGCGCCAGGCACCGGCGCGCGGCAGGCCGAGGCGATAGCCGAGACGCGGGACGGGCGTGAAATTGAACGCGACCACGGCCACGTCTCCTCCCGCCCAGCGCTCGAAGCTGATCAGCGAGCGCAGGCTGTCGTCGCGATCGAGCCACGCGAAGCCTTCCGCGTCGTGATCGAGCGTGTGCAGTGCCGCGGTCTCGCGGTACAGGCGATTGAGGTCTGCGATCAGCGCCATCATCGCCGCGTGCCCGGGCAGCGCCGCCAGCGCCCACGGCAGCTCGTGGCGATGGTCCCATTCGGACGGCTGCGCGAATTCCCCGCCCATGAATAGCAGCTTCTTGCCCGGGAACATCCACTGCCACGCAAACAGGAGGCGCAGGTTCGCGAAACGCTGCCAGCGATCGCCCGGCATGCGCCCGAGCAGCGAGCGCTTCTCATGGACGACTTCGTCGTGCGAGAGCGGCAGCAGGTGCCGCTCGCCAAAGGCGTAGCGGATCCCCTGGGTCAGTCGCTCGTGGTGGTGCCGGCGGAACAGCGGATCCTCGGCGAAGTAGGCGAGGCTGTCGTGCATGAAGCCCATGTTCCACTTGAGATCGAAGCCGAGACCGCCCGCCGCTGCGGGTAGCGTCACGCCGGGCCAGACCGTCGATTCCTCGGCGATGCTGAGCGTGCCGGGGAAGTCGCGGCGGATCATCTGGTTGAGGAGCCGCAGGAACTCGATCGCGGCCTCGTGCTGGTGACTGCCGTCCGCGTTCGGCAGCCACTCGCCGGTCGCGCGGCCGTAGTCGAGGTAGAGCATCGAGGCGACGGCATCGACCCTGATTCCGTCGATGTGGAAGGACTCGAGCCACAGCCGCGCGCTCGCCAGCAGGAAGGAGCGGACCGCGGGCCGGCTGAAGTCGAACACGCGCGTGCCCCACTCGCGGTGCACCCCACGGCGCGGATCCGCGTACTCAAAGAGTGCGCCGCCGTCATACGACGCGAGCGCGTGGCCGTCGGCCGCGAAGTGACCGGGAACCCAGTCGAGGATGACGCCGATCCCGCGGCCGTGCAGGTGGTCGACGAACCAGCGGAAGTCGTCCGGCGTCCCGTGCCGCGCAGTCGGTGCGAAATAGCCGGTCGCCTGGTAGCCCCACGAGTCGTCGTGGGGATGCTCGGTCAGCGGCAGCAGCTCGACGTGGCTGAAACCGAGCGCGAGCACGTGCTCGGCGAGCTGCGGAGCCAGCGTCCGGTAGTTCGCGAACCGACCGGCGGGTCGGCGCCACGATCCCAAGTGCACCTCGTAGATGCTGAGGGGGGCCGTGGGTGCGGCGCTGCGCCGGCGGCGCGCGAGCCAGGTTCGGTCGGTCCACGGGAAGGGCTCGGCGTTCGGGACCAGCGCCGCGCGCCGCGGCCGCAGCTCGAAGTGCCGGCCGAAGGGATCGGTCTTGCGGGTGACCGTACCGCCGTTCTGCGACTCGATGTCGAACCGGTAGCGTGCCCCGGGCCCGACGCCCGGCAGGAACAACTCCCAGGCGCCGGAGCTGCCGAGTGGGCGCATCGGCCAGCGGCGCGTGCGGCTAAGCACGACCGCGACGCTGGCCGCGGCGGGCGCGTAGGTCGCGAACCGGACGCCCTCGATCCCGGCGCGGCGCTCGGGGTGCGCACCGAATAGCGTCGCCGCCTCGACGCCCGTGCCCTCGATGAATCGCTCGAGCGCGGCGCGCGGGGTGAGGGCGGCGAACGAGTAGGGATCGTAGGTCTCGTGGAAGTCGCCGGCCGCGCCCTCCCAGGAGATGACATATCGCTCGGGAAGGCCCTCGCTGCGGCCGCTCCACGCGAACAGGGGGCTCACCCCGTAGCGCAGGAGGTCACGGCGTCGATTGAGGCGGGCCCGGACCGCATCCGGCAGGAGCACGACCACGACCGTGCGGGCGCCGTGCCGGTGCGCGCCCAAGACGCTCCCGGGGTCTCCGTGCCGCGCGGCGGCGAGGCGCAGTAGATCCGGCTTCAGCCGCTCGAGGAGTTGTTCGAGAAAAACGCTCACGGCGATGCTGCGTGCACCGCGGTTGCGGCGCGGCCGATGCACGGTAACATAGGCCCGTCATGGTGCCGGCGAACGAATGAGCAGCAAAGGCCCCAGCAGCAGCTCGGGACGCTACGTGAGCCGGCTAACCAGCGGCACGCTGGCCATCGTCATGGCCGGCGGTCGCGGCGAGCGCCTGAAGCAGCTGACCACCGGCCGCGCGAAGCCGGCAACGCCATTCGGCGGCAAGTTCCGCATCATCGACTTCGTGCTCTCCAATTGTGTGAACTCCGGAATCCGCCAGATATCGGTGCTCACCCAGTACAAGGCGCAGTCGCTCATCGAACACGTGCAGCGCGGGTGGGGCTACCTGCGAGGCGAGTTCGGCGAATTCGTCGACGTGGTTCCGGCCCAACAGCAAACCGGGCTGCAGTGGTATCGCGGCACCGCCGATGCCGTCTACCAGAATCTTGAATACATCCGCGCGCACCGGCCGAAGCACGTGCTGGTGCTGGCCGGCGATCACATCTACAAGATGGACTACGGTCCGATGATCGCCTACCACGTCGAGAAGAACGCCGACATCACGATCGGCGTCGTCGAGGTTCCGGTCGAGCGCGCGAAGGAATTCGGCGTGCTCTCGGTGACGGAATGGAACCGCGTGGTGAAGTTCACCGAGAAGCCTGCCAACCCCGAGCCCATGCCCGGCCGCGCCGACACCGCACTCGCCTCGATGGGCATCTACGTATTCAACGCGCGGCTCCTCGACAAGCTCCTGAACGCGGATGCGGCGCGCGAGGATTCGCAGCACGACTTCGGCAAAAACATCATCCCGGCGGCGCTCTCGGAACTGCAGGTGTTCGCCTACGCATTCGAGGACGTGCGTACGCGCGCGCAGGCCTACTGGCGCGACGTCGGCACGCTCGATGCGTTTTACGAGGCCAACATGGAGCTCGTCTACGTCGATCCGGAGCTCAACATCTACGACGAGGAGTGGCCGATCTGGACCTACCAGCTGCAGCGCCCGCCGGCGAAGTTCGTGCTCGATGACGACGCGCGCCGCGGCACCGCAATCAACTCGCTCGTGGCCGGTGGCTGCATCATCTCGGGAGCGCTGGTGCGCGAGTCGCTGCTGTTCTCCGACGTGCACGTCGAGGAGCGCTCGGTCGTGCAGGCCTCGGTGGTGCTGCCGGACGTGACGGTCGGGCGCAACTGCATCATCAACCGCGCCATCCTCGACGAGGGTTGCGTGGTACCGGACGGCATGCGCATCGGTGTCGACGTCGCCGCCGACAAGCGCCGCTTCGAGGTCACCGAGAAGGGCGTCGTGCTGGTCACGCCGGAAATGCTCCGGACCCCGGGTTGAGCTCAGCGCTCGCGGTCTCCCGCCGTGGCTGAGGCGGTACCCGGGGTTCTCGACCGGCGGCGCGCGGGCGTACTGCTCCACGCGACTTCGCTTCCGGACGCCGAACACGGTGCGCTCGGCAGCGCCGCCCGCAACTTCGTCGACTGGCTGGCAGCGGCGGGCTTTTCGGTGTGGCAGCTGTTGCCGCTCGGCCCGGTAGGCAGCGACCGCTCGCCGTACTACGCGCGCTCGAACCACGCCGGCGACCCGGAACTCATCGATCTCACGACGCTTGCCGCCGCGGGGCTGCTGAGCGCGGCCGAGCTTGCGGGCGAGGCCCGCGCCACGCTCCTTGGCCGCGCCGGCGAGCGGCTCCGCAGGGAGCGCAGCGCCGATGCCCAGCAGCTCGACGCCTTCCTCGCGCGCGAGCAGTACTGGCTCGAGGATTACGCGCTGTTCAGCGCCATCCAGGCGCGCGAGAACGGCCGGCCGTGGTGGGAGTGGCAGCCCGCGCTCCGCGATCGTGATGCCAGCGCGCTCGAGCGCGCTCGTGCCGAGCTTGCGCAGGCTCGCGCCGACGTCGAGGTTGCGCAGTACTTCTTCCACGCCCAGTACCGCAGGCTTCGCGACTACGCCGCCGGGCGCGGAGTGCATCTGTTCGGCGACATTCCGATCTACGTCGCGCCCGACAGCGTCGAGGTGTGGAGTCATCGCGGACTTTTCCAGCTCGATGCGGCGGGACGTCCCACGGCCGTCGCGGGCGTGCCTCCCGACTACTTTTCCGTCGATGGCCAGCTGTGGGGGAATCCGCTTTATCGCTGGGAAGCCCACGAGGCCAGCGCGTTCGCGTGGTGGATCGAGCGGCTGCGGGCGCAGTTCGAGCTCTTCGACCTGGTGCGCATCGACCACTTCCGGGGGCTGGCCGCGTACTGGGCAGTCCCGGCGGGTGCGCCAACCGCCGCCTCCGGCGAGTGGCGGGCCGCGGCGGGCGAGAAGCTGCTGGCGCGCGCGCGCGAGGTGTTCGGCCGCCTCAACGTGGTCGCCGAGGACCTCGGCGTGATCACCCCGGACGTGGAGCGGCTGCGCGACGGTTTCGGGCTGCCGGGCATGCGGGTAGCCCAGTTCGGATTCGACGGGAACTCCGCGAACCTGCACCTGCCTCACAACTGGAGCCCGCGTGCGATCGTGTACACGGGAACCCACGACAACGACACCACGGCGGGCTGGTTTGCGGGCCTCGCGCCCGAGTTTCGGGCCCAAGCCTGCGACTACCTCGACAGCCGCGCCGAGGCGATCGTAGCGGCGTTGACGCGCGCGCTGCTGGCATCGGTCGGCGTACTCGCGGTGGTGCCGATGCAGGATCTTCTGGGGCTCGGCCGCGAGGCGCGCA
Organism: Pseudomonadota bacterium; assembly: GCA_025355245.1. Lineage (GTDB taxonomy): Bacteria > Pseudomonadota > Gammaproteobacteria > Steroidobacterales > Steroidobacteraceae > CAIKZZ01. The sequence continues at coordinate 48,843 of JANXZZ010000270.1, read as the reverse complement.
TGAATACGCCCGGTACCGTCACCGGCAACTGGACCTGGAAGCTCGCCTGGTCGCAGGTTCCCACGGGGCTCGCCGCGAGCTGCCTCAAGTGGAACCGGCTGTACGGCCGCGGCTGAGTCGCCGGGAACACCGCGCGCCGCGTAGTGTCAGAATGGCTGCAATGGGTCGGGCGAGGAAATCGGATCATGCTGAATCGTGCGGCTTCGCTTCTTTTCGTCGCGGTCCTCGCGCTCGACGCGGGCGCCTGCAGCCTCGCGCCGCACTTCGAGCATCCGCACCTGTCGGTGATCGGCGTCGAGGTCGAGGGCACGCAGCTCCTGGAGCAGCGCTTCCGCGTCCGTGTGCGTGTCGACAATCCGAACGACCGGGCGCTGCCGATCCGCGGCCTCAGCTTCACGATGCAGGTGGCGGGCGAGGACTTCGGCTACGGCGCGAGCGCGGCACCGTTCACCGTCCCTGCGCTTGGCTCGGCTGAATTCGAGACGATCGTGACGACTGACCTCGCGACGACGCTGCTCAGGATCCTGCCGAAGCTCAAGGACCGTTCGCAGCCGATCGAGTACCGGCTGACGGGCAAGGTCGAGACCGAGCTCACGTTCCTGAGCTCCGTTCCCTTCGATCAGCGCGGAACCTTCACGCTCAACTAGCGCGCACCTTCAGAGTCTGGCCGATGGTGTCCATCATCGAGCGCAGCCGGTCGTAGTCGGGGTGGCGGATCCGGATCCATGCGTTCGCCATGTAGCCCGCCTCGACCGGCTGCGTCGGCGTTCCCGGCGGCGGCAGGTGCGAGGCGACGATCCACTCGCCGAACGCCGCGAACACTTGTTCGGCGCCGTCGTAGCCGCTGATGCGGCCATCGCGGTCGGGCCTGAGCGCAATCATCCCGCAAGAGTAGCGCCGCGAGGGCTCGGTCCCGCGGCGGCCGTGCACGATCGCCATCGCCCACTCGCGGTAGATGTCGAACTCGTTCGCCGCCGCGTACACGTCCCACTGGCCCACGCCCGGCGGCCGGCAGCCGATTTCGGAGAACTTGAGGCCCTTGGGGCCGAAGAACCACTCCATGTGCGTCGCCGAGGTGCCGATGCCGAGCACCTCGATCACCCGGCGCGTCATCGCGCGGACTTCCTCGTAACCCGGCGCATCGAGACGGTTGGTTGCGACGATCTGCGGCGAGATCCAGCGCTCGCGCATGGCGACGAGCACGCCCGGGAAATAGTGGGAAATGAACTCGTGCGCGACCTCGCCCTTGATCGAGATAGTGTCGATGAAGCCTTCGTGCCCCTCGATGAACTCCTCGACGGCGACGGACTGGCCGCGGCCGACCCCGGCCGCGGCGAGCGCCGCGTCGAGCTCGGCATTGTTGTCGACCCGCCGCGTGCCCGATGCGCCGGCGCCGGCGCGCGGCTTCACGATCAGCGGGAAGCCGACGCTCGCGGCGAAGGCGCGCGCGGTAGCGCCATCCTCCGCGCTGATCGACTGTGCGCACGGCACCCCCGCCTGGCGCAGCGCCTCCTTCATGGTCGGCTTGTCACGACACAGCCACGCCGTGCGCACCGAGGTGCCCTGGATGCCGGCGGCCTCGCGCACGGTCGCCGCGCTCATGATGTGCGCCTCGACGGTCGCCTCCAGCCGATCGACCCGCACGCGCTGCTGCACGCGGCGCACTGCCGCGAGCAGCGCGCCTTCGTTGACGACCGAGGAGACCTGTTCGTAGTGCGTGAGCCAGCTCGCGAGCTCCGGATCGAGGTGCGTGACGGGACGCTCGCCGATGCCGATCACGCGCGCGCCGGCAGTCGCGAGGCCGCGGGCGAATTCACGCTGGTTGTAGGGGAACGCGGGCTCGACGAGGATTACGTTCATGTGCCTCTAACCTTTCCGCGGGCGCGCTCAGTCGGCGCCGGCCATGCGCCGGTACTGGTCGATGTAGAGCGCGCCCTGGCGCGTCCATGAGAAATCCTCGGCCATGCCGTTGGCGATGATCCGTCGCCAGTGGTCCTTGCGCGCAAACAGATCGAGCGCGGTCTCGAGCGCCCAGCGCAGTGCCGTCGAGTCGAAGTGCTCGAACACGATACCGGTCCCCCGTCCGCTGGCCGGTGAGTACTGCGACACGGAGTCCGCGAGTCCGCCGGTGCGACGCACGATCGGCACGGTCCCGTATTTGAGGCTGTACATCTGGTTGAGGCCGCAGGGTTCATAAAGCGAGGGCATGAGGAACACGTCCGACGCTGCCTCGATCCAGTGCGCGAGTTCTTCGCTGTAGCCGCGGTGGTAGACGACGCGATCCGGGAACGCGCGCTGCAAGCTTGCCAGCGCATCCTCGTAGCGGGGCTCGCCGCTGCCGACCGCGACGAAACACAGGTTGCGCGCGCGCAGCAGCCCGGGCAGCACGAGCGGCAGGAGCTCGATGCCCTTCTGGGCGACCAGCCGGCTGACGAGGCCGACGAACAGCGTGTCCGGGTTCCGCGGCAGGCGCAGGCGCTCGGTGAACGCGCTCTTGACGGCGGCCTTGCCGGCGGGCGCCGCGGCCGAGAAATGCAGGGGCACGTACCGGTCCGTCTCCGGGTTCCACTCCGCATAGTCGACACCGTTCAGGATCCCGACGAGGCGGTCGCCGCGCATGCGCAGGAAGCCGTCGAGACCAACGCCGTACTCCGGCGTGCAGATCTCGCGGGCGTAGTTCGGGCTCACGGTCGTGACGAGGTCGGCATAGAGGATGCCGTGCAGCAGCGAATTGATGCGCCCCGCGACGAGGTCCTCCTGGTGGACCAGCCAGGCCGCCTCGCCGAGGCCGAGCGCCGCGACGTCGGCGGCCGCGAACACGCCCTGGTAGCCGACGTTGTGAATCGTCAGGACCGACTTCGTGCCGCTGAACAAGCGGTCCCACGCATAGACGGTCCTCAGGAACAGGGGGCCAAAGGCGGTGTGCCAGTCATTGCAGTGCAGTATGTGCGGCGCGAAGCCCATGCGCTGGCTGCACTCGAACGCCGCGCGCGTCAGCAACAGGAAGCGGTGATGCTCGTCGGCGTCGGGGGTGTAGATGCCCGGCCGGTCGTAGAGGGCCGGGCAGTCGACGAAGTAGAGCTCGAGAGTCGACCCCGGCGCCTGTCCGCAGAGGATGGAGTACCGGTACTCCCGGCTGCCGATCGAGAGACTTAGGTTTTGCAGGAAATCGACCGGCTGGCGGGGGAACGGGCGCTCCGCGATCTGCCGGTAGAGCGGCAGGAACACCCGCACGTCGTCGCCGCGATCGTGCAGGAAACGGCTCAATGCCGCCGATACGTCCGCGAGGCCCCCGGTCTTCGCGAGCGGGGTGTATTCGGCGGTCACGAAGAGAACGCGGTACGACACGGCTTTTCGAGTATAGCGAAGGCGTTTTGCCGGGGCGTTGCGCTAGCATCGGGGGCCGGGGGTGACCATGAACGTGCTGATGCTTTCGCCGGGATATCCGACCGATATGCCCGAATTCACGCGCGGTCTCGCGGAGGTCGGGGCGACCGTGATCGGCGTCGGCGACCAGCCGGCGAGCGCCCTGACCGAGCGGACCCGCCACGCACTCGCGGCCTACGTACAGGTGGGGTCCCTGTGGAACGAGGCTCGCACGCTCGAGGAACTGCGCGCCGCGCTCGCGGGCCGGCGCATCGACCGCGTCGAATCGCTGTGGGAGCCGCTGATGCTGCTGGCGGCGCGGCTTCGCGAAGCCTTCGGTGCTCCCGGCCTCAGCGTTGCGGACACGGTGCCGTATCGTGACAAGGAGGTCATGAAGCAGAAGCTCGATGCCGCGGGCATCCGCACGCCCCGGCACGTCGCCGCGCACTCGGTGGCCGAGTGCTGGGAGGCGGCCGAGCGCATCGGTTTCCCCGTGATCGTCAAGCCGATCGCCGGCGCCGGCTCCGCCGATACCTACCGCTGCGACACGCCCGACGAACTCCGGGACGTGCTGCCGCGTGTCGCCCACGTACCCATCGTCAGCGTCGAGGAGTTCATTGACGGCGAGGAGTACACCTTTGACACCGTCACGATCGACGGACAGATCGCCTACTACAACGTTGCCTGGTATCGCCCGCGGCCCCTGATCGCGCGCTCCAACGAGTGGATCAGCCCGCAGGTGATCGCGCTCAGAGACACCGACGACGCCGCGCTCGCCGCCGGCGTCCGCATGGGCTTCGAGGTGATTCGCGCGCTCGGCTTCGAACGTGGCTTCACGCACATGGAGTGGTACCGCAAGGCCGACGGCGAGGTCGTGTTCGGCGAGGTCGCCGCGCGCCCGCCGGGGGCCCACCAGGTCGACCAGATGAACTACGCCTGCGACTTCGACGTGTTCCGGGAGTGGGCGCGCGCGGTCACGCACGGTGCCTTCGAGGCGCGGATCGAGCGCAAGTACAACGTCGCGATGGTGTTCAAGCGCGCCGAAGGCCAGGGCAGGATCCACGCGATCGAGGGGCTCGAGGCCATCAACCGCAGACACGGCGCGACAATCGTCTGGAACAATCTCTCACCGGTCGGCGCGCGGCGCCGCAACTGGCGCCAGACGCTCGTCTCCGACGGCTTCCTGATGCTGCGCCATCCGGATCTCGCGACCACGCTCGCGATTGCGGATGAAGTTGGTGACCAGCTGCGGCTGCTCGCCCGCTAGACTCGACCAGGCTTCATCGACCGCGAGAACGAAATCTCATGCCGAATCGCGTCTTGCTGCTCGCCTCGCTACTCGCCGCGTCGGTCGGCAGCCTCGCGGCGCCGGTCGACACCGGGCCCGACACCGCCGAAGCGGGTTCGATCGAGGAGATCGCGGCCGCGACAACCGAGCCCCGATACCTCTCGCCGTGGGTGGCGTACCTGCCGGCATCGGCGAGCGTCCCCTCGCCGCGGGCGTTCCTGCACCGCATTCCCGGCGCGCCCGGGGAGTTCGTCGACTCCGCCAGGGCCTACGCCTACTGCCGGGCGCTGGCCGCCGCCTCGCCGCGCGTGCGCATGTTCACGATCGGGCGCTCGGAGGAAGGCCGCGACATCGTCATGCTCGCGATTGCCGACGAGGACGGAATCAAGAACCTCGCGCGGCTCAAGGAGACGACGGCGCTGCTCGGCGATCCCAGGCGCATCGATGCGGCCGCCGCCGACCGGCTCGTGGCGGACGGGCGCCCGATCTACTACTTCAATGTGGGTCCGCATTCGGATGAGACCGGCGAGACCGAGTCGGTGCTCGAGCTCGCCTATCGGCTCGCGGTCTCCGAACAGCCGATGATCCGCCGCATCCGCGAGAGCACGGTGGTGCTCATCAACCCGGTCTCGAACCCGGACGGGCGCGACAAGCAGGTCGAGTGGTTCTACCGCTTCCTCAAGGGCAAGACTGACCGCGCGACGCTGCCGCGCCAGGCACCGCCCTACTGGTCGAAGTACGCCTTCGTCGACATCAACCGCGACGCGCACCAGCAGACGCACGAGACCACCAAAGCCGTGCACAACATGTTCCACGACTGGCACCCGACCGTCGTGCACGACATGCACGAGGAGGTGGCGCTGCTGATGACGTGGAACGGCACCGGTCCGTACAACCCGAACATCGATCCGATCACCTTCACCGAGTTTCTGGAACTCAGCTTCCACGAGGTGCAGGCGATGACCGCGCTCGGCATGCCGGGCGTGTCGACCTGGAACTTCGGCGATGGCTTCGCGCACCTTTATTCCGATTCGGTCGCGATGAACCACAACTCGATCGGCCGCGGCTACGAGACCATGGGCAACGGCAGCGCGGAAACGATGTTGCGCACGGCGCCCGACGATGCGATCACACGCGAGTGGTACCGGGTGGTGCCGCCGCCGAGCACGCCCTTCCTCTGGTCGGCGCGCGACAACGTCAACTACAACGAAACCGGCGCGCTCGCCGCGCTCGACCAGGTCGCCTCGCACGCCAAGGATTACCTGCGCAACTGGTATCGCAAGAGCTACAACTCGCTGCACGCCGGCCTCGAGCACCCGCCGTACGCCTACCTGATTGCGGACGACCAGGGCGACCCGACGCGCGTCGCGGCGCTCGTGGCGCGCCTCCTTTCGCAGCGCATCGAGGTGCATCGCGCGACCGCGCCGCTCAAGCTCGCGGACGGCGCCTATCCGGCCGGGACCTACGTCGTCCGGCTCGACCAGCCGTACCGCAACTACGCGGTCGACCTGCTAAGCGCGCAGGCCTATCCCAAGGATGGCGCCGATCCCTACGACGACGTTTCCTGGGAGCTGCCGGCGCACTACCACCTGACCGTCGTTCCGACCGCCGATGCGAGCGTGCGCGATGCGCCGCTCGTCGCCCTCACCGTGGCTCCGCACGTGCCGGGTGGCGTGACCGGGCCGGCGGCGGTCTATCTGTTGCGCGACACGGGCCAGGAAGAACTTCTCGAAGCGCGCTACCGGCTCGCGGGCACTGCGCTTGAGATTGCCGAGCGCGCGTTCTCGGTCGACGGCATCGACTACCCCGCCGGGTCGTGGCTGCTGCGCTCCCAGCCCGGCCTCATCGAACGCCTGCGCGCGACGGGCGATGCGCTTGGCCTCAACTTCACCGGGGCCGCGACGATGCCGGCGGTCGCGCGGCACGCGGCGCCAGCGCCGCGCGTCGGCGTGTGGGTGCCGTGGGCGGACACCGATTCGATCGCCTGGATCCGCTATTCTTTCGACCAGCGCCACATCCCCTACGTCTACGTGCGCGACGAGGACATCCGCGCGGGCAAGCTGAAACAGCGCTTCGACGTGCTCCTGTACGGCAACGTCGATCTCGAATTCGCCGAGCAGGTGCAGGGCATCCCGAAGGCTTGGGGGCCGATGCCGTTCAAGAAAACGGCGGCGACCCCGAGCCACGGCACGCCGGCCGCATCCGAGGACATCACCGGCGGCATCGGCTGGGAAGGCCTCGCCGAGATCCAGAAATTCACGGAAGGCGGTGGCCTGTTCGTGACCCTCGGCACTGGCTCGATGCTGCCGCTCGAGGGCGGGATAGTGCGCGGCGTGCGCCGCGACGAGGGCGGCGTTCCGCGCAGTGCCGCCGGTGGCGGCGCGGCGGCGGCAGCCGCCTCCCACGATGCCGTCACGCGCACTCCCGGCGCCCACCTCCGGGTCTCCTTCGCGAGGCCCGAGCACCCGATCGCCTACGGCTACGCGCCGCGCACACACGTGTTCCGCCAGAATTTCCCGCTCTACGCGGTGCCGCGCCGCTGGCTGCGCGCCTCGTACTGCACCACTTGCCTCGACGGTCCCTTCGACCCGCGCGGCGTCGTACTCGAGTGGGGCGATCGCGATGGCGCGCCGTTCGTCGTCAGCGGGCAGGCGTGGGGCGAGACCAACCTCATCGGTCGCCCGGCGATTCTCGACATGCCGGTCGGCCACGGGCATGTGGTCGCGTTCAACTTCAACCCGCTGCACCGCGACCTCAATCGCGGCGACCAGAGGCTATTGTGGAATGCGCTGCTGAACTGGCAGGCGATCCTGGCGGCCAAGGAATGAGCGCGAGCGGCTGACGCCGCGGGCGAGGAGGGCGCGCTGGTAGCGCGCCCGGCGGAATCAGGCCCTGCGCGAGGCGAGGCGCGGCGTCTCGCTGCTCAGGTGCGACTCCATCCACTTCTTGATGCGGCGTGCGTCGGCGAGGCGACTCTGCTTGCCGACCGAATCGAGCAGCACGATGACGATCGCGCGGCCCTCGATGATCGCCTTCATCACCAGGCACTTGCCGGCCTCGGCGATGTAGCCGGTCTACTGCACGACGATATTCCAGCTTGGGCTCGAGACCAGCGAATCGGTGTTGCGGAATTCGAGCATGTGGCGCCCCACCGGCACGATGTAGCGGCTGTCGGTCGAGTAGCTCTGGATCGAGGCGTTCTGCGAGGCCGCGATCACGAGCTTGGAGAGATCCTCCGGGCTCGCGATGTTGTCGCTCGAGAGGCCCGTCGGCTCGACGAAGTGCGCACTCGTCATGCCGAGCGCTCGCGCCTTGGCATTCATCGCGGCGACGCAGGCCGGCAGGCCGCCTGGATAGTTGCGTCCGAGCGCGTTCGCGGCGCGGTTCTCGGAGGACATCAACGCGAGGTGCAGCAGGTCGCCGCGGCTGAGCGCGGTGCCTACCGTGAGCCGCGAGGTCGTAGGCTTGCCGAGCACCTGGTCGTCGCGCGTGATTTCGACGGTCTCGTCGAGCGACTGGTTCGCGTCGAGGACGACAAGCGCCGTCATCAGCTTCGTGATCGAGGCGATCGGCGTCGGCACGTCGGCGTGCTTGGAGAAGATGATCGCGGCGGTCGACTCATCGACCACCAGCGCCGCACTTGAGCGCAGCGCCGGCTCATCGATTCCGCTGCGCCGCCGGTGGCCACGCGCGACCGCGCGCCGGGCGGAGGCCTTGCTCGAGGTGGATGGCGCGCCGCCGGCGCGCAGCGTCGCGTCGGGGAGGCCGGTCACGGAATCGCCGATCGCGGTCGCCCCGGAACCCACGCTCCAGGTCAGAAGCAGGGCGCCTGCGAGCGCCGCCAGGGAAATCGCGCTTTTCATCAACCGTTTCGCCTATCTGGCATTGACCATAATTAGTGTAGCAAAGCACGCACGCGCGTCCACGTACCGTGATGCAACCGCGGATTCTGCGGCAAAACATTGCCGCTGTCCGAAACCGTGTGGCGGGACTCAGGGAAATTCCCGGATCCACCGGTCCTCGACCCGCGCCTGTCGAGCGCGGCCACGCTAGGCGCTGCGCTCGTAGAGCGAGTAGTACTTGCGGGCCGCCTCGATCGTCTCCCAGGTACCGGAAAAACCGGCCGGGACCACGAAGGCGTCCCCTGCCCGGAACTCGACCGAGTGCCCGTCGTCGCCCGTCAGGCGCACCCGGCCCTCCAGCAGGTGGCAGAACTCGTGCTCGCTGTAGCTGACGCGCCACGTTCCCGGCGTGCTGGCCCAGATGCCGCAGTGGAACTGCTGCGAGGGGTCCGAGTAGCGATTGTCGACGGTCGCTCGCGGCGCCCCTGCGACCAGCCTGGCAGGATCGAAGGGCGCCTCGACCGGCGTCGCCTGCTCCCGGAAGTCGATGAGCCGTGGCGTCGTCATGTGAACTCCTCCACGTACTTCGGCAGCATCGCCCGCCACGTGACCCAGTTGTGGTCCCACTCCCGGCCCCACGGGTCGACGCGATTGGGGATGCCCTTGCGGCCGAGCAGGTTCGCCAGGCGCCACGACTCGCCGATGTCCTCCCACTGTCCCTGGCCGGTGGGCAATACGATGTAGCGCTCGCGCAGGCGCGCGAGTCGCGGGCCTTCCTCGAGGCCGGGCAGGTAGTGGATGGGCGATGAGACGTGGAAGTCGAGGTTCATATGCCCGTTCAGATACTTCGACAGGTCGAAGGTGCCGCTCATCGCGATCGCGAGCTTGAACACGTCCGGATGCCGGCAGACCGTCGCGACCGAGTTGAACGCGCCGATCGAGGCGCCGGCCGCGACGATCTCGATATCCGGCGACTTGCAGTCGTTGCGGATGAGCGGCGCCACCTCGCTGTAGACGAAATCGTCGAACAGGTTCTGCACTTTCGAGCAGTATTCGGGGGAGTCCGTGCCGCGCAGCCAGTGCTTGCCGGCGACGCTGTCGATCGAATAGACCTTGATGCGGCCGCCGTCGATGAGATCCTTGAGCGCGCCGATCAGGTGAAAGCGCTCGACCTCCTCGTAGTCGCCGCCCGCCGTCGGAAACAGCAGCAGCGGCGTCCCGAAGTGCCCCCAGCGCACCACGCGCGCGGGCTCGGGCAGTCGCTGCGACGCCCAGTTCCAGTGTTGTGATTGCATGGTCGCTTGGCCGTCTAGGCGCCGACCTGGCGGCGCCACTCCTGAATCCGGCCGAAGAAGAGTTCCGTGAACTCATCGACCTCGTGTGCCGGAAACAGCGCCTGCACCTTGGCGCGGACCGCTTCCCGGGCGACCGAGCTGCCGAAGAATTCGCTCGCCACGGCATCGAGATGGCCGAGGTGCGTCGCGCAGAATTCGGTGAACCGATCCGTCTCGAAGTACGCGCGTGCGAGGCGCGCGTAGGCGGCGATCCTTGCCGGGTAACCGGTGTTGTCGCGTGCCGCCTCGAAGAACGGCTGCCAGTCCAGGTTCTGCCGCATGGGTCGGCGGGTCGCTGCGCAGTACAGCGACCAGCGGAGGTTCGCAATTACCAGCCAGGGGAAGTGGTAGTGGAGCGAGGTCACCTGCGAGTCGGGGCAGGCGTTTGCGAAATCGATCGGATGCCAGTCATCGCCCCTCAGCAGCGCCTCGCAGGAATTAAAGTCCCAGCCGAAGAACGCGTTGATCGTGAGCGTGATCGCCTCGAGCTCCGCCTGCTGCGCGGCGCTGATGAAATTGAGGTCCATGCGGTAACGATCGTGCAGCGGCGCACCCGGATCATAGTTCACGACGCGCGTCTGCGGCCCGAGGCCGATGCAGCGCACGAAGCGGTCGTAGGGAATGACGCCCGCCTGCAAGTGCATGATCTTCGTGCCGCTCGCCTCGTAGGCTGCCTTGAGGGCTGCCTCGTCGTCGATCTTGGTCACGCCGACCCAGCCGCCACCGTCGTAGGGCTTCATGAAGAGCGGATAGCCGATCTTCTTGCCGATCGCCGCAATGTCGAACAGCTGCGCGTAGCGCTCGAGCGTCGGCTTCAGGTCGGCCGACTTGTCATAGGATTTCGGCGGAATCATCCAGGTATCAGGGATCTTGAGCCCGAGCCGCGTCATCGCCGCGTAGGTGGTGTGCTTCTCGTTCGCCTGGATCGACCACGGGTTGTTGAAGACGTAGAGCCCGTCGAGCACGACCGCCTTTTTGATCCACTCGCGGCTCGTGTGGTACCAGTGCGTCAGGCGATCGATGACGACGTCGTAGCGCACCGGCTGCTTGAGGTCGAAGGGCTCGATCGTCACCCGCTCGACCGCGAAGCGCAGCGTGTCGCCCTGCCACGGGATCCTGAGGTCGAGCCGCCCGAGGATTTCCTCGTAGCAGCGCGGCCAGCAGATGTCCGCACCGAGTGAGAGCCCGATGCGTCGCGTCACGTCCCCCATAGCCACTCCTCCGCGCCTCCCCGACGCTATTCGTACACCATCCACAGGGGTCCCGGGAACAGATAAGTGAGTCCGGCACGCAGCCGGTCGCGCCAGTTCTGCCAGTTATGTCCGTCGCGGGCTTCCTCGTAGCGCACCGGGATGCGCTGCCGGGTCAGGAGCGGCACCAGCGAGCGGTTTTCGTAGATGAGCGACTCGTAGATGCCGCAGCTGACATAAATCCGCTCGGCCGGGCGCCCCGGGCTCGCGCGGAAGGTGTTCATGAAGCGCACCACGGGTTCGAACACGGGGCCGCGCTTGTTCTCGCCGATGTCGGTGAACGCGAAGGAACCCGACTGCAGCAGCAGTCGCCCGAAGCTCCCCGGGTGCCGCCACGCGGCGTGCAGCGCCGCGACCCCGCCGAGACTCGCGCCCATCGCGCCGCGCGCGGTGACGTCGGGGTCGAGCGGCAGGCGCTCGGCCAGCGCCGGCAGGAGTTCCCTGACCAGGAAGTCCGCGTGCGCATCGAGGCCCACATACTCGTGCAGGCGGTCGGGGGAGTCGGTGAGCGCGACGACGAGCGGCGGGATCTCCAGCCGGTGGATCAGGTTGTCGAGGACCGTTTTCAGCTGCGCGTAGCGGACGTAGTCCGAGCCGTCGTGCAGCACCAGGAGCGGATAGCGCCGCGAGCGCCGGAAGCGCGCCGGCAGGTACAGCGGCAGCCGGCGTCGGCCGAGATGCCTGGAATCGATCGCCAATTCCTCGAAGCTGCCGGTGCGCGCCGCCGCGTCCGGCAGAGTCCATTCCGGCGGCAGGTAGCCGAAGCCCTGGCATACCGAATTCGCACCGAAGGGGTCGGCCGCGCGGTTGGGATTCAAGGGGTCGGTGATCCACTCCGTGCCGCCGCCGCGCTGCACCTCGAACTTGTACTCGAAACGCGACTCGGCCGGCAGCGCGAACCGGAGGAGCCACAGCTCGCTGCCCGCGACGCGCTCGAGCGGCTGCGCGGCCGGCAGCCCCGAGATGAACAGCCGCAGGAACACCGCGTCAGCCTCGCCGCGAAACAGGAACGTCACGCCATCGCGGTCGACCAGCGGGACGTCGTGGTCGGCGACGAAGGCATCGAGCGACTCGCGGTCCGGAGGCCCGTGCGCGAGGAGTTCGGCGAGCGTCTTGCTCATGGCGCAAGCTCGAAGGCCTGGCCCGAGCGGGCCAGGCGTTTGACGTCGCGCGCCTCGACGATGCGCCCTGCGTGCCAGCGCAGCAGGCTGCCGTGCTCGAGCGTCAGGCACTTCGCGGGTGCGAAGCGCTGCGCGAATTCGCGCACGCGCTCCGGGTCTTCGAGCGCAAGCCGCTCGTGGGCGTACGGCAGCGCGACAACGCCCGGAATGAGCCCGAGCCCGCCCTCGAGGAGCTCGGCGTGCGCCGCGCCCTGCGGCGGCCGGTCGTGGAACAGGACCACCCGGTCGCTCAGGGCCATCGCGCCCGCCGACCAGGCGATCAGTGTTTTGCCACGAACGAGCTCGGCGAAGCCGAAGAGACGCAGGCGGTTGAGCAGCACCGCGACGTGCCCGCCGGCGACCAGCACCGCATCGGCGGCGGCGACGGCGAGCGCCAGCGCGCGACGGTGCGCATCGAGGCTCTGCCGCTCGCCATCGAGCCAGTCGCGCGCGAAACGGGCGTGCACGGCGGCGGTCGCCGCAAGATGCGCGCGATCGAGGCGGCGCACGTCGCCGCGCGCGGCACGCCGCGCGCGCCTCAGCGCAGCCGAGGCGCCGCTCTGCTCGTTGAGCTCGACGACCGCGCCCATCAGCGCGCCGAGGCGCACCCGGTAGAGTTCCTGCAGTTCCTGGAGCTCCGCCTGGCGCTCGCGTGCGGCCTCCGCCAGCGGTGGATCGGCGGCATGGACCGCTTCGGCGCGCGCGTAGAGCGCGAGATCCGTGACCGGCAAGGCGACGTGGGCGCGCAACTCCTCGAGTTCACCCTCGCGCTCCTGCCAGCCCGCCGAGACCGCGACCAGCGGGCCCCTGATGCCAAGGCCGGCGAGGCACTCGCGCAGGTTGGGCACGTGAAACTGCGGTCCGAGAATGGCGTGGTCGATCACCGGTAGGATCGTCGGGGCCGCGGCCATTGCTTGTCAAACGCGTATTTGCGGCTCGCGCCGATTGGCGGAGAATGCCGCGCTCCATACGCGAGGACCGGGAATATGCAACGCGCTGCAGTGTCGGGCCTGTGGGTCGCCCTCGGTGCTTGGTTGCTGCCGGCTCCGCTTGCGGCGGCGCCCGCGCTCGCGCCGGCGTCGCTGCGGGACTTCAGCTGGGTGTCCGACCCGCAGATCTCCGCCGACGGTCGCCGCGTCGCGTTCCTCCGGACCACGGTCGATGCCAGCCGCGACGATTACGCGAGCGACGTCTGGCTCATCGACGGCGAGCGCCCCGCGCGCGCCGCGACCTTCGCCGGGGACGCGATGCTGCCGCGCTGGTCGCCGGACGGCTCGCGCCTCGCGTTCGTGTCGAAGCGCTCCGGCAAGCGCGAAATCCACGTCCTGGATCTCGCGGGTGGCGAGGCCTGGCAGTTGACGGACGACAGCGAGGGCGTGCAGAGCTTCGCGTGGTCGCCCGACGGCACTCGAATCGCGTTCCTGTCGCGCGCGCCGGGGCCGGGGGAGGATGCGAAGCAGGCGCCGGAGCCGGTCGCCGGACAGTCCAAGCCCGCCTTCGTAACCGAGCGCCTGACGACGCGCGCGGACGGCCGCCCGGGCTGGGTGCCGGCACGTCGCGCGCACGTCTGGATCGTAGCGACCACGGCGGGAACCAAGGCCGCGGCCACGCGGATCACGGGCGGTGACTTCGACGACGGCGAGCCGGCGTGGTCGGCCGACGGCAAGACGATCTACTTCAGCGCCGTGCGCAAACCCGATGCCGACCGCGAGACGACCGACACGGAGATTTACGCGGTTCCTGCCGACGGTGCTCTGGGGCCCAAGGCGCTGACGGCGCGCAAGGGGCCGGACGACGGCCCGCGCCCCTCGCCGGACGGCCGCTGGCTCGCGTACACGGGATTCGACGACACGACGCCGCCGCAGAGCTATTCCGAGGCGCACCTGTTCGTGCTCAATCCCGCGACCGGAGAGGTACGCGCGCTCGCGCACGGGCTCGACCGCGCGATCGGCGACGGGGTGATGGCCGACATGGGCGCACCGCGCGGCGAGGGCGGCGGCCTCGTGTGGCGCGCGGATTCGCAGGCGGTGTACTTCGCGAGCGCCGACCGCGGCGTCGCGCAGCTGATGGAGGCGACGCTCGACGGCAAATACCGCGCGGTCACGGAGCTGACCGACGGCGACGTGCGCGCCTTTGCCGTCGACCGTTCGGGACGGGTGGTCGCGGTGCACTCGAGCGCGCAACGTCCGGGGGAGCTGGTGGCCTTTGCGCTCAAGGACGCCGCGCGTACCGAACGCTGGCGCGCGCTCACCGCATTCAACGCCGAGCTCGTCGCCAAATCGGCCTTCGTGCCCTACGAGGAGTTCTGGTACCGCGGCTCGGCGCCGCTCGTGACCCTCATGGACGGCCACGCGCCCGGCAGCCAGCAGTGGATCCAGTCGTGGATCGTGAAGCCGCCCGACTTCGACCCGGCGAAGCACTACCCGCTCGTGCTCTACATCCACGGCGGCCCTAACGCGATGTACGGCACGGCTTTCTTCCACGAGATGCAGGTGCTCGCGCACGCGGGCTACGTCGTGCTGATGACGAATCCGCGCGGCAGTACGGGCTACGGCGAGAAGTTCGCCGACGTGATCCACAACCACTACCCGGGCGATGACTACCTCGACCTGATGGCGGGCGTCGATGCAGTGCTCGCGCGCGGCTACATCGACGAGGAGCGCTTGTTTGTGGCCGGTGGCAGCGGTGGCGGGCTACTGTCGGCGTGGACGGTCGGGCATACGACGCGCTTCAATGCGGCAGTGGTCGAGCGCGCGGTCATCAACTGGTACAGCTTCGTCGGCGCTGCGGACATGAACTACTGGTTCGCGACCCGCTGGTTCCACGACGTACCGTGGCGCGAGAGCGGCGACTATCTCGCGCGTTCGCCGATCAGCTACGTCGATGCGGTGACGACGCCGGTGCTCGTGATCCACAACCAGGACGATTTCCGGGTGCCGCTCGACCAGGGGCTGCAGTTCTACACGGCGCTCAAGATGCTCGGAAAACCGGCTCGGCTCGCGGTCTTTCCCGACTCCTCGCATGGCATGAGCCGGGGCGGCAGGCCGAACCAGCGCATCGAGCGGCTGGGGCTGATCCTCGACTGGTTTGCGAGCCCGGTGCGGGCCGCGCCCTAGCGGCGCGTACCGCTGCCGTTGGCGGCGTCGGTCGGGGCCTCGGGAGCCGCCTCGGGGCTAGCCCCGGTGGCGCCGCGCATCATCGGCATGAACGCGGTCGCGACCGACTCCTGCATGCGCGTCCAGTAGTCGAGGTTCTGCTTGGCAATCTCGGCCATGGAACTCATCGGCGCGTTGGCCATCAGCTTCGAGATCTGACCCTGCAGCTGCTCCTGCTGGCGGGCAAAGGTCTCGACGCTCTTGTCGAGGTAGCGGCTCATGAACTCGTGCATGCCGTTGCCGTAGAAGCGGATGATCGACTCGAGCAGCTGGGTCGAGAGGATGGGCTTGCCGAACTGCTCCTGCTCGGCGATGACCTGCAGCAGGATCAGGCGCGTGATGTCTTCGCCGCTCTTGTCCTCGACGACCGTGATCTTCTCGCCGTGCATGATGAATTCGCGGATGTCCTCGAGCGTGACGTGCCGGGACTGCGAGGCGTCGTAGAGCCTGCGATTGGCGTATTTCTTGATCAGGCGTGCGTTTGTCATGGCGCTCAGTTTACCCCAACGGTTCGGGGTTTCCCCGCAGCGCAAAAAGCGCACGAATTCCCAAAGAAAATGGGACGGTGGGCACAAGGCCACACCGTCCCGAGGGGGGAGGGTCTGCCGCCCGCCGCAACCGCGGCGGGCAGCGGGTTCGTTAGGCGGCCTTCGCCGTCTTGGCGCGGGCGGTGAACTCGGTGGACGTCTGGTCGATCCACTGGGTCACGGTCGCCTGGGTCTCGCCGGCGATCTTGAGCAGGTCCTGCGAGCGCTGGGTCTGCTTCTCGAAGTACGCGTTGGCGAGCTCGGCCTGCTTCTTCAGCAGCTCCGGCAGGTCCTTCGCGCCCGTCGCAGCGTGCAGCGCGGCGATCGTGGCGTTGAGGTAGTCGCCGGCCACTTCGTAGCCGTAGCGCGCGAAGCGCTCGGTGGTGCGGGCGGTCAGCTCCTGGAAGCGGGCTACCGGCTCGGCGAGCTTGCGCGAGTTTTCGAGGAACGCATTGATTTCAGCAGCGGTGTTGGTCATGGTGTGTACTCGGTGTGAGAAGCTTTGTTGCAGTGCAGTATACGTAAGTTATTTTGCATTGCAACAGGTTTTTATCGACGGCCGGACCGATCGCTCGACCCGTAGATAAATGTGTATTAAAACAGCTAGTTACAGGTAGCTGGACCCGACGTTCCCGGGAGCCAGCATCGAAGGGAGCGACCGAAATCCCGCACCGCACTATGGAATTATGTGAAACCCGTGGATGAGGCCGAAGCCGTACTGGGGGCGTGGAAGCGCCTCGGCGAGGGCTTCCTCGGCGGCACCGGCGTGCCGCCGGGCCCCGTCGATGCGACCGCGGCGTTCGCGCGTTTCGCCGCGGACTACGCCGCGCTCTCCCGGCCCGCGGCGGGTCCGGCCGCGCCCGAGGCCTGGAACCGCTTCACCCGTGACCTGCACGCGCTCGCCGATCGCTTCGTCGGCAGCGCCGTTCCGACCTGGCCCGCGCCCGCGGCGGCGGGCGCCGAATGGGCGAGTGCCGTTGATGCGTGGGCAAAGGTCCTTGCGGACATCTCGACCGAGACGGCGCGGCGCTTCGCAACCTCGCTCGCGGCGGACCCGCCGGCCACGCTGCGCGCGACCTTCGACCGCTTCATCGACTCGGCGGAAGGCGCGTACCAGGTGGCCGCGCACTCCGATGCCTTCATTGCGGCGCAGGCGCGCCTTCTCAACGAGTTCGTGCGCGCGCGCGGCCGGCAGCAGGAATTCCTCGAGCGCGGTGCGCGCGCTCTCGGCTTGCCGACGCGCAGCGAAGTCGACGCGCTCTACGACCAGTTGCGTGAATTGCGCGCGACGGCGCCGTTGCCGTCGGCACCGCAGAAACGCGCCACGCGCGCCAAGCCGGCGGCGCGCGCGAAGCCGCCCGCGCGCAAGGTCCGCAAGCGCCGCCCATGAACACGACCGCCCCCGACGCCGGCGCCGTCGAGCGCGAGGTGCGCGAGTTCCAGCGGCGGCTGGCGGCGAGCAGCGCGCTCATCGCATCGCTGCCGCCCGTGACGCTCGCGACCGCCCCTCGCGACGCCGTCTACCGCGACGGCAAAGTCACGCTGTGGCGCTACCGCTCGGACGCGCGGGCGAGCGGCCGGCCGCCGCTGTTGGTGGTGTTCGCGCTCGTCAATCGCCCGACCGTACTCGACCTGCAGCCCGACCGTTCGTTGATCCGCGGGCTGCTGGCGCAGGGCCTCGACGTCTACCTGCTCGATTGGGGCTATCCGGATCGCGGCGACCGGCACACCGGGCTCGCCGACTACACGCTCGGCTACCTGCACCGTGCGGTCGAGGCCATCGACGGCGGTCGCCGGCCCGTCGATCTGCTCGGCGTGTGCCAGGGCGGGACGCTGTCGCTCCTTTACACGAGCCTCGAGCCCGCGCGCATCCGCCGGCTGGTCACGATGGTGACCCCGGTCGACTTCCACACGCCGGACAACCTGTTGTCGAAGTGGGCGCGCGGCAGCGACGTCGACCGGCTCGTCGAGACCTTCGGCAACGTGCCGGGGGAGTTGCTCAATGCAACCTTCCTGTCGTTGATGCCGTTTCGCCTGACGCTGCAGAAGTACCTCGCGCTCGTCGACGGCGCCGACGACCCGCGCGCGCTCGAGTCCTTCTTGCGCATGGAGAAGTGGATCTTCGACAGCCCCGACCAGGCGGGGCAGGCATTTGGTGAGTTCATCAAATGGTTCTACCAGGAGAACCGCCTCGCCAAGGGCACCGCGACGCTCGCCGGACGCGCGATCGATCTCGGGCGCATCACGATGCCGGTGCTCAACATCTACGCGACCGCCGACCACCTGGTACCGCCGGCGGCGGCGCGCGCGCTGGGCGGCCTCGTGGGCTCCAGGGACTACCGCGAGATTGCCTTCGAGGGCGGGCACATCGGCATCTATGTGAGCTCCAGGGCGGCCGCCGTGCCGACCCAGATCGCGGCCTGGCTGAAGGGGCGGTGAGGCTGCCGCGGGACCCCTGAGGGCCCCTGAAACGCCGGGCGCGGCGGCCTTAAGGGTCGGCTCCCGAGCACCCCCACCGGCGCGACCCGGCGGCGGCAGTGTCAAGAGCGTAATATTTATCTTTCTGCATAATAAACAATGCCTTATGAGCATTTAGGGGCCGCCCTGAAGGGGGTCGCTGGTACACTGCCAGTCACCCGACCAGTGCCTGCGACGACTCCGACCAGCCCTCCCTCGGGCGGTTGATTCCGACAAGCAACGCGACTGGCGGGCCTCAAGGGGATCATGGCCGCTTCGCCCTACCAGCAGCTCGAGGAGGAGTTTCGACGCGTGCACGCGTTTCGCGGCGCGCTCGCGCTCCTGCGCTGGGACTCCGCCGTCATGATGCCGCGCGGCAGCGCCGAGGTCCGCGGCGAGCAGCTGGCCGCGCTCGAGACCGAGTGCCACGCGATCCTGGGTTCGCCCAAGGTCTCGCGCCTGATCGACCGCGCGCACGCCAACTCGCAGAGCCTCGAGGACTGGCAGCTCGCGAACCTGCGCGAGATGCGCCGCCAGCGCGACCACGCGCTCGCGATGCCGAACTCCCTGGTCTCGCGCCTCGCCAAGGCGAGCGCGCGCGCCGAGCTCTACTGGCTCGAGGCGCGCCGTACCAACCGCTACGCGGATTTCGCCCCGCACCTGGCGGAGGTGCTGCAGCTGATCCGCGACCGCGCGGGGCTCCTCGGCCAGCACCTCGGCCTCGCACCCTACGATGCGCTCGTCGATGAATTCAGCCCCGGCGTCACCGCCGCCGACATCGATACGCTGTTCAAGTCGCTCGCGCGGCGGCTGCCGACGCTGGTCCGCGAGGCGATCGAGCTGCAGGCCGCGAATCCGTCCCTGCCGCTGACGGGCAAGTTCGCGCCGGCGAAACAGCGCGCGCTCTGCCTCGAGGCGATGAAGGCGGTCGGCTTTCCCTTCGACCGCGGCCGCGTCGATGAGAGCGAGCATCCGTTCACGGAAGGCATGGCCGGCGACATCCGCATCACGACCCGCTTCGAGGCCAGCGACCCGTTCCAGGGACTGCTGGGTGCGCTGCACGAAACCGGGCACGCGATGTACGACATCGGCTTGCCCACGGCCTGGCGCGACCAGCCCGTCGGGCGCAACCGCGGCATGGCGCTCGAGGAGAGCCAGTCGCTGTTCATCGAAAACCTGGTGGTGCGCAGCCGGCCGTTCCTGACCTACCTGAAGCCGCTGCTCGAGAAGCACTACGGCGTCAGCGGCCCCGAATGGGAGGTCGAGAACCTCTACCGGCACCTGACGCGCGTGCAGCGCAGCCTCGTGCGCGCGGACGCGGACGAGCTCACCTATCCGGCGCACATCCTGCTGCGCTACGACCTCGAAAAGCGTCTGCTGTCGGGCGACCTCAGCGTCGCCGACCTGCCGGAGGCCTGGAACGAAAGCGCCCAGACGCGCCTCGGCCTGCGTCCCCAGAACGACGTCGAAGGCTGCCTGCAGGACGTGCACTGGGCGGTCGGCCAGTTCGGCTACTTCCCGGCCTACGCGCTCGGCTCCCTGATCGCGATCCAGTTGTGGGAAAAGCTCCGCGCCGCGCACGAGAACCTCGACGAGGAAATCTCGCGCGGGCAGTTCGAGGGCCTGTTCACGTGGTTGCGCGAGCGGGTGCATTCCTCGGGCGCCAAACTGACCGTCCAGGACCTCGTCAAGGAAGCGACCGACAGGCCACTGTCAGCCGCGCCCGCGCTCAGGTACCTTGAAGCGAAGTACCTGGAACCGCGCTGAGGCGTCGCCGATGTCCGCCGTCGTCCTTCATCCCGAGCGTGTGACGCCCGCGGCCCGACCCTCCGTCGCCGCCGATCCCGTGCGCGCTTCGAGGACCTTCAAGCGCCTGCAGGCGGAACTGCGCGGCCTCGTCGGCAAGGCGATCGACGACTACGCCATGATCCGCGACGGCGATCGCGTGATGGTGTGCCTGTCGGGCGGCAAGGATTCCTACACGCTCCTCGATCTGCTGCTGTCGCTGCAGCGCAGCGCGCCGGTCCGCTTCGAGCTCATCGCGGTCAACCTCGACCAGAAGCAGCCCGGCTTTCCCGAGCGCGTGCTGCCCGACTACCTGACCCGGCTCGGCGTCCCCTGGCACGTGATCGAGCAGGACACCTACCGCGTGGTCAAGCGGGTCATTCCCGCGGGCAAGACCATGTGCGGGCTGTGCTCGCGCCTGCGTCGCGGCGCGCTATACCGCTACGCTGCGGAAAACGGCATCACCAAGATCGCGCTCGGCCACCACCGCGACGACATCCTCGAGACCTTCTTTCTCAACCTCTTTCACGGCGGCAAGCTGAAGGCGATGCCGCCCAAACTGCTTTCCGACGACGGGCGCCACATCGTGATCCGCCCGCTCGCCTACGTGACCGAGCGCGCGATCACGCGCTATGCGCGCGCCAGGCGATTTCCGCTGATCCCGTGCACGCTGTGCGGCTCGCAGGCAAACCTCGAGCGCGAGCGCGCCGGCCGGATGCTGCGCGACTGGGAGCGCGAGCACCCCGGCCGCGTCGAATCGGTGTTCGCGGCACTGACCGACGTCGCGCCCTCGCAGCTCGCGGACCGCCGGCTGTTTGATTTCGCGAGCCTCGAGGATCGGCGCGCGTTCGCGCCGACCGCGCCTGCGGAGGTCGGGGCCGCCGAGTGAGCGCCGCGCAGTCCCCCGCTAGCACGCCGCCGCCGGGGACCTACTGGGTCGAGTCCGGGCGCTTCCTCGCCGGCGCCTATCCCGGACACGTGGAGCCGAGCTACGCGACCGCGCGCATCGGATCGCTGCTCGCGCTCGGCATCGATTGGTTCATCGACCTCACCTGGCCCGGTGAGCTGCCGGAGTACGACGAGCTCCTGCCCGGGCCGACCGACCAGGATGCGGGTGGCGCCGTCAGATATTCCCGCTACCCGGTCGCGGACCACGGCCTGCCGCTCTCAAGGGAGGAGATGCGCGAGATCCTGGCGGAAATCGACGCGGCGCTCGCGGGCGGCCATTGCCTCTACATTCATTGCCGCGCCGGGATCGGCCGTACCGGGACGGTCGTCGGTTGCTACCTCGCCGAGCGCCTCGGCGACGGCGCGCGGGCGCTCGCGGAACTCGACCGCCTATGGAAGGCCGCAGGGCGCGATCGCGACTGGCCGCGCAGCCCGGAGACGGCCGCCCAGGCCAGCTACGTCCGTGCGTGGTGCGAGCGGGACGGTCCGGCCGCACCGCGGCGTGAGCGGCCCGAGCCCGCTCGCCCGGCGCGGGCGGCCGAGGTCGCGGACCGACTCAAGGACCGCTATCGCGGCCTGCTGCTCGGACTCGCGCTCGGCGATGCGCTCGCGGCGCCCGCGCAGCACCGGCGCCCGGGCTCGTTCACGCCGCTCGGCGACCTGCTCGGCGGCGGACCTTACGAGCTGCCGCGCGGCGCGTGGTCCGATGACACCGCGGTCGCGCTGCTGCTCGCGGAGAGCCTGGCCGAGAGCGACGGCTTCGACGCACGCGACTTCGTCGGCCGGCTGTTCCGCTGGCAGCGCGAGGGTTACGGCTCCGCGACCGGGCACTGCCTCGGCATCACCGCATCGACCGCCAAGGCCATCGCCCAGGCGCAGTGGAGCGGCAATCCTTTCGCCGGTTCCCACGATCCCGCGCGCGCCGACACGGAGCCGCTGGTCCGCGCGGGAGTCGCCGCCGCGTTCGCGCTGAGCGACCCCGAGGCCGCGATCGAGCTCGCGGCGGAGGTCGCGCGCCCGACCCACCAGGCTCCCGTGGTGCTCGATGCGTGTCGCTACGTCGGGGCGCTGACGGTTGGCGCGCTGCAGGGCGCGACGCGGCAGGCGCTGGTGGCGCCCGATTTCACGCCCGTCGCCGGCCTCTGGCAGCGCCGGCCGCTCAGGCGCGAGGTGGCGGCGGTGGCGGCCGGCAGCTGGCGAGTCCCCGGGTTCGTGCCGGTCGCGGGCGGCACCGCGCTCGACAGCCTCGCCCTCGCGCTCTGGGCGCTGGCCCGCGGCATGCAGTATCGCGATACTGTGCTCGGCGCCGTGAACCTCGGGCTCGATGCCGATGCCAACGGCGCACTGCTCGGCAGTCTCGCCGGCGCGCTCTATGGCGCGGAGGGCCTGCCGCCGCACTGGGTGTCGGGGCTCGCGCTCGGTCCACAGATCGGGACGAGCGCGGACCGGCTGCTGGCGAGTGCGCTCAGGCGCATCGCCCTGGAGTAGGGAGACTCGAAGTGCCGTCCCGGATCCGGTCGCGTCGCGCCCGTCGCGGCTACTGGTGGGCCAAGCTCCCGGACGAGGAGCTGCTCGAGGTGCGCTTCTGCGACCTAGGGCTCACGCTTGACGGCTCGCCGTTCGCGGCCCTGATCGCGCGCCTATACGAGGACCTCGAGCGCCGCGGCATCCAGTTCCGGCCGCACTGCTGGCTGGGCGAGGAGTGGTTCACGCCGGACGGCGTGCCCGGATTCGCGGTGCCGTTCTTCCTGACCCACCCGCGCCTGCGCCAGCTCGAGCGGCGCATGCTCGGCGAGGTCGAGGGCGGCAACCGCAATTGGGTCATGCGCATCCTGCGCCACGAGGCCGGGCACGCGATCGACAACGCCTACCGCTTGAGGCGCCGGCGCCTGTGGCGCGAGACCTTCGGGCCCGCCTCGCTGCCGTACCCCGACAGCTACCGCACGCGGCCCGGCAGCCGCCGCTACGTCCAGCACCTCGGCAGCTGGTACGCGCAGAGCCACCCCACCGAGGACTTCGCCGAGACCTTCGCGGTGTGGCTCAAGCCCGCCTCGCGCTGGCGCTCCCACTACGCGGGCTGGCCCGCGCTCGCCAAGCTCGAATTCGTCGATCGGCTCATGCGCGAGGTACGCGAGGAGCCGGCGGCGGTGCGCACGCGCCTGCACATCGACTCCCTCGTGCACGACACGCGGACGCTGCGCGAGCACTACCGGGCGATGCTGAAGCGCTACTCGCCGCCGACCCGCCGCGAGGAGGACGAACTCCTCGACCGGGTGTTCTCGCGCGAGCCCGGACGCGAGCGCCTGCGCGCCGCGACGCTGCTCAGGCGCCTGCGCCCGAAACTCCACGAGCTCGTGGCCGCGCGCGTCGGCTGCAGCGCCTACCTGATCCACCAGGTCATGCGCACCGCGATCAGGCGCGCGACCGAGCTCGAGCTCTACGTGCAGGGCGATCGCCGCCGCGCCGCGCGCCACTGCGAATGGCTGCTGACGCGCTTCGCCCGCGTCTTCGAGCGCAGCGTCGGGCGGCGCCTGACGCTATGAAGAAGCTCAGGATCCTGGTCACGGTCCACGAGAGCCTGATCCCGCCCGACAGCCTCGCCGGGCATGCGGACCGGGAGATCGACGAGTGGCGTACCGAGTACGACGTCGTCTCGCACCTGAAGCGCGCGGGCCACGATGTGCGCTGCATCGGGCTCCTCGACAGCCTGACCGAGCTGCGCGCGACGATCCAGGAATGGAAGCCACACCTCGTCTTCAACCTGCTCGAGGAATTCGACGGCATCGCCAAGCACGACCAGCACGTGGTCGCGTTCCTCGAGCTCCTGCGCCAGCCCTATACGGGCTGCAATCCGCGCGGTCTCATGCTGTCGCGCGACAAGGTGCTTTCCAAGCAACTGCTCGCCTATCACCGCATCCCGACGCCGCAGTTCGCGCTATTTCGCCGCGGCAAGCGCGTGCAGCTGCCGGCGCGGCTGCGCTACCCGCTGTTCGTGAAGTCCGCGACCGACGATGCCTCGCTCGCGATCGCGCAGGCCTCGATCTGCTCGGATCCGGTGAGCGTGCGCGAGCGCATCAAGTTCGTGCACGAGCAGACGCAGAGCGATGCGCTGGTCGAGGAGTACGTCGAGGGACGGGAGATCTACGTCGGCGTCCTCGGCAACGACCGCCTGACGGTGCTGCCAGTGTGGGAGATGAGTTTCGGGACGCTGCCGGAAGGCCAGGCGCCGATCGCGACGCGCAAGGTGAAGTGGGACCGTCGCTACCAGAAGCGCCACGGCATCACGACCGGTGCCGCCGCGGAACTGCCGGAGGCCGTAGTCGCGCAGCTTGGGCGGCTCTCGAAGCGCATCTACCGGGCGCTGCACCTCACGGGCTATGCGCGCATGGATTTCAGGGTACGCGCGGACGGCACGATGTTCGTCCTTGAGGCGAATGCCAACCCGAACCTCGCCGAGGAAGAAGACTTCGCGCGTTCGGCGCGCGCGGCCGGCATGAAGTACGAGGATCTGCTCGGCCGAATCCTCTCGCTCGGCCTCGGCTACCAGGCGGCGTGGCGCGCCAACGAGGCTGCGGAGTGACCGATCTCGCCGCGTTGGTGCGCACGGTCGCCGATTTTCCGACGCCGGGCGTCCTGTTCCGCGATCTCACGCCGTTGATGGGCGATGCCGCGGCACTGCGGGCGACGACGGCGGCGCTCGTGGCTCCCTATCGCGACCTCGGCATCGAGACGGTCGCCGGCATGGAAGCGCGCGGCTTCATCTTCGGCGCGCTCGCGGCGCATGCGCTCGGTGCCGGCTTCGTGCCGCTGCGCAAGCCCGGCAAGCTGCCCGCCGCCGTCGAGGCGGTGACCTACCAGCTCGAGTACGGAACGGCGACCCTGGAAATACAGCGCGACGCGCTACCGCGCGGGCGCCGCGTCTTGCTGGTCGATGACGTGCTCGCGACAGGCGGCACGGCGGCGGCGAGCGTCACGCTTCTCGAGCGCCTGGGCGCCACGGTCGTCGGCCTCGCCTTCGTGCTCGAGCTCGCGAAGCTCGGTGGCCGCGGCCGGCTCGCAGGTCGCACGTTGTCGAGCGTGATGACGTTCTAGGAGTCGCTGCTGAGCGCGTTTTCGATGCGCCGGTCCGGGATGAACCAGATGAGCGCGACCAGCAGGTAGAGGCCGATCGCCACCCAGCGCGACACGAGCAGCGCCGCGAGAATCGCGATCACGTTCAAAACCGACGACAGCTTGCCCTTGAGGTCGCGGCCCACCGCTTTCCTCAGGAGCGAGTCCGCCCCCTGCGAGGCAATGATGGTTTGCTGCAGGATCACGTAGGCGATCGAGGCCAGCAGCAGCACGCAACCGTAGAGCGCGGCCGGCACCGCCGCGTAGTGGTTTTCGCCCATCCACGCCGTCGTGAACGGAAACAGCGACAGCCAGAAGAGCAGGTGCAGGTTTGCCCACAGGATCGGACCCGTCACCCGTTCGCAGGCGTGCAGCATGTGGTGATGGTTGTTCCAGTAGATGCCGAGGTTGATGAAGCTGAGCGCGTAGACGAGGAACACCGGCACGACCGGCGCCAGCGTCTCGAGGCTCTCGCCGACCGGCACCCTGAGGTCGAGCACCATGATCGTGATGATGATCGCGATCACGCCGTCGCTGAAGGCCTCGAGCCGTCCCTTGCCCATCGGCGCGACGGGATGCTGCTTCAAAGGAACTTCCAGCGCACCAGGACGGCCACGGCCGCCGGCACCAGGAAGATCAGCAGGAAGATGGGCAGCTCCTCCGTGAACGAATAGCCGGCGCGCGTCACGCCCAGCCACAGGTTCGCTGCCGAGACCGCGAACCAGAGCGCGACGCAGCCAAGCGTTGCCGCAGTCAGGTTCGCCGCGGTGCCGAGGAGTCGCGCAACGCCGATGCAAGCGCCGAAGAGCGCGAGCCCGCCAACGAGGAAGATGAGCGTACGCATGTCGGTCTCCGGGGGTGGCGCGAGCGTGGGCCCGCTGCCGCTACCGGCCGACTTCCTCGTGCTTGATCGTCTCGACCTCGCGCTCGGCCGCCGCGACCCACGGCGCAACCAGCGGATCGTGCACGGCGAGCGTGACGTAGTCACG
The DNA here is from genome assembly GCA_025355245.1 of Pseudomonadota bacterium. Lineage (GTDB taxonomy): Bacteria > Pseudomonadota > Gammaproteobacteria > Steroidobacterales > Steroidobacteraceae > CAIKZZ01. Next base: position 22,632 of record JANXZZ010000270.1, on the reverse strand, counting down.
CGCGACGCGACCGAGGCCCTCCAGCCCGTAGGTCTGGAAGCGGAATGCTACCGGCAGGTACATCGCATCGGCCGCCGAATACTGGCCGAACAGCCACGACCCCGAGGTGCCGTGCTCGCGGCGGCAGTCGGTGAAGAGCGCATCGATTCGCCGGATCGACGCCGCGAGCTCGTCTGTCATCGGCACGCGCCGGTTGCGCGCGCGGATGTTCATTGGGTACTCCGAGCGCAGCGCCTGAAAGCCCGCGTGCATCTCGGCAACGACCGAGCGCGCCATCGCGCGTGCCGTGCGCTCGGCCGGCCAGCCGGCGCCACCCTTGAGTTCGCTCAGGTATTCGAGGATCGCGACCGACTCCCAGACGGTGAGCGGGCCGTCCATGAGCACCGGCACGCGCAACGTCGGTGAATAGCGGCCCGCCTCCGCGGCGAAGGTCGGGGTGTCGAGCGCGATCCGGACCTCGCGGCAGCCGAGCCCGAGGTGCTGGATCAGTATCCAGGGCCGCAGCGACCAGGAGCTGTAGTTGCGGTTGCCGGTCACGAGGGTGAGCTCGGTCACGGGCAGTCCTTGCGGCGCCCGAGGAAGGCGAGGCTAACGTCCGGGAAATCGCTGAACAGGCCGTCGACGCCGGCGAGCTCGAAAAGCGCGCGCTGCGCGGCGTCCGCGTCCGGCGCGTGCGCGGGCAATTGGTCAATGCGAAAGGTGTAGGCGTGCACCGCGAGCCCCGCGGCGTGCGCGTCCGCGACCAGGGAGCTGATCAGCGGCGCCGCCCCGGCGGACGGCCAGGTCGCGATCTGGGCGATCCACGGCCCAATGCCCTGCGCATAGCGTGCGACGCCGGCGAGGCCGGCGGGCGTGCGCAACGCATCGTAGTCGGTCGCGGCCTCGGCCCACGCGTTCTCGCCGATTAGCTGCACGAGTCGCAGCTGCGAACCGAGCTCGAAGCGGATGCGCGCGAGTTCCGCGGCATCGAAGCACTGCAGCCAGCAAGCGTCGGCCGCCGTGCGATAACCGAAGTCGGCGAGCACCGAGAGGACCCGTGGCGCGAGATCCTTGCCGGCGGCGCGGTGCCACGCCGGGCTCTTGACCTCGGTGTAGACGCCGACACTCTTGCCGGTGGCGCGATTGAGCCCGCGCACCAGGGTCAGCTCCTCGGCGAGCGAATGGATCCGCAGCGGCAGCCTTTCACCGAAGCGATGCGGCCAGGTGGCAGCACCGCCGGTTTCGATGCGGTCGTGCAGCGCGAGCGTCTGCAGTTCCGCGTAGCTGAAGTCGATGGCATACCAGTGGCCGTCCGCCCGGCCGCGGCTCGCGAACAGCGTCGCGACGTCGGTCACTTCCTCGAGGATCAGATCGTGGAAGACGATCGGCACGTCGTCCCGGGTGAGCACCACGTCCTGCTCGAGGAAGTCGGCGCCGAGCGCGTGCGCGTAGGCCTTCGCCGGAAAGCTATGCTCCGGGAGGTATCCGCACGCGCCACGGTGGGCGATGACGATAGGCGGGCCGAAGGGCCGCGAGGTGGATGCCGGTGCCATCGGGAGCGGATAATGCCTGAATGCCGCAAGCGCTGCGCGCCGTCTCGCTCGACCTCGACAATACCCTGTGGGATACGCCGCCGGTGCTCGTGCGCGCGGAGGCGGCGCTTGGCGCGTGGCTCGGCGCCAACGCGCCCGGCATCGCGGCGGCTTTCGATGCGACGCACTTTCGTGCGCTACGCGCGCGCCTCGCCCGCCAGCATCCCGGCCGCGCCCACGACGTGACGTGGCTGCGCACCGAGAGCCTGCGTCACGCCGCCACCGCCGCCGGTTATCCGGCGGACCTGGCGGAGGAGGCCTTCGGTGTTTTCTGGCGCGAGCGCAACGCCGTCGAGCTCTACGCCGACGTCGACAGCGCGCTCGCGCGTCTCGCGGCGCGGGTGCCGGTGTTCGCGCTGACCAATGGCAATGCCTGCGTTGACCAGGTCGGCATCGGGCACTACTTTCGCGGCGCCATCGATGCCGCCGCCGCGGGTGCCGCCAAGCCCGACCGGCAGATCTTCCTCAAGCTCATCGCCATGAGCGGGGTTGCCCCCGAGGAGATCCTCCACGCTGGCGACGATGCGATTGCGGACGTGCACGGCGCGCGCGCGGCCGGGATCAGGACGGCGTGGATGAACCGCGATGGGGCGCCGTGGCCGGAGGAGCTGCCGCGCGCCGAGCACGAGGTCGCGGACCTCGCCGCGCTGGCGGCGCTGGTCGAAACGCTGACGCAGCGCTGATGCCGGCGCGCCGTCAGGCGCGCAGGTTGAGGAGCGTGCCCAGGATCTCGTCGCCGGTCTGGAAGACCTTCGCGGAAGCGGCGACCTGGGCCTGCGCACTGAACGCGGCGACGTCGTTGCCGGCGGATATCGCGGCGGGATTCGCGACCGCACCGGCCACCGCCTGCGCGACCTGGTCGAAGGACTGCATGCCCTTGTCGATTCCCTCGCGCGCGTAATCGAGCGCGCTCAGAAACGCAGGGACACCCGTGGTGCCGATTGGGGCTGTCATGGCTCCATCATCCGGCGTCTGCCGGTCGAAACAAGTGTGCACCGCCTCCGGCAGCGGGATTCGCGATGCGCGTCACGCCGCAGCCGCGAACTCCATCACGAGCGTCGGTGGAATCTGTCAAATGGATCCGCGCGCGCATTCGATGCACGCCCGCGGTGCGTGCGCACGTAGCGCCGCGCCGCGCTGGTGCGCGGAATATGAATCAGCACTCGACGCACGCGGCTGCTACCAAAAAAACACGGCGAATGTGCGACGCGCCGCTATCTCTTCGAGCGCAGACGTGTCAATTATTGTTCGCGCCGGACGATCTATAGCTTGAGTACGCTGAGGAGGCACGATGTCAGACGGGACAGTGCTGCAGGTAGCGAGCCTAGAGGAGTTCTTTCGCGACGAGCTGCACGGCGCCGCGGAGAAGCAGCGCCTTGCGCTCGACGGCCACACCGAGCATTACGTCGTGAACATGCTCACGACGTTCTCGCGCGCGGACGCGTTCTTCGACCAGACGCCCACGGGGCCGCGATTGCGGCCGCTCGCGCTCATGCTCGCCGAGGCGCTCGGCGCGCCGACGCTGGCCGAGCGGCAGCACGCGTTGCAGCGACTCGGCGACGTATCGCTGTTCATTGCCGGCTTCCTGCCGCAGGGCTTCGCCCGCAAGCTCGTCGACGTCGACTACCACATCGCGATGGGCGGGCGCGCCTACGGCTCGCTCGCGGACACGACGCGCGGTTCCGCGCGCGGCGGCTGCATCGGGCGCGTGTTCGCGGAGCTCGCCGCCAAGTTCGGTGCGCTCGTCGATGCGCTCAACGAAATCGCGGCCGCCGCCCGGCCGCCGGGGCACGACGAGCTAATGCGCCTCTACGAGGTATGGATCAAGACCGGCAGCCCGCGGGCGGCGAATCGGTTGCGTGCGCTCGGCGTCGAGCCCGCCGGGACCGCCCGGGTGCGGTGGAGCCACTGAGCCGTGCTGCTGCGTGATCTGCAGGGACTCCTCGCGACGATCAACGATGCCGAAGTGCGCCAGGACGTCTGCGATTTTCTGATCACCGACCGCCGCGCACTCGCGCACTGGCACGCGCCGGCCTTTGCGTCGGGCACGCCCGAGAGCCTGCTGGTAGCCGAGCACCGCGGCGGCCTCGATCTCGGCCTGTACCTCGATCCCGGGCTCCTCGCGCGGCTGCAGGCGAGCGCGCCGCTTGAGCACCTGACGGACGACAACCTCGAGGACTTCTGCACCGCACTCGAGGGCGTGAGCCACTTCCATTGCGTCGCCTTCAGCGCCGCTCGCGACTGGTCGGTGTCGATCTTCGGCCTGGAGATGCAGGCGGAGATCGACAAGTACGCGGTGTCGGTGCTGCTGGCGGGCTCGCAGCGCGGCGGTACGCTCGTCCGCGGCCTCCACGAGCGGCTGTTCGACCGGGTGCGGTTCCGGGCTGACCTCGACGACGCGCTCGGTACGCTGTACGCGAAGGCGAATCGCTACGCAGCGCGTTTCTGCCGGCGGCTGGAGGAGAGGTTTCTGCGCCCGCGGCGTGCGCGCGTCGGCGACATGCTCGCGGAGCTGAGGCGTTTCTACCGGCTCGGGGATGCGGGTAAGCTGCGCTGCATCGAGGCCGTCTAGGCGACCCTCGCGGCGCGCGACGGGCTCAGGTCTCGGAAGGCTCGCCCAGCTTCTTGCGCGTTTCGATCCAGCGCGACAATTCTTTCAGGTCGCGCTTCTTGGCTCGCGCCTTCTTCAGAATCATGCCGCTCTCGTACGGGTTGTAGCCGGTTTTCGTTGCCACCTTGTTGACGGTGACGTTGCCGACAGCCGAGGGCGCGTCCTCGGCGACCGAGAGGGCGGGCTGATCGAACTGGAACGGCAGCACGGCGAGGTCCTTCGACCACTTCCAGACTGCGTTGCCACGTTCATCGTGCGCGACCTGACCCGTCGGATTGTCGTCATCCGTCGCGAAATCCGGCCGCAATATTTTGACTGTGTCTACCACTATGTCTCTCGCCGTTTCCAACTGAAACGACCAATCCCTGAAGGCACTTTAGAATGCAGAAAACGATAAGTGGAGCTGCCGGTGGGATTTGTGACACGGGTCACAATCGGCGCGCGAAAAACGACGAACAACAGCCACTTCCCGTGCGTTAGTTCACGTCGTTACGTCAATAAGCCGCACCGCGCGCAAGAGCGCGATGACCGACTTGCCGTCCTCGATTTCACCGCTCAGGGCGCGCCGCGCCGCCTCGGCGAGCGGCAGCCAGCGCACCTCGATGACCTCGTCGCGCTCATGCGCCGCGGGCACGTGGGTCAGCTCGCGTGCGAGGAAAAGGTGCACGACCTCGGTGAAGACCCCGGGCGAGCTGATGACCCGGCCGAGCGATTCCCAGCGCGCGGCCAGAAGTCCCGCTTCCTCGCGCAGTTCGTTCCGCGCCGTCGCGTCCGGCGTCTCGCCGTCGAGCTTGCCGGCCGGGATTTCCCAGAGCCAGCCGCCGGCGACGTGGCGGTACTGGCGCAGCAGGCAGACCTCGCGGCGCTCGTTCACGGCGACGACCGCCGCGCCGCCGGGATGACCGACGATCTCAAGCTCGGCGACCTCACCGTTCGGAAGCTGCACGTCGGTCACATCGAGCGTGATCACCCGACCCTTGAACACGCGGCGGGATTTCAGGTCCATGGCGCATGATCCCATGGCGGGCCCTGCGGTCGGTAGACTCGTCCCATGAGTCGCTGCATCGTCGTTTCCGGGCCACCGTGCGCAGGGAAGTCCACGCTCGCGACCGCGCTCGCGGCGCGGTTTCGCTGGCCGCTATTCTGCAAGGACCTCTACAAGGAGCGCGTGTTCCGCCACCTCGGCGGGCGCGACCGCGAATGGTCGCGCCGCGTGAGTCTGCTCGCGTGGGATCTGCTCCTTTGCGAGGCGGCGAGCACGCTCGCTCACGGTCACGACTGCGTGCTCGAAGGGAATTTCCGCGCCCCGCAGGCCGCGGTCGTGACGGCCCTCGCCGCAGTGCCGGGCGCGCATTTCGCCGAAGTGCACTGCGTCGCCGCGCCCGCGGTGCTGATCGAACGCTACCGGCGCCGCGCGCTCGACGGCACCCGCCATCCCGGGCACGTCGATCTTGAAGCGGCGGCGGAGCTCGAGCGCGAGCTCGAGGCGCCCGACGCACCGGTGCTGCCGCGCGCGAGCGTGCTCGTCTGGGACACGACGGCGGGGTTCGAATTCGCCGCAGTTCTCGACCAGCTCGAATCTGTCTTCGCCGCCGGCGGCGTCCGGTGAGCGGTAGGCTCGATGCCGGCGTCGAGCTCAGCGTGTGCGCGCCCGAGGGCGTCTCTCGTCTCAACCGCCTCGCCGAGCGTGGCGGCTACCGGGCGCGCGCCGGCATCGCCCGCGAGGGTTGCAACGTCCAGCTCATCAACCCCTGCGGTGGGCTCGGGAAAGACCGCGCTCATGGAGCAGCTCTGCAAGTACTTCCGTGATCGCCTCGAGGTCTGCGCGATCACGAATGACATCTACACCAAGGAAGACGCCGCCATCCTGACGCGCGCGGGCGCGCTGCCGCCCGAGCGGATCCTCGGCGTTGAAACGGGTGGCTGCCCGCATACCGCCATCCGCGAGGACTGCTCGATCAACCTCGCGGCGGTGGAGGAGATGCGCGGGCGATTTCCGCTCCTCGACCTGATGCTGATCGAGTCGGGAGGTGACAACCTCGCCGCGACCTTCAGCCCCGAGCTCGCCGAGCTCACGATCTACGTCATCGGCGTCGCGGGCGGCGAGAAGATCCCGCGCAAGGGCGGTCCGGGGATCACCCGCTCGGACCTGCTGGTCATCAACAAGATCGACCTCGCCGAGCACGTCGGCGCGAGTCTCGAGGTCATGGAACGCGACACCAAGCGCATGCGCGCGGAGCGCCCGTACGTGTTCACGAACCTGAGGGCGGGCGTCGGCGTTGGCGTGATTGCCGCATTCATACTCGAACGCGGCTTCGGTCGCTGAGGGGCGCTCGGCCTAACGGGCCTGCGAGTGATACTCGGCGTTCGGCATCATGTCGACCGCGGTCGCGACCCGGTTCGTGTAGTTGAAGAAGCCGACCACGCTCGCCGCGTCCCAGATGTCGCGTTCGGTCCATCCGGTCGCGCGCAGCGCCGCGCGGTCGGGTTCGCCGACCTCGGCCGGGCTCGCCGTGAGCTTGTACGCGAACTCGAGGAGCGCGCGCTGGCGGGCGGGCAGCCGCGCGGTGCGCCAGTTCATAACCAGCATCTCGCCCAGTTCCGGGTCGCCGCTCAACTGGCGGACGGCCGCGCCGTGCGCGGTCAGGCAGTAGTAGCAGCGGTTGGTGCTCGAGACGACGACCGCGAGCATCTCGCGCTCGAGCTTGCTGAGCCCCGACTCGGCGAGCATGAGGTCGTTGTAAAGCGTCGCGAAGGCGCGCAGCTTGGCCTGGTCGAAACTGTAGGCGGCGAGCACGTTCGGCACGAAGCCGAGTTTTTCCTCGCAGATCCGAAAGTACTTCTGCAGGTCGGCATCGAGCTTGGCGCGCCGAGGGGGGCGCAGCTTGAGGCCGGTCAGGTGCTTCGGTTGCGGCACGCGGGCTCCCGTCAGCGGCGGTCGACTTCGTCGACGTCCGTCTGGCCGGTTACGCGCCTGCGGATGTGCGACCAGGAGACGCCGACCGCGAGCAGGACCGCGAGGCTCGCGAGCGCGAGCCAGCTGATGACACCGGTGTCCTTGAGGCTGAACCAGCCCCACGAAACGAGCAGCCAGATGAGCGCCGCGACCAGCGCGGTCGCGAACAGGACGCCTGCCGTGCCGAGCGAGCGCCAGGTGGCGTGCAGGAAGAATCCCCAGGAGCCGACCAGCAGGAGCCCCGCCACCGCCTGCAGCGGCCCGATCGTCGGGAACGTGCCGCCGATCCAGTGCACGTAGGAGTGACCGGTCGGGTTGTAGGTCATGGCGACGAGCGCCACCGCGACCGCGAGCCGCAGCAGGAAGCCGCGCGGCGAGAGGGATTCCATGGTGGGCATCGTTCGGCCGTCCGGGAAGCGGGTCCGCGCGAAGTGTAGCAGCGCCCGGCGGCGCGTCCGGCGGGCGGACTGGATAAACATACAGGGCGACGGGATAATCCGGCGATGGCCGCCAGCCCCCTTGATGCACTCAACGACGCGCAGCGCGCGGCGGCGGCCTTTGGCGAGCGTGCCAACGGTCGCTTCGCGGCGCGGCCGCTGCTGGTCATCGCCGGCGCAGGTACCGGCAAGACCAACACGCTGGCCCACCGGGTCGCGCACCTCGTCCTCGAGGGCGTCGATCCCGCGCGCATCCTGCTGCTGACCTTCACCCGCCGGGCGGCGGAGGAGATGACCCGCCGCGCCGAGCGCATCGTCGCCGGGGCGCTGGCCGCCGCGCGCGGCGCCGGACACCGCACGGCCGCCGTGCGCCTGCCCTGGGCCGGTACCTTTCACTCCATTGGCAACCGGCTGCTCAGGCTGCACGCGCGCGAGGTCGGGCTCGATCCTTCATTCTCGGTGCTCGATCGGGGCGACAGCGCGGATCTCATCGACATCGTGCGCCACGAACTCGGGTTTTCGGCGCGCGAGCGACGCTTCCCGCGCAAGGACACCTGCCTTGCGATCTACTCACACCGCGTGAACACGCAGCGCGCTCTCAAGACTACGCTCGAGGAGCAATGGCCCTGGTGCCTCGAGCTCGAGACGGAGCTCACGCAGCTGTTCCGCGCCTACGTCGTACGCAAGCAGGCCGAGCAGGTGCTCGACTACGACGATCTGCTGCTCTACTGGCACGGGCTGGTCGGCGAGGCGCGGCTCGCGAGCGCGGTGGGCGGTCTCTTCGAGCACGTGCTGGTAGACGAGTACCAGGACACGAACGTGCTGCAGGCGCAGATCCTGCTGGCGCTGAAGCCGCAAGGTGGCGGGCTCACCGTCGTCGGCGACGATGCACAGTCGATCTACTCGTTCCGCGCGGCCGCGGTCGAGAACATCCTCGGCTTTCCCGCACAGTTCGCGCCGCCCGCCGAGGTCATCGCCCTCGAGGAGAACTACCGCTCGACGCAGCCGATCCTCGACACCGCCAACGCGCTGATCGCGGAGGCTGACCGGCAGTACCAGAAGCAGCTGCGCGCGCGGCGTGGCGGCGGCGCGCGGCCCTGCCTCGTCACGGTCGCGGACGATCGCGGGCAGGCCGACTACGTGATCGACGAGGTCCTCAAGGCGCGTGAGGCCGGCGTCATGCTGATGCAGCAGGCGGTGCTGTTCCGCTCGAGCAGCCACAGCGATTTTCTCGAGGTGGAGCTCACGCGGCGGAACATTCCCTTCGTGAAGTACGGCGGCCTCAAGTTCCTCGAGGCCGCGCACGTCAAGGACCTGCTGGCAGTACTGCGCTGGGCCGACAATCCGCGCAACCGAGTGGCCGCCTTTCGCGTCCTGCAGCTCCTGCCTGGAATGGGTCCGGCCAACAGCCAGCGCTGCCTCGAGGAGTTCGGCCGGCTCGCGGGCGCCTGGTCGGCACTTTCCGGCTGGCGTTCACCGGCCGCGGCACAGGACGACTGGCCACAACTCTGCGCGCTGATGCTCGCGCTCGCACGACCGGGCGCTGCCTGGCCCGGCCAGGTCGAGCAGGTGCTCGAGTGGTATCGCCCGCACCTCGAGCGCCACTACGAGGCCGCGGGGGTTCGCGCCGGCGATCTCGAGCAGCTCGCGCGCATCGCCGGCGGCTATGCGAGCCGCGAGCGCTTCCTGAGCGAGCTTGCGCTCGATCCTACGCAGGCGAGCGGCAACCATGCGGGGCCGCCGCTGCTCGACGAGGATTACCTGGTGCTCTCCACGGTGCACTCCGCGAAGGGCCAGGAATGGCGGTCCGTGTACATCCTCAACGTAAACGACGGCAACTTTCCTTCGGAGTTCGCTGCCGGCAAGCCCGAGCTCCTGGAGGAGGAGCGGCGACTCCTCTACGTGGCGATGACCCGGGCGCGCGACTCGCTGCACCTCGTCACGCCGCTCAAGTACTACATCACTCAGCAAGCACGCTTCGGGGACGCGCACGTGTACGGCGCGCCGAGCCGGTTCCTCACACCCCGCGTGCTCGGCACGCTCGACGTGCTCGGCGGCCACGCGGCGCCCGCCGCCGACGCCGCCGGGGCGAGCGGGCACGTCCCGCCGATCGACTTGGGTTCGCGGATGCGCGCGCTCTGGGACTAGCCGTTGCCGCCCGTCGGCCTCGTGGCCGATACTGGCGCCCCTCCTGATGGCGGTGGCTCAATGACCAGGGACGTGCGCACATCCGGCGCCGAGCGCGCGGACGTCAGTCGGCGTGATTTTCTCGAAGGGGTTGCGCTGGGCGTGGGCGCCGCACTCGCGCCGCTGACGCTCGGCGGCTGCGAATCGACGACCGGCGCGGGGCCGCGGGCCGCGGTCGCGGCCCAGGATCTCCCGGGCTACTACCCGCCGACCCGCACGGGCCTGCGCGGCAGCCACGTCGGCTCATTCGAGGCGATGCACGCCGTGCGCGACGGCGCGAGTCCGTCGGCGCCGGCCGAGACCGGCGAGGTGTATGACCTGGTGGTGGTCGGCGGCGGCATCAGTGGCCTCACCGCAGCGCTCCTCTATCGCGATCGCGAGCCCGACGCACGGATCCTGGTGCTCGAGAACCACGATGACTTCGGCGGCCACGCCAAGCGCAACGAATTCTGGCTCGACGGCCGCCTGCAGCTGATGAACGGCGGCACCTACAGCATCGAGAGCCCCCGGCCGTACAGCGCGATCGCGAACGGCGTACTAGAGCGTCTCGGCATCCGCGCCGCGGAGCTCGCCAAGCGCGTCCAGAAGCCCGAGTACTACGAATCGGTGGGCCTCGTCTCCGCAACTTTTCTCGACCGCGAGACCTTCGGCGCCGATTACCTGTTGCGCCAGCCCAAGGATGCACCGCTCGCCAGGGCGCTTGCCGGTGCGCCGTTCAGCGAGCGCGCGCGGCGCGAGATCGCGATCCTCGAGGATGCGCCGCCCGACTACCTGCACGCGCTCACGCCCGCGGCGAAGAAGGACTACCTGGCGACCTTGAGCTACCGCGAGTTCCTGCTCAAGGTGGTGGGCGCCGACCCGATCGTCGCCCGGTACTACCAACAGCGGCCGCACGGCCTGTGGGGCGTCGGCATTGAGGCGGTCTCCGCGCTCGAGGCCTGGGCGACGGGGCTGCCGGGGTTCGCGGGCATGAAGCTGCCGCCGGGCTCCTCGCCCTCAATGGGCGAGACCGCGGCCGGTTTAGCCGACACCGGCGGCTCGGTCGACGTACACCTGCCGGACGGCGGGGCGACGATCGCGCGCGCACTCGTGCGCGCGCTCATTCCCGAGGCGCTGCCGGGCGCCACGGTCGATGACCTCGTGACCGCGCACGCCGACTATGCGCGCCTCGATCGCGGCGGTGCGCCGACGCGGATTCGCCTCAACTCGATCGTCACGCACGTCGCGAACATCAAGACCGCGGCGGGCGCCGAGGCGGTGCGCATCGAGTACCAGCGCGCGGCGCACGGCTACGCCCTGCATGCGCGGCACGCGGTCCTCGCGTGCTGGAACGCGGTGATCCCGCACATCTGCCCGGAGCTGCCGGAGCCGCAGAAGGCTGCACTGCACGAACTCGTGAAGACACCGCTCATCTATGCGAACGTCGCGGTTCGCGACGTGCGCGCGTGGCAGCGCCTCGGCGTCTCGACGATCCATGCACCGGCCGGGTACTTCGCCGACACCTACCTCAACGAGTGCGTGGCGATGGGCGACTACGCGACGCCGACGAACCTCGAGCGCCCGACGCTGGTGCGCCTCGTGCGCACGCCGTGCGCCCCAGGGCTGCCCGAGCACCAGCAGAACAAGGTCGGCCGCGCGGAGATCATCGCGACCAGTCTCGAGCGCTACGAGACCGAGATCCGCGCGCAGCTCGATCGCATGCTCGGGCCGGGTGGTTTCGACTCGGGGCGGGACATTGTCGCGATCACCGTGAACCGCTGGCCGCACGGCTATGCGCCCGAGTTCAATCCGCTGTTCGAGCCGGTGGTGCCGGAGGCGCAACGCGCGCACGTCCGTGGGCGCGTGCGCCGCGGCGCGATCACGATTGCCAATTCGGACGCGGGCAGCAAGGCGTACATGGACGCCGCCATCGATGAGGCGCATCGCGCGGTCGGTGAATTGTTCGGCGGCTGAGTGCCCGGATAACAGGGGGAGTTTCATGCTTCGAAAAATCCACTGCGGCGCGGCATTCGCACTCGGCTGCGCGCTTGCTTTCGTGACCACGACGCCGGCGCTGGCAGGCTTGAGAGGGCCGCCCGGGGCCGAGGTCATCCTCGTGAATGGCCACGTGCTGACGGTGGATGCGGTCGACACCGTTGCCGAGGCGATCGCCATTCGCGGCGGCAAGATCGTGGCGGTGGGCGCCAATGCCGCGATAAGGGCCATGGCCGCGCCCGACGCGACCGTCATAGACCTGCACGGGCGTACGGCGACGCCCGGCCTCATCGACAGCCACGCACACATCGCCGAGGGCGGCGAGTCGGCGGTCTATGACATCGAGTTGAGCGACGCGACCAGCATCGCGGAGATCGTGCGCCGCGTCGCGGCGCGCGCCAAGACCGCCAAGCCTGGCGAATGGGTCCTCGGCTCCGGCTGGGACGAGGCGAAGCTGAGCGAAGGCCGTTACATCCACGCAGCCGACCTCGACGCCGTCGCACCAAACAACCCCGTCTGGCTTGAGCATACGACCGGGCACTACGGCGCGGCGAACAGCGCCGCGCTCAAGCGCGCGCACATGAGCGAGGCGACCGCCAATCCGCCCGCCGGCACCATCGATCGCGACGCGGACGGCAAGCTGACCGGCGTGCTCAAGGAATCCGCGAAGGACCTGCTGACCAAGCTGATACCGGCGCCGACGGTCGAGCAGGAGCGCAAAGGCATACTCGCGAGCCTCGCGCTCATGAATAGCGAAGGCATGACGGCCGCCAAGGATCCCAACATCTCGCAGTTTGAGTGGGATGCCTATGCGGACCTGGCCGCGCGCGGCCTCATGACCGCGCACGTCTGCGTGCTCTGGCATTCCGATTCCTCGCAGGACGGGGTGCGCAGGATGATCAAGCACCTTGCGACGTTGCCGAAGCCGCCGAACGCGTTTCACGACAATCTGCTGTCATGCGGCGTGAAATTCTTCATGGACGGCAGCGGCGCAGGGCGTACCGCCTGGGTGTACGACGACTGGTACAAGAACGGTGGTGACGTCGACGCCGGCAACAAGGGCTACCCGCTGACGGATCCGACCGACTATCGGATCGCGGTCGGGCTCTACAATGCAGCAGGCATTCACGTCTCGACGCACGCGATCGGCGATCGCGCGATCGACTGGGTGGTCGACAGCTACGCCGCGGCGCTCAAGGAACACCCGAGCAAGGGACTGCGCCACGGCATCATCCACGCCAACATTCCGGCACCGCATGCGATCGACGCGATGGCAGCGCTGCAGCGCGATTTCGACGCGGGCTACCCGGAGACGCAGCCGCCCTTCACGTGGTGGATCGGCGACAACTATGCGGCGAACCTGGGACCCAAGCGCCTCGGCCGGCTTAATCCCTACCACACCTATCTTGAGCGCGGCATCCGCTGGGCCGGCGGTTCGGACTATCCGGTGACGCCGCTCGCCGCTCGCTACGGCCTCTGGTCGGCGGTCGCGCGCACGACTGCGCGCGGCACCTTCGGGGCGCAGCCGTTCGGGACGGCGGAGTCGGTTGAGGTGAAGACGGCGCTGCGCGCGTATACGATCTGGGCCGCGCACCAATTGTTCATAGACAATGAAGCAGGCTCGCTCGAGGTCGGCAAGAGTGCCGACATCGCGGTGTGGGACCGCGACCTAGTCTCGGTCCCCGTGGCCGCGCTCAAGGACCTCAAGTGCGAGCTGACGCTGTTCCGGGGCGCGGTGGTTTACCGGGCCGAAGGCACGCTGATCACGATAACGCAGCGCAACGTCAGGTAGGCGCGCGCGCGTTCGCTCAAGGGGCGCGCGGCTTCACGAACTTGAGGGTGAAGCGGTCGCTCTCGCCGATCGCGGCGTAGCGGCTGCGGTCCTTGTCGCCGAGGCGCCAGGTCGGTGGCAACGTCCACACGCCCTGCTCGTAGTCGCGCGTGTCCTGGGGGTTCGCGTTGATTTCCGCGGCACCGGCGAACTCGAAGCCCGCGCTCCTGGCGAGCTCGATCGCGAAGGCCTCGTTAACGTAGCCGGTGCGCGCCTTGGGGTCGACGGGCAGCGCGGGATCCGCGCGGTGATCGACGATGCCGAGCACGCCGCCCGGCTTCAGGGCCGTGTACATCGCGCGCAGCATCGCCGGCGCCGCCTGATCGTGCGCGAGCCAGTTGTGAAGGTTGCGGAAGGTGACGATGAGATCCACCGAGCCCGGCGGTGCGGGGTTCATCGCGCCGGGGTACTGGAGCGCGGACACGGTCACCTTGTCGTAGAGGTCGGGATTGCCGTCGAGCTTGGTCTTGAAGGCGGCGACGCTGTCCTGCACAACCTTGAGGTCGGAGCTCGGGTCCCAGTTGGCCGCGATGTAGTGGCCGCGGTCGCGCAGCAGCGGCGCGAGCACCTCGGTGTACCAGCCGCCGGCGCCCGCCCAGATTTCCATGACCGTCTTGTCCGCGCGGATGCCGAAGAACTCGAGCGTCTGTCGCGGATGCCGATAGACGTCGCGGGCGCGGTTCGCGTCCGAACGGTGCGCACCGGCGAGTACCCGATCGAGCGCGGCGAGGGTCGCGGCGTCGGACCGCGCGGTCTCGATGTGCTTGGCCGGCGCCGTCGCGGTCGCAGCCGCTGCGGCGTGACCCGCTTTGGGCGGCGCCGAGGCACAGCCGTTCGCCAGCGCGATCGCGGCCGCCATTCCGATTCCGAACGCTCGTGCGCAAGTGCGACCGCTCATTAGAATCCCCCAGAACAAAAACCCCGCCTCGCGGCGGGGTCAGGTATTTCGCTTCCGATAGAAGTCGGTGTGGGCCGACTTAGTAGGTTCGGCCGCCGTAGCCACCACCGCCACCGCCGTAGCCGCCGCCACCGCCACCGCCACCGCCACCGTAGCCGCCGCCGCCGCCGCGGGAGCCGCCGTAACCCCCACCGCCACCGCCCGGTCGCGGCCCGCGGGCCGGACGCTCCTGGGCCTCGTTCACACGCAGCGGACGACCGCCCATGTTGAACCCGTTCATCTGAGAGATTGCCGTCTGTGCGTCGGAGCTCGACATCTCCACGAAGCAGAAGCCGCGCGGGCGGCCTGTCTCGCGATCGTTGATGAGCTTTACCGACTCGACTTTGCCGTGCGCTTCAAACACCGAGCGCACTTCGTCCTCGGTCGCAGAAAAGGGCAAGTTGCCTACGTAAATGGTCGTCATCGAGACTTCTCACTCGCTCAGGCGTGCCCTCGGCCAGAAGCCTCGGCGCATCGCGGTCCTCAACCTCGGACCAGGTGTCCGTCACCGGCAAGCCACGCACAATCCTGGCCGCCTGCGGCGGAATGAGTCCGAACCGTAGGTCGTGCGCTGATCAACTCGCGCGGGCAAGGAGGCAGAGCGTCGGTGCAAAAAACATACGGTTTCAAGGACCGACCGAGACGCCCGTCGAAGCGGATTCGGCGATTACAACCGCGCTCGATCCTACGCGGTCCAAACGGGGCGTGCAATTTTCCGCCATAAGGATCAATGACTTTGCCAATGCAGTGCACAAATTCCGACATGTCGCGCGCCAGCAACAACGCCGCATCGACCGGGGTCCGGGCGCCGATCGCGGAGCGGGCCGGGTCCATTGAAGGAGCGTCCGGTCGGGAGCGTTCCGGACACGGACCAAAGACTTAGCGGAATGGCGGGCGTGGCGGGCGCGCGCCGCCGGCCGCCGTCTGATCAGGCGTTCAACTCGCCGTCCGGTTCCAGGTACGCGTAGCCGTGCAGCTCCGCTTCATAGAATCGCTTCAGGCGCTGGCTCTCGGGGACCGACAGGCGATTCTCCCGCACCGCGCGCTCGCAATCGCGGGCGAGGCGGGGGTAGAGCTCGTCGGTGTCGTACTCCATGTAGCCGAGCACCTGGATGGCCGTGTCGCCTTTCACCGTCTCCTCGATCCACCAGCCGCCCTCCTCGAGCAGGCGGATGTGCACGACGTGCGTGTCGCCAAAAAGGTTGTGCAGGTCGCCCAGCGTTTCCTGGTAGGCGCCGACCAGAAACGCCGCGAGGTAGTAATCCTCGGTGCCCCTGAGTTCGTGGACCTCGAGCGTGCGCTTAGTTTCCTTGAGCGAAACGAAGCGGTCGATCTTTCCGTCGGAGTCGCAAGTGATGTCGGCGAGTACCGCGTTTCGCGCCGGGCGCTCGTTCAGCCGGTGGATCGGCATGATCGGAAACAGGTGGCTGATCGCCCAGGAGTCCGGCAGCGACTGGAAGATCGAGAAATTGCAGAAATAGATGTCCGACAGGATCGTCTCGAGGCCCTCAAGTTCCTCCGGAATCGCCTCGAGGCGGCGGCAGATGTCGCGGATGCGCGCACAGGTGGCCCAGTAGAGGCGCTCGGCGAGACCGCGGAACTCGAGGCTGAGGTAGCCGAGGTTGAACATCTGCAGCGCCTGCTCGCGCGCCTGCAGGGAATCGTGCCAGCACTCGACCAGGCGGCGCTCGCTGACCGATCGATAGGCATCGAAGAGGTCGCGCACCGGTTGCGGGATCTCACCGCCGTCGCGCACGTCTTCCTCGAGGCGATTGGCGACGCGGAACTGGTCGAGCGCGCTCGTGCCGAGAACGTTGAACACCAGCACCGAGTGGTGCGCGACGATCGCGCGGCCGGACTCGGAGATGATGGTCGGGTGGGGGATGCGCCGCGTGTTGCAGACGGTCGCGATCCGGTAGACGACGTCGCTCGCGTACTCGTTGAGCGTGTAGTTCATCGAGGATTCGTAGTTGGTGCGGCTGCCGTCGTAGTCGACGCCCAAGCCGCCGCCGATATCGATGTACTCGAGCCCGGCACCCATGAGCTTCAGCTCGGCATAGACGTGCGCGAGCTCGGTGACCGCTTCCTTGACGCGGCGGATGTCCTGCAGCTGCGAGCCCGTGTGGCAGTGCACGAGCTTCAGACAATCGAGCATGTCGTTCTGCTTCAGCACCTCGACGACCTCGAGGATCTCGGTGATGAAGAGGCCGAACTTGGACTTCTCGCCGGCCGACTCGCGCCAGCGCCCGGCCCCTTCCGCCGCGAGCTTCACACGCACGCCGATGCTCGGCCGGACGCCGTATTTCTGCGCGTGGCGCAGGATGAGACCGAGCTCGACGAAATTCTCGACCACCGGAATGATGCGCCGGCCGAGCTTGGCGGCGAGGATCACCGTCTCGATGTAGCTGTCGTCCTTGAAGCCGTTGCAGACGATGATCCGGTCCGGCGCATCCTCGGTCATGGCCATGACGACGAGGAGCTCCGGCTTCGAGCCGACCTCGAGGCCGAACCCGAACTCCTTGCCGCTGCGGTAGACCTCCTCGACGACGAGGCGTTGCTGGTTAACCTTGATCGGGAACACTGCGGCGTAGCGGCCGCGATAGTCGTTCTCGGTGATCGCCTGCGCGAACGCATCGTTCAGGCTGCGCAGGCGGTGCGCGATGATGTCGGAGAAGCGAATCACGACCGGCGCCGTCAGGTCGCGGGCCTTAAGGCCCTCGACAACCTCGAGCAGGTCGATCTCCCGGTTGGCGCGCTGGTCGGGCCGGACCACGACGTGTCCGGCTTCGTTCACGCCGAAATAGCCGCTGCCCCAGGCGTCGACCTGATAGAGCTGCGCGGAGTCATCGACCTTCCAACCAAGCGGCGCGACCAAGCGGGGCGCGGGACTATTCACGGGGCTGCCTCAGCGCGGATCTGCGATCGCGCGCACGATAGCAAAACGAGGCTACATGTAAATGAGTCAACGCGGCTCGGCACCGGTCGCGACCGGCCGCCCGGGATCGCGACACCACTCGCTCCACGAGCCCGGGTACAGGCGGGCGCCCTCAAGTCCCGCAATTTCCAGTGCGAGCAGAGTGTGGCAGGCGGTGACTCCCGAGCCGCACATGCTGACGACGAGGCGCGGCGGCACGGGACCCAAGGCCGCCGAAAGTCGCTCGCGCAGCGCCAGCGCGGCCAGGAAACGGCCGTCCGCGCCGAGATTCGCGCTGAAAGGGTGATTGCGCGCGCCGGGAACGTGCCCCGCTTTGGGATCGAGCGGCTCGAGGCGCCCCTCAAAGCGCTCGGCGGCGCGCGCATCGAGCAGCACGCCGCCGCCGTGGCCGAGAAACTCCGCCACCTCGTCGGCGGTGAGGTGCGCCCGGTCGTCGGGGCGCGCGACGAAGTCCCGCTGCACGACTACGGTCGCGGTGTTCACGAGTGGCAGATGGCGGGCGTGCCACGCGGCGAGGCCCCCGTCCAGCACAGCGACGTCGCGATGGCCAAGCCAGCGCAGCAGCCACCAGAGTCGCGCCGCATAGGCGCCGTTGCCCTCGTCGCACGCGACGACCTGGATCCCGGCGCCGATGCCGAGCCGCCCGAACGTCGCCGCCAGCGTCGCGGCCTCCGGCAACGGGTGCCGGCCGCTCCACGGCGTGCGCGGCGCCGACAGGTCGTGATCAAGATGCGCGTAGACGGCGCCCGGGATGTGGCCGCGTGCGAAGGCGAGTGCGCCGGCGCCGGCATCGCCGAGGTCGAAGCGGCAATCGACGACGAGCCACGCGGGATCATGCTGGTGCGCGGCGAGAGTATCGACGTCGACGATCGTCTGCTGACTCATCGCGGTGCGCCCTCGGCTTCGTTCGAGTGTAACGCCGCGCGCGCACCAATCGGCCACAATCCGCCGCGCTAGCGGCCGCCGCAAGCCGGCGACGCGACGTCGCGGAGGGCGGATTTCGCGGGCGCCGGCGACCGGTCCGAAGCGCTCGCGACCGACGCCTGTTGAGGTACAGTACGCATCGCTCGCGCAGAGGTTTCGGCGAGCCGAATCGCAGGCTGCGCGCGGATGATTCCGGCGCCTCTCGCACACGGGTGATCATGAGCACGCAACACAAGATTCACGTGACGTTTCCGGGCCGAATCATCTTCATTGGCTTCGGTAGCATCGGCCAGGGCGTATTGCCGCTTGTTTTGCGGCACATCGGTGGCCTGACGCCGGAGCGGATCACGATCGTGACCGCCGACGATGCCGGCCAGAAGGTCGCGCAGGAATACGGCATCCGCGTGATCAAGCAACCGCTGGTGCGGGAGAATTTCCGCCAGGTGCTCGAGCCGCTCGTCGGCCGCGGCGACTTCGTGCTCAACGTTTCGGTCGATGTCTCCTCGATTGCGCTCATCAAGTTCTGCTGGGAGCGCGGTGCGCTGTACCTCGACACCTGCATCGAGCCGTGGCCGGGCGGCTACACGGATCCGTCGCTGTCGCCTTCGCGGCGCACGAATTACGCGCTCCGCGAGGAAGCGCTTGCGCTGCGCAAGCTCAAGGAAAAGGATACGACGCCGAAGCCGACCGCGGTGCTCACGCACGGCGCGAATCCCGGGCTCGTGCAGCATTTCGTGAAGCAGGCGCTCTTGAACCTTGCGGCCGACCTCAAGATCGACGCGGGCAGCCCCGTAAGCCGCGAGCAGTGGGCGGCACTCGCCAGGGCGGTCGGCGTCAAGGTCATTCACGTCGCCGAGCGCGACACGCAGGTGCCGAGCGTCCCGAAGCGGGCCGGGGAGTTCGTCAATACCTGGTCGGTGGAGGGATTCGTCAGCGAAGGCTGCCAGCCGGCCGAGCTCGGCTGGGGGTCGCACGAACGCAACTTTCCGCGCGATGGTCGCAAGCACGATTTCGGTTGCGGCTGCGCGATCTACCTCATGCAGCCAGGTGCCGCGACGCGGGTGCGCACCTGGACGCCCAAGGCCGGCTACTTCCACGGCTTCCTGATCACGCACGGCGAGGCGATGTCGATCGCCGACTACTACACGGTCAAGGACGGCGACCAGCTCCTCTACCGGCCGAGCGTCCACTACGCCTATCACCCCTGCGATTCGGCGGTGCTTTCCGTGCACGAGTTCGCGGGACTCAACTGGCGCCTGCAGGAACAGAAACGCATCCTCATGGCGGAGATCGTGCCAGGCGGCATCGACGAGCTCGGCGTCCTGCTCGCCGGCCACAAGAAGAACGCCTACTGGTACGGCTCGCAGCTCTCGGTCGACGAGGCGCGCACGCTCGCGCCGCACAACAACGCGACCAGCCTGCAGGTCACGGCGGCTGTTCTCTCCGGTATGGTCTGGGCAATCGAGAATCCGGCGCGCGGCCTCGTCGAGCCCGACGAAATGGATTTCCGCCGCAATCTCGAGATCTGCATGCCCTATCTAGGCCCCGTCGTCGGGGAGTACACGGAATGGAACCCGCTGCACGACCGCGCGCGGCTTTTTCCGGAGGATCTCGATACCTCGGATCCGTGGCAGTTCAAGAACGTGCGGGTCGTCTGAGCGCGCGAGCGGCGATTTCGCCTACGCCTCGTAGCGGATGCCGGCAATGCTGAATACGCGTTCACCCGCCGGCAGGCGCACCATCACCTCGGCGTCGAGCCCCTTGCCGAGCAGGATCCGGCCGAGCGGTGAATCCATGCTGAGATAGCGTGGATCCATGTCGAATTCATCGGGACCGACGATCCGGTGCTCGCGCTGCGTACCGCTTTCGTCCTCGAGCGTGACCCACGCCGCGAAGTAGACCCGCCGCGGATCCGACGGCGGCGTATCGACGACGACAATGCCCTCGAGGCGCTTGCGCAGGAAGCGCACGCGGCGGTCGATCTCGCGCAGGCGTTTTTTCCCGTAGGTGTATTCCGCATTCTCGGAGCGATCGCCCTGCGCGGCGGCCTCGGAAACGGCCTGCGTGACCACCGGCCGTTCCTGCCGCCAGAGCCGGTCGAGCTCCTCGCGCAGGCGGGCCGCGCCCGCCGGCGTTATGTATTTGGACCCCGGCCGTTCGGGTGCTCGCCAGCGACCCATAGTCGATTCCTCCTCACTCTGAGGGCGCCACCACCGGTCCGGAAGTGCCGATGCCCGCGGGTTTGGGACATAAGTCACGGATTCCCGAGGGTTGGGTCCCTAAGCTTCCACTCCATGAGCGTCAAGTTCTATACCCGATTCGTGGCGGACCTCGGTACGCGGGGCCCGAGCGAATACACCGGGATCGTTGAACTCGGCGGGCAGGAAGCGGTACCTACGGATCCGAAACGGGTCGCCCGCCTGCTTGCGCGCGATCTCGATCTCGAGGCCGAGGAAATTCGCATTCTCCAATGGGCGCGCCTGCACTGAATCCCCTAGCGGACTTTATCTTCCCTTCGAACGAGTCCGCTTTTCCAAACCCTGGGCCAAAATCCCGGGGTTTTTTTTAACCTTCGCGAGCCGGGCGCGCCCACGCTAGCTGATTTGCCGGCCGCGACAAAGCGGTAGGGCGCCGCGGCGCGCTTGCTAAAATGCCGCGGTGAGCGTCAAGGACCACTTCTCGGGCCAGTCGGCCGAGTACCAGCTTTACCGCCCGGGCTATCCGCCGGAACTCGCCGCTTTCCTCGCGGCGACGGCGCCCGGCACGGCGCTGGCGCTCGACGTCGCCACCGGCAACGGCCAGGCCGCGCTCGACCTCGCGAGGCATTTCGATCTCGTGCTCGCAGGTGACGTGAGCTGGAACCAGCTCCAGCACCGCGCCCGCAATGAACGGGTCCGCTATTTGCGCCACTCCGCGGAGGCGCTGCCGGTGCGAGACGAGGCGGCGGACCTGCTCGCAGTCGCGCAGGCGGCGCACTGGTTCGAATTCACACGCTTCTACGCCGAGGCGCGCCGGGTGCTGAAGCACGGCGGCGTCGTCGCGCTCTGGACCTACTCGCTGTTTCGCGCGGACGCGGCCGTCGATGCGATCGTCGATGACTTCTACCGCGGGCCGGTCGGGAGCTATTGGCCGCCCGAGCGCCGCCACGTCGATGCGCACTACCGGAGCCTGCCGTTTCCCTTCGATGAACTGCCGGCACCCGGTTTTGAGCTCAAGGTCGACTGGCCGCTCGCGGCCGTCGTCAACTACGTGGGCACCTGGTCGGCGGTCGAGCGCTACCGCAAGGCCCTCGGGTCCGACCCGCTGCCCGAACTCGCCGCCGCGCTGGCTCCGCTGTGGCCCTCGGGGGGTACCCGCAAATTCAGGTTCCCCATCCACTTGCGTATCGGCCGGGTGTAACCCATATAGTGCCGGCGACGGCCGTCGGGGCCGTAAGGAGTTCCAATGCGATCGATCCTGCGTTCATTGTCGTGGCTGCCCGTCCTCGCGGCGACCGTCCTTCTGTCAGGTTGTGGTTACAACCGGATTCAGACGCTGGACGAGGCGACCAAGTCCGGCTGGTCCGAGGTCCTGAACCAGTACCAGCGCCGCGCCGACCTGATCCCGAACCTCGTCAACACCGTCAAGGGCTTCGCGGCCCAGGAGCAGGCGGTGCTGATCGGCGTGACCGAAGCGCGCGCCAAGGCGACCCAGGTAAAGGTCGACGCCAACAACCCGGACTCGCTGAAGCAGTTCCAGGCCTCGCAGGGCGAGCTGTCGGGCGCGCTGTCGCGGCTGATGGTCGTCGTCGAGAAGTATCCGGAGCTCAAATCTGATCAGAACTTCCGCGACCTGCAGTCGCAGCTCGAGGGCACCGAGAACCGGATCACCGTGGCGCGCAACCGCTACATCCAGACGATCCAAGACTACAACATCCAGGTGCGGCAGTTCCCCGGCAACCTGACCGCGATGATGTTCGGCTACAAGGTGAAGCCGAACTTCACGGTCGAGAACGAGGCGACGATTTCGAAGCCGCCGACAGTCGACTTCGGCGCCCCGGCACCGGCCAAGCCGACCGGCTGACGCCGCCGCGCGCCGCCCGATGAGATCGATCCGGCTCGGGTTGCTCACGCTCGCCGCCGCGCTTTTGTGCGCGCTCGCGGCGCCTGCGTGGAGCCAGGTGGCGATCCCGCCGGTCGCCCGCGTGACCGACCTGACGCAGACGCTGAGCGCGGCCCAGATCTCCACGCTCGAGCAGACGCTCAAGAGCTTCGAGGAGCAGAAGGGCAG
>JANXZZ010000246.1 GCA_025355245.1 Pseudomonadota bacterium | reverse complement strand
GGCCGTTCACCTTTGCGCCGGACGGCAATCCGCTGGTCGGACCGGTGCGCGGTCTCACCAACTTCTGGGTCGCGTGCGGCGTGATGGCCGGGTTCAGCCAGGGCGGCGGCGTCGGCCTCTCGCTCGCGAACTGGATGGTCGACGGCGACCCGGGCGCCGACATCTGGGCGATGGACGTGGCGCGCTACGGCGACTGGGCGACGCTCGCCTACACGAACGCCAAGGTCCGCGAGAACTACTCGCGGCGCTTCCGGATCCGCTTCCCGAACGAGGAACTCGAGGCCGCGCGGCCGCTGCGCACGACGCCGGTCTACGAGGCGCTCAAGGCCGAGAA
Source organism: Pseudomonadota bacterium (assembly GCA_025355245.1). Lineage (GTDB taxonomy): Bacteria > Pseudomonadota > Gammaproteobacteria > Steroidobacterales > Steroidobacteraceae > CAIKZZ01. The sequence goes on along the minus strand of JANXZZ010000246.1, from coordinate 8,492 downwards.
CGCGGTCTTCGGCGACTACTGCGGCCTCGAGCACGCGCTCTGGTTCGCACCCAAGGGCCAGGAGCCGCGCGAGGACGTGACGTTCCGGCGCTCGAACGCTCACGCGACGGTCGGCGCCGAGTGCCAGGCGGTGCGCGACGGCGCCGGGCTCCTCGAGATCTCCAACTACGGCAAATTCGAGATCACGGGCCCGGGCGCTGCGGCGTGGCTCGGACGGATCATGGCGAATCGCATCCCGGTGCCCGGCCGCATGGCGCTCGCGCCGATGCTGAACGATGCCGGCCGCCTGATCGGCGACTTCACGGTCTGCCGGCTCGCGGAAGAGCGCTTCTTCCTGATCGGCACCTACGCTGCCGAAGTCTTCTACCTGCGCTGGTTCGAAAAGCACCTGCCGCCCTCCGGCGTCACGGTGCGACCGTGTGCGATGGAGTACGTCGGGCTCTCGGTCGCCGGCCCCCGCTCGCGCGAGATCCTGCAGGCGGTCGTGGGCGATGAGCTCGCGACCGCGGCCTTTCCGTTCATGTCGTTCCGGCGCATGGACGTCGGCACGATCCCGGCGCTGGTTGGACGGGTGTCGTTCACCGGCGATCTCGGCTACGAGATCTGGGTGACGACCGACTACCAGCGCGCGCTCCACGAACTCCTCCGGGACGCCGGCCGCGCGCACGGGCTGCGGCACATCGGCGGGCGGGCGCTCAACTCCCTGCGCCTCGAGAAGAGCTTCGGCACGTGGGCGCGCGAATACCGGCCTATCTACGGGCCCTACGAGGCCGGGCTCGGGCGCTTCGTCGACCTCAAGAAAGGCGACTTCATCGGCAGGGGCGCCGCAGCGGCCGAACAGGCAAGCGGCGGAGAGCGGCGCTTGATCACGCTTAGCATCGAGGCGCACGATGCGGATGCGATCGGCGACGAGCCGATCTACCACGGCGGCCACGTCGTTGGCTGGGTCACCTCCGGCGGCTATGGCCATTCGGTGCGAAAGTCGATCGCGCTCGGCTACGTGAACAAGGACGTCGCCGAGGCGGTCTCCGGCTTCGAGGTCGAGTTGATCGGCGAGCGGCGCGCGGCGGCGCGGCTGACGCACCCCGCGTTCGACCCCTCGGGCGCGCGCATGCGCGGCTAGCGGACCGACCGGTCCGGGGCCGGCAGCGCGCCGGTCCTGCGCTAGAGAAACGTCCAGGTGATGCCGATTGACACGAGCCCCGGATTGCCGCTGGCGGCGTCGATTAGCGAGTAATACAAAGTATAAGTAGGGCTAGTTGAATTGCCCGGCCAGAGTCACACTCACAAATAGGGCTGAATGGCTGCTGTATTTTTTTCGTCAACAGCGTTCCCGATCGCGGCCGCGAGTTTTCGAACTTCGTCGTATCGAGATCCGAGTTGCCGTTGAAGGTATTCCTCCACACTCTGTCCATCGGCACACTGGGGATCCCAATTGCACATCGACCTCAGCCACTCTGATCTCGGTCCACAATCATACCCTCGTTGGCACGCGAGCAATTGCCACGCGCTGACTAAGTCTCCGTACTCCTCTGGCGAGCGATCTTTGCCCGATACCCAATTGGCCATCTTTACTACGGCGTCGGGATCGCCAGACTTTACGGCCAGCAAAGCAAGCGCCCTAGCCTGCTCTTGACCCGCCGGATCGGCCCCATCTCCGAGCGATGCGGCAACCCGTAGGCCATCGGCCTTTTCAGCCTGAGCGGGCGCATATCCCGCGGCGGCGGCTTTATCGAGCCACGGTCGCCACGGTGTCGCCGTGCCACTCATTTCCGGGTCAGCTAGGAAAGCTTGGCAACGATCGTAAACGTCGACAATCTCGTGCTGATACCCAGCCGGCATATGTGCCCATTTGAGCTGGGCGTCGTCTAGCGACCGCTCTGCGCCCTTGCGGGTTCGAAAAAATCGCTTCACATTTTCGTCGCAATACTTAAGAGCCTCGGCCACAAGGAATTCGGCCTCAACATCGCCTGCTCGGGCCGCAGGTTCGATGCGCCTGATGAACTCCGCGTAGTCTCGCGAAGCGCGGAATCGCTCGCGAAGTGTAAGTTGGGTTTGCGTGGTACTCCGCCTGACGTTGCTCAAAGGCGCATTGTCGACGGCTGCCCCAACGGGCGGGGTATGGTCTGGAACATGGCGAAGACGTTCGGGGGCCAACACCTCTCCGTGCAGCGCCCAAACCGACACCGCGACAATGCAACTGGCAACAAGTCCGGTCGCGAGTAGCACGCGCGGATTCATGACCAGACTGCTAGCACGGAAAAAATACTGTGAAGCCAGAGTACGAGCCATCGCCATCCGTAACCGTAACGATTCCCGTGCAACTGCTCCCTCCGGAGAGATTGAAGTCCCAGTTATATCCACCAGTAGGGGTTACGACTACGCTGTCGGACCCACCCCCGGACCCTGTGTTGTGCGGATTTGCCCCCAAGGTTCCGTCCGGATTGATCGGCCTTCCTTGCGCATCTCTTGCTGATCCAGCCTTGTACGCCCATTGATACGAACCCGTCGTGGACGTTCGAACGTATTGTGCCGTAGTTCCATCCGCCCATTTCACCGTCACGATCGTCTCGAGTGGGATTGAATTCGGATTTACGGCTCGCGTAATGTACAGAACATAACTTATCGCAGAGTTTGTGTCCTCATCCGCGCCGCTACTGTTGATGTAGGACCCACCGTATTCGGTTGGAGCGGGGATAATTGCTGAAACTGCGCTCGCGACTCGCATCTGAGCGAAAAGGCCTTGATCAACTGTCGTAAGGTCCGCGTCGACAAGAAGCGGGGTGCCGTCAGCTTTGACGGCGGTCAGTGTTCCGCCAGTCCAAATGCACGTGCCCTTTCCGTCGCAGCTCCGTGACCATGTCCCCGATGAGCGCACGAACGCCGACAGCGCGGCTGTGGGATTCGAAGCGACGAACAGGCCGGTGAGACCTCCATTTCGGCCGTTGTACCTGAGCAAGCAGTTGTTAAAGTCGGCAACGTGAATCGCGGACGGACAAGAAAGCACGTAAACATCATTAGTTGCTGCTGCGGCTGGTCGTGCGGCCTACACCGAAGCCAGCATCAGGATTATTAACGGCAAGACTACCGACTACCAGCGCGCGCTCCACGAACTGCTCAGGGACGCCGGCCGCGCGGTCGGCCTCAAGCATATCGGCGGACGCGCCCTGAACGCGCTGCGCCTCGAGAAGAGCTTCGGCACCTGGGCACGCGAGTACCGGCCGATCTACGGTCCCTTCGAGGCGGGACTCGGGCGCTTCATCGACCTAAAGAAAGCCGATTTCATCGGCCGGGACCGAGCGGCGGCAGAACAGGCCTCGGGCGGCGAGCGCAAACTCATCACGCTCGCCATCGCCGCGCACGATGCCGATGCGATCGGCGACGAGCCGATCTTCCAGAACGGCAAGGTCGTCGGCTGGGTCACCTCCGGCGGCTACGGTCACACGGTGAAGAAGTCGATCGCACTCGGCTACGTCAACAACGACGTCGCCGCGGCGACGAGCGGTTTCGAGGTGGAAGTGCTGGGCGAGCGCCGTGCGGCCGAGCGGCTCCTGCAACCCGCGTTCGATCCACAGGGCTCGAGGATGCGAGGCTAAGCACGAAGCTCGGCGTCCCGCTCGCCCCGTCGCGAGGATCGGGCGTCTAGAGGAACGTCCAGGTGATGCCTACCGAGGCGAGGCCCGGGTTGCCGCCGGCGGCGTCGAAGCGTTCGTATTCACCGCGGATCGCCCAGGCGCCGGCCTTGAACTGGACACCGGCGCCTACCGCGTAGCTCGTGTTCGTGCGATCGAGCTTAAAGAGAGAGACCACGCACCCGGTGACGGGGCAAGTCCCCGCCCCGGCCGGCGGACCGACGTATCCGGTGACGGTGCTCTGCAGGCGCGCGAGACCGCCCTTGAGGAACACGTCGATGACCGGTATCGGCAGCGTCCACACCGCAAACGCCGCGGCACCCTTAATCTTGACGTCGCCCGGAAAGTTTCCCAGCGCGCCGCTCGGGTGCCCGAAGTCGACGTATTCGGCTTCGACGCTGAATACCGGGATCGGCTTGATGCCGACGATCGCCTTGTAGGCGGAGTGGTTTTCCTTGAAGCTGCCGACGTTGAACGCGCCCGAGTCGACCTCGACCCTGGACTGGCCGACGGCGCCGCCGACATAGAGCCCGATCAGGTCTGCGGCCTGCGCCGGTAAGCCGGCGGATACCAGGATCGCGAGCAGCGCGCCGTCGAGCGTCCTCTTGAGCGCGGCACGAACGAAAATTGGCGAAGCGCGCATGAATCACGTCCTGTGGCGCAGGGGAAATACCCGCGGGCATCCTACAACGGCTGTCGGAGCGACGGGTTTTCTGTCGCCGGCTGACGACAGCGGGCGGCTTACGCCGGCACCGGCGTTGCTGGGTGCGAAAGCCGCTACCGAGCGCGCGCGATTCGTTGCGCGGCGCGCGCGGCCCAGTCGACCGGCTCGATTTTCGGGAGTATCAGAACCCAGCCGACGAAGCCGATGAGATTCACGATCCCGGCGAGCGCGAACGCGCTCACGTACGTTCCTGTCACGAACACCAGGTAGCCGGTCAACGCCGGGGCGATGATTCCAGGGAAGTTGCCGATCGTGTTCTGCACGCCGACCCAGCGCGCCGCGGCGGCCGGTCCGCCCATGATCTGCGGGATCGCGAAATAGCCGGGCGATGAAAAGCCGAGGAAGAGTTCGTAGATGAACAGCGATGCGATCGAGGCTTGCACCGGCAGGACCACGATTCCGGCCATGCAGCCGATGCCGAGAATGTGCGCGAGTCCCATCGGCAGCTTGTTCGCGAAGGTTCGCGAGCCGCCCTTTTTTACGTAGAGGTCGATAGCCCAACCGGCAAAGAACGCTGCCAACGCATTGATCACGTACGCGCCGGTCGCGACGGCGGCCATCTCCTGGAGCGTGAATCCGCGCACCTTCACGAGGTAGGTCGGTAGCCAGGCGAGGATGAAGTAGAAGTTGTAGTTGCCGCAGAAGTGCCCGATCGAGGCACCCCAGACGCCGCGCTCGCGAAGTATCTGACCCAACGCCGGCACCGCTGCATCCGGCGCCGCCGAAACGATCGTGACCTCCCGGATGACGACGCGCCGCCACGGGATGAGCCACAGGAGCGACAACGCGCCGAAGACGAAGAACGCGGGGCGCCAGCCCCAATTTGCCATGATCAGGCCACCGATTCCGGTGCCGACGGCGGGGCCGAACAGGTAGCCGAAGCCGAGCGTGCCGTTCGCGATCGCGACCCGCTCCGGCGGCACTGCGGTTGCGATTAGTTTCGAGGTCGTCGTAAAACCGACGCTTTCGCCGATTCCGAGCAGCAGGCGCAGCGCGAGGATCGAGTAGAACCCGACCGCGAACCCCGTCAGCAGGGTTGCGACCGCCCAGATCGCCGCGCCGAGGCCCAGCAGGAGCTTGGCGCCGTAGCGGTCGGCGAGCCAGCCCGCCGGGAACTGTGCGATCACGTAGGTCGCATAGAACGCGGATACGAGAAAGCCGAAGTCCTTCTCGTTGAGATGCAGGTCGTCCTGGATCAGGGGACCCGCGGTGTAGAGGTTGCCGCGGTCGACGTAGTTGATGAACATCACCGTCGCCATCAGCAGCACTAGCTGCATCGGCGACGTCGGCGCGCCCGTCGGCTTCGGATTGAGCACTGAGTATTCCCCCGCTTGCCGGGGATGCTACTGGACGCTTCCGCGCGGCGCCACCGGCGCCCGCATCAGCCGCCGAGCGTGCGCAACATTGCGCGCGAGATGATGTGGCGCTGGATCTCGCTGGTGCCTTCCCAGATGCGCTCGATGCGCGCATCGCGCCAGATCCTCTCGAGCGGCAGGTCCGACATGAGGCCCATGCCACCGTGGATCTGCAGCGCCTCGTCCGCGACCATTGCCAGCGTCTCGGTGGCCTTCAGTTTCGCCATCGCCATGTCCGAGTCGGTGGCGGTCTTCTGGTCGAACTTCCACGCCGCGTCGAGGGTCAGGAGTTCCGCGGCCCTGAGCTCGAGGGCCATGTCGGCCAGCTTGAACGAAACGCCCTGGAACTTGCCGATCTGCTGTCCGAACTGGCGCCGGTCGACCGCCCACTGCGTCGCGTGCTCGAGCGCCCGCTCCGCGCGCCCGAGGCAGGTCGCGGCCACTTGCAGGCGCGTGGCGCCAAGCCAAGCGTTGGCGACCTCGAATCCCCGGTGGACTTCGCCCAGGATCGCCGATTTCGGCACCCGGCACTCGTTGAACTCGAGGATGCTGTTGTTGTAGCCGCGGTGGGACACGTTCTGGTAGCCGGGGCGAACCTCGAATCCCGGGGTCCCCATGTCGACGAGGAACGCGGTGATCCGCTTCTTCGAGCCGCGCGCGCTCTCCTCCTCGCCGGTCGCGGCGAACAGGATCACGAAGTCGGCGTGGTCGGCGTGGCTGATGAAGTGCTTCACCCCGTTGATCACGTAGTCGCCGCCCTTCTCGACGGCGGAGGTCTTCATGCCGCGGACGTCGGAACCTGCGCCCGGTTCGGTCATCGCGAGGCAGTCGACCCGTTCGCCGCGCACCGAGGGGAACAGGTAGCGCTCGCGCTGCTCGCCCTCGCAGGCGCAGAGCACGTTCGAAGGTCGGCCGACGCAGTTGTAGTGGAGCGCGTAGCCCGTGCGACCGAGTTCCTTTTCGTAGAGAACCCAGGTCACCGTGTCGAGGCCTGCGCCGCCTACCTCGGCGGGCATGTTCGCCGCGTACAGGCCGGCGTCGATCGCCTTGGCTTTCAGTTCCCGGTGGAGCTCGGGGCGCAGAACGCCGGTCGCCTCGATCTCCTGCTCGTGCGGCATCAGCTCGTTGGTGACGAAGTCACGGGTCGTCTTGATGATCAGCCGCTGCTCGTCGCTAAGGGAGAAATCCATGATTCGTAGTCTCCGTCGCGGTCAGACGACCGGCAATCTGGATGCGCGCGCACGCGCGGTATCGGTGTTGTCCGCGGCCGCGCCGGCCGCCGCACGGACGGCCCAGGCGCGCCACAACTCGAGCTGACGCGAGAGCTGCGCGAGCTGGCGCTCGGGCGGCCATTCGCCGGGACTCAAGATCGCGCCCGGAGTCAGCCCGTTGATGAAGGTGACGACACCGCTCATGACCTCGGCCCGAAGCTCTGGCGACCAGCTCGCCCACTCCTCCCAGCGCGCCGCGAAACAGCGCTCGAACAGGCGCTGGTATTCGCGGTGGACCCAGGCATTGATGCGCTTGAGGCGCTTGTCGGCGGGTACCTGGCCCCAGAACGCCGTCCAGAACGCGCACTCCGTGGTGCGCTGCGCATCGAGCGGCAGCGCCTCGGCGAGGAGCTCGAGGAGGTCCGCGCTCGCGGCCGTCGGCTTCACGAGACGCTCTTCGATGCGCCGCAGGATCAGCCGCAGGGCCGCGAGGATGATCTCCTGCTTGGAGTCGAAGTAGTGCGCGACCATGCCGGTGGTGTAGCCGGCCTCGCGGGCGATCTTGACGACGGTCGCCTGCTCGAAGCCGTGGCTCGCCACCACGCGGCAGGCGACGAGGGCAATCTCGTCGCGCCGTGCCTCGTGGTCGACGATCTTGGGCACGTTGGCCTCAGCGCGCCATGCCCATCGCGCGACCGGCCTCGGCCGGACGCGGCAGACCCGCGTGCGCCTTGTGCACGGCCTCGAACTTGCCGAGCACCTCGGCCGGCATCGGCGCCGATTTCTTGGCCTTGGTGTCGACGTGCATGAACATCTGCTCGCCGGTCGCTGCCAGCGTGCCGTCCGAGCGGTGCAGGCGGTGGAAGACGTGCAGGCGCTTGGCATCGAGCCCGATTACCTGCGTCGTCACGTAGATGCCGTCGGCCTGGCGCACCTCGGCCGCGTAGTTGATGTGCGATTCGACGGTGTAGAGCGCGCGTCCGCTTGCACGGTAAGCCTCGTTGATGCCGGCCATGCGCCACAGCGCATCGGCGGCAGCCCCGAAGACCTCGAGGTAGCGCGAGTCCGTCATGTGGCCGTTGTAGTCGATCCACTCGGCGCGCACTGGGGACTCGAACAGCCTGAGCGGCTGGCGCGGATCGTCGTTCCGCGCCACGCCGCGCGCGGCGGCATCGTTGAAAAGCCGCGTCTCGAGCGCCTTGAGCGTGCCGCCGGCGCCGATATCGAACTGGCGCAGCACCTGCTGGATCGCGACCAGGTAGTCGTCGCGCAGGCGTTCGAGCTCGCGGATCGAGCGGCCGGCCGCCTGTTCGTGCGTGCCCTCGACCATGCGATCGATGAGCTTCTCGGTGAGCTCGGGCGCCTCGAGCCTGGTCCACGGCCACTTAAGGCACGGCCCGAACTGGTGCAGCATGTGGCGCATGCCGCTCTCGCCGCCCGCGAGGTGGTAGATCGTATTCGTGCCCATGCCGGCCCAGCGTAGCCCCGGCCCGTAGATGATCGACTCGTCGAGCTCGCGCGTGGTGGCGACCCCGTCGTTGACCATGTGCAGGATCTCGCGCCAGATTGC
>JANXZZ010000200.1 GCA_025355245.1 Pseudomonadota bacterium | reverse complement strand
CCAAGCCGGCCGCGACGCCTACTCCGACGCCAGCGCCGGCCTCGGCGCCGGCCGCGGGCGCGCCGGCCACGGCGCCGCCGGCACGCTAGCGGCGCATGGTCGCGCTCGTCGTCTCCGACCTGCACGTCGACGCGACCCGCCCCGAGATCGCTCAGCAGTTCTGCGATTTCCTCGCCGGCGAGGCGCGCACCGCCGCCGCGCTCTACGTGCTCGGCGACCTGTTCGAGGCCTGGGTCGGGGACGACGACCCGGACCCGCACCGCCGCGCGGCGGCGCGCGCGCTCGGTGCACTGTCCGCACGCGGCACGGCGCTCTATTTCATGCACGGCAATCGCGACTTCCTGCTCGGTGAGCGCTTCTGCGAGATGACCGGCGGCAAGCTGCTGGTCGACCCGACGCTGGTCGAGCGCCACGGCCGGCGCGTGCTGCTGACGCACGGCGATGCACTCTGCATCGACGATGCGCCCTACCAGCGCCTGCGCGCGCTGGTGCGCGAGCCGCGCTGGCAGCGGCAGTTCCTCGCGCTCAGCGTCACGCAGCGCGAGATGCTCGCCGAAGAGGCCCGCGCCGGCAGCAAGGCGCACACCGCCGGCCAGATCCCGATGCTGATGGACGTGAACGCGGGCGCGGTCGCGCATGCCTTCCGGGACGCCGGCGTCGAGACGATCCTCCACGGACACACCCATCGACCCGGCGTCTACGCGCACGCGGTCGACGGCACGCCGCGCACGCGCATCGTGACCGGCGACTGGTACACGCAGGGGAGCCTGCTCAGCTGGGACGACGGCGGCCTCAGGCTCGAGGCCCTGCCGCGCGCTTGAGGGCGGAACTCGGCTAGGCCGGCGACCCGGAATGAAACCGGAACACGGGATCCGGCTGCGTCGCCAGCAGGGACTCGATGCGCGCGAGCTCATCGAAGCGCGCCGCCACCCCGAGCCCGGCCCGCGCGGCGTAGTCGCGCGCGAGATCGAGGTAGAGCTGCGTGTGGCGCGCCTCCGCCGCCTCGAGCCCCGCATAGAACCCGCCCACTCGCGGCGGCAGGCGCGGTGCAAGCCCGCGGAAGCGCTCGCAGGAACGCGCCTCGATGAGCGCGCCGACGATCAGCAGGTCGAGGCGCCGCGCGGGTTCGTGCGTCGAGAGCGCGCGGCGCAGCTCGCCCGCGTAGCGGCCGGGCGACAGCCGCGTGTACTTGAAGCCAAGCGCGTCGAGCAGCCGCACGACCTGCTCGTAGTGGCGCAGCTCCTCGCGCGCGAGCCGCGCGAGCGAGAGCCCGAGGCGCGTGTCGTCCGCGTAGGCGAACATGAGCCCCAGCGCGGTCGAGGCCGCCTTCTTCTCGCAGTTGGCGTGATCGACGAGCAGCGTCTCGAGCGAACCCGCCGCGGCCTCGAACCAGGCCGGAGGCGTCGGCGCGCGCAAGCCGAAATCCGCCGCCACGACCGCGGGCGCCGCTGCCGCCGCGCTCACGCGGGCGTGCCCGCCGCGAGCGCATCGATGGCCCTGACGAGTTCGGCGGAGGACTGGAAGCGGTCGGCCGGCTCCTTGCCGAGCAGCCGCTCGAGGAGGCCCTGCCAGGCAGCCATCTCGACCGGCAGGATCGGGATCGGCGAGTGGCTATGCTTGTAGATGACCGCCATCGGCGTCGGCGCGAGGTAGGGTTTCTTGTTGGTCAGCATCTCGTAGAAGATGACGCCGAGGCTGTAGATGTCGCTGCGCGCATCGACCTCGCGCCCGTGCCCCTGTTCGGGACTCATGTAGTAGGGCGTGCCGAAGATCTCGCCGGTCGCGGTGATCTCGGCCTCGAGCGAGAGCTGCTTGGCGAGCCCAAAGTCGATCAGCGCGATCGAGCCGTCGATGCGCATCATTACGTTGCCGGGCTTGAGGTCGCGATGCAGGACGCCGGCGAGGTGGATGGCCTGCAGCGCGGCCGCCATCTGCCGCAGCATCGCCAGCGCGTCGAGCGGCGAGATGCTGCGCTTCATGCGCGAGCGCAGGTCGCCAACGGCGAAATACTCCATCGCGATGTAGGCGTGGTCGTCCGCGACCCCGAGGTCGAAGATCCTGACCACGTTCGGGTGCACGATGTTGCGGATGATCTCGTATTCCTGCAGGAAGCGGTCGAAGGTGCTGTGCTTGTCGACGTGGTCGGGCGTCTGGCGCAGCACCTTCATGACCACGAGCCGGCCCTCGCGCTCGCTCTCGGCCAGGTACACCGTGGAGATCGGGCTCGTCGCCAGCGGCCGCACGCAGCGCACGCCGCGGATCTGGATGGAGCCGAAGCGGTAGGCTTTCTCCGCGGCCGGGCTCAGGCGGAAGGTCGCGAGCACACGGCGCTGCGCGGTCTGCGCCTCGCGCAGCAGCGCGACCAGCCTGCGGTGGTCGACCTTCTGCTTGGCGATGGCGCCGAGTGCGCCGTGCTCGCGGGCGATCGCCTCGGCCTCGGCGTCCGCGGTAGGCAGCAGGTAGATCATCGGCGGGAACAGCGGGCGCGCGCGGCCGGCCGTCAGCCAGGCGAGCCCGGAACCGGCGTCCGGTGAGTGATCGAGCAGCACCGCGTCGTAGCCGGCGGCCGTGAACTCCGCCGGCAGCGGCCCGTCGACGCCCGGCACGTGCTCGGCCACGAACGCATCCTCGAATGCCGTCACGATGTGCTGGCGCAGCAGCCGGCGATAGCCGGGATCGTCCTCGATCACGAG
>JANXZZ010000145.1 GCA_025355245.1 Pseudomonadota bacterium | reverse complement strand
GCTGCGCCGCGGCCTGCCCCGGCGCTGCGACCGCCGCCCGTCGAGCCGCACCCGCCGCCCGAGGTGCGGCGCGCCGCGCAGGAAACGCGAACGCCGCCGCGCGAGCCGGCGTCGACTCCGGCGCCGGCGCCGCCCAAGGCTCCGGCACGCAGCGCCGAGCGCAACCCGCCGCGGGGCGATCCGCGGCGCTAGGCGCAGGCCAGGCGCTCGCCAGCGGGAAGCCACGCGGGCGACTTGCTATCCTGTGCTCATGCGCAATCTCAAGACCCATATCGAGCCCGTTCCCACGCACGCCGATGCCCGCGGCTCGCTGTTCGAGCCCGTCGATGCGGCGCAGATTGCCGCCAGCCGCAACGTGCACGTGGTGCTGACGGCGCCGGGCGGCGTGCGTGGCAATCACCGCCACATCGTCGGCACCGAGATCTCCGTCGTCTCGGGGCCTGCGCTCGTGCGCCTCAAGGAGGACGGCGCGATTTTCGACATCGAGGTACCCGCCGGCGAAAACTGGCGCTTCACCGTGCCGCCCGGCGTCACCCACGCCTACCGGAATTCCGGTACCGGCACGATGGTGATGGTGGGCTTCAACTCGGAGCTCCACGACGCCGTTGCGCCGGACGTGGTGCGTGAGGAGATCCTCTAGCGTGGCCGGCACCCCGCTCGGCCGCCGCCTCGCCAGGGCGCTCGTGTGGAGCATCGTCGTGCTCCTTGCCGGCTCGACGCTCTACGGCTGGCTCACGCTCAAGTTCGAGTACTCGAACGGCGATCGTGCGGGGGTGTTGCAGAAATTCTCCCGCAAGGGCTGGATTTGCAAGACCTACGAGGGCGAGCTCGCCCTCTATGTCGTCGCCGGCGTGCAGCCCGAGATCTGGTACTTCACCGTGCGCGACCCCGGCGTCGCGGCGCGGCTTGAGGCCGCTGTCGGCGAGCGCGTGCAGCTGCACTACGCCGAGCACCGCGGCGTCCCGAGCAGCTGCTTCGGCGATACCGGCTACTTCGTCGATGGCGTGACGGCGGTCGCCGGCGCAGCGCCTTCGGTCCTGCCCGCCACGCGCTGAGGACGCTCGCGCCGACCCTGCTCAATGAGCGGCGACGGCACCGGCCGGCGCCCGCACCGGGCGCGCGCACCAGATGACGGCAATCAGCGCCAGGAACAGCACGCCGATCCACAGGTACACCTCGTTGGCGGCCAGCAGGTAGGACTGCTGGGAGATGCTGCGCGCGATCGACGCGCCGATCTCGGTCGGGCTGAGGCCGCTCGCCTGCAGGGTCGCGACGGTGCTGTCGTAGCCGGGCGAACCCGGCACCACGTGCTCGACCAGCGTGCTCTGGTGGACGGCCGCGCGCTGGTCCCAGGTGGTCGTGACGATCGAGGTGGCGACCGCGCCGCCGAGCATGCGCGTAAAGTTCATGAGGCTCGAGGCACTTGCGTACATCGACGGCGGCAACTCTGCGGTGTACAGCATGATGAGCGGCGCGAAGTAGAACGCGATCGCGGCGCCCTGCAGGAACTGCGGCGCCGCGAGGTGCCAGTAGTCGGCGCCGGTCGTGAGCGTCGCGCGCCAGAATGAGGCCGCTGCGAAGATCACCATCGAGATCGTGATCACCACCCTGAGGTTGAGGCGCGGCAAATTCGGCCCGACGATCGGCGTCAGCACGAACGACAGGATACCGACGGGCGCGACCACGAGGCCCGCCCAGGTCGCGGTGTAATCGAGCTGCGTCTGCAGGAAAAGCGGGACCAGGACGATGCCCGCGAACATGCCGGCGTAGGCGAAGGCCATCACCGAGACCGACACGACGAAGTTGCGGATCAGGAACAGTCGCAGGTTCACGACCGGGGACTTCTCACCCAGTTCCCAGATGATCAGCGTCGTCAGCGCCACGGCGGACACGCAGCCGAGCGCGACGATGAAGTTCGAATGCCACCAGTCGAGCTCCTTGCCTTTGTCGAGCAGGATCTGCAGGGCGCCAACGCCGGTGACGACGAGCCAGAAGCCGACGTAGTCGACCGGCGTGCGGCTGCGCGGCGTCTCGCGCTTGCGCAGCGTCTGCCAGACCGTCGCCGCGGCGAACAATGCGATCGGCACGTTGATCAGGAAAATCCAGCGCCAGTCGTAGTTGTCGGTGATGTAGCCGCCGAGGATCGGCCCGATCAGCGGGGCGACGACGACGGTGATGCCCCAGATCGCCATCGCCAGGCCGCGCCGCTGCGGCGCGAAGTTGCGCAGCAGTAGCGCCTGGGACATCGTCACCATGGGGCCCGCGACCGCACCCTGGAGCACGCGAAATGCAATCAGCACCTCGAGGCTGTTGGCCCCGCCGCACATGAACGACGCGGTGCCAAAGGCGAGCGCGCAGAGGATGAAGACGCGCACCTCGCCGAAGCGCTGCGCGAGCCAGCCGGCGAGCAGCACGGTGATCGCATTCGCGACGCCGTAACCGGTGATCACCCAGGTGCCCTGCGTCGGGCTCACCGCGAGGTCGCCCGCAATGGTCGGCAGCGAGACGTTCGCCACCGTGATGTCGAGCACTTCCATGAAGGTCGCGATCGCGAGCCCGAAGGTCATCGCGATCAGCGCCCAGCCGCGCAGGTACGGCTGGCTTTCCGGCGCCGCCATCCGACTAGCCGCCGGTCTGCGCCGGCCGCGTCGCGTCCGCGGCACGATGCTCGGCGGCAGCGCGCACCCGCACGCGGGACGCCGCGTTCGCGAGGATGATGCTGCTGACGCGCGCATCGGCGTCAGCCACCGCGTGGTCCTGGGTCGCGGCTGTGAAGTGCGTGGTGTTGCCCGCGGCGGTAGCGAGCTGCGCGCCGCTGCGGTCGGTCGTGTCAACCACCACGCGCATGGAGAGCCCGACCCGGAGCGGGTGCGAGCGCAGCGCATCGGGGTCGAGCGTGATCCGCACCGGCAGGCGCTGCACTACCTTGATCCAGTTGCCGGTCGCGTTCTGCGCGGGGAGCAGCGAGAACACGCTGCCGGTGCCGGCCGCGAGGCCTTCCACGTGGCCGCGATAGTCGATGGAGCTGCCGTAGAGATCGGCCGACACTTGCACCGGCTGGCCGATGCGCAGGTTGCGCAGCTGATTTTCCTTCAGGTTCGCCTCGACCCACACGCCGTCGAGCGGCACAATCACGAGCAGCGCGGCGCCCGGCTGCAGGCGCTGCCCGACCTGCACGGTGCGGCGCGCGACGTAGCCGCTCACGGGCGCCAGCACCTTGCAGCGCGCGAAGTCGAGGTAGGCGGCGCGGACGCGACCGGCAGCCTGCTGCACCAGCGGGTGCGAGGCGACGTCGGTGCCTTCGGTCTGCGCGCGGTTGCTCTCCCACTGCTCGCGCGCGGAGGCCTGCGCAGCGCGCGCGGCGGTCATCGCCATGCGCGCATGCTCGAGCTCCTCGCCCGAGACCGCGCCGGTCGCAGCGAGCGACTCGCGGCGCGCGAGGTCGTCCTTCGCGCGGACCGAGTCGCTGTCGCGCACCGCAAGGGTGGCACCGAGCGCAGCCGTCGAGGCGTACAGGCCGCGCACGTCGCGAACGGTCTTGGCGAGCTGCGCCTCCGCCTGCTCGAGCGCGACGCGCGCGTCTGACGGGTCGAACTCGACGAGCGGCTGGCCGGCAGTGACGAAATCGGTGTCATCCGCGCGAATCGCCACCACCGTACCTGCGACCTGCGGGGTCACCTGCACGAGGTTGCCGGCGACGTAGGCGTTGTCGGTCGATTCCTTGAAGCGGCCGAACAACAACGAATAGCCGGCCACGACGATCGCGATCACGATCAGCACGCCGCCGAAGACCTGCAGTACCCGGCGGCGGCGCGAGGTCGAGAGCGGCGGGGCGGGAGGAACCGGGGCGGCGGTCGCGGGACTGTCAGGCATGGGGGACTCCGACGGAAGTTAAGCCGAGAACCCGCCGCCGAGCGCGCGGAACAGCGCGACGGCGAGATCCGCGCGGCGCGCGTCGAGGTCGACGGCGATACGGCGCTGCGCGAGCAGGTTCTCCTCGGCGATCAGGACGGTGAGGTAGTTCGTGAGCCCGGCCCGGTAGCGCACGAGCGCGAGCTGGTAGGCGTGCTCAAGAGCAATGACGGCCGCTGCGCTCGCCGCCTGCTCCCGATCGAGGAAGCGCAGCGAGGCGACCGCATCCGCGACCTCGTGGAAGGCCTCGATAACGGTGCCGTTGTAGCGCGCGACCGCGCCGGCGTAATCGGCATCGCGGCTGCCGAGCTGGCCGCGCAGCTTGTCGGTGAAGAAAAGCGGCAGGGACAACGCCGGTCCCGCGTTCCAGCTGCGAGTGCCGTTGCTGACCAGCGATCCGAGCGCGATCGACTGGAACCCCGCGAACGCGCTCAGGTTGATGTTCGGGTAGAACGCGGCCTTGGCGACGCGCACCTCCTGCGCGGCGGCCTCGACGCGGGCACGTTCAGCGACGACGTCGGGGCGACGACCGACGAGGTTGGCGGGCAGTTCGTCCGGCATCGCGATTGCCATGGGCAACGCGAAACCCGGCCGGGTCAGCGCGGCGCCGCGACCCGGGCCCTCGCCGAGGAGTGCAGCCAGCTCGTTGGCGACTAGCGCGCGGTCCTCCGCCGCGGAGGCGAGGTCGGAATCGGCACTCGCGACCGCGGCGCGTGCTGCCTCGGTCTCGAACTCGGTGTCGAGGCCCGCGCGCACGCGCTGCTCGGTGAGCGCGAGCAGATCGCGACGGCGGGTCGCGGCGGCGTTCAGCGTGTCCTCGAGCGCGTAGCTGCGCCCAAGCTTGAGGTATGCGCGCGACACCGCAGCGGCGAGGCCGAGCCGCGCCGCCGCGAAGTCGCCGCGCGCGGCCGCACTCCCGGCCTCGCTCGCGGCGACCTGCGCGCGCACCCGCCCAACAAGGTCGAGCTCGTAGGAAAAATCGAGGCCCACCTGGCCGAGATTGAGCGTCGAGCCGCCGTAGGGCGGCGGGTAGAGGCCCTTCTCGCTGAGCCGCTGCCGCGTCACCGCCGCCGACAGGCCTGTCGACGGCAGGCGACCGCCGCGCGCTGCCCTCGCGAGCGCCGCGGCGCCTTCGAGCCGTGCCGCCGCGGCCGAGACGGTCGGTGATTTCGCCAGCGCTTCCTCGACCAGCCGGTCGAGTTGCGGATCCTTGAAAGCGCTCCACCAGCGCTCGGTGACGACGGGAGCTGCGGAGTCCTGCGCCACGCCACCGAGGGCGGCGGCGTCGATGAGCGCCGGCGGCGCCTGACGCGGACCCAGCGTTGCGCAGCTCGCGAGCAGCGTCGCGGTGGAGAGGATCGCCAACGCGGCGGCTTTCATCGGACACCCTCCCGGACGGTCAGCGAACCGAGCACAAAATCGATGAACGACTCGAGGAATCCGTCGCCCTCGATCGAGGTCGTCGGAATCGCCTTTGCAAACGACCACTGATGGACTTGCACGTAGAGGAAGGCGCCGACGATCGCCATCACCGCGTGCTCGACGTTCACCGCGCGAAACTCGCCGCGCGCGATGCCGCGCTCGATGATCCGGCTCTGCAGGCGGCGCCCAGGCTCGATCACGTTGTCGTAGTAGAACTGTGCGACCACCGGGAAATTGCCGGCCTCGGCGCAGATCAGCTTCACGAGCGCCGCCGCCTTGGTGCGCACGACCCCGTGCCACCAGCCGGTCAGCACGATGCGCAAGAGCTCGGGCGTCGGCCCCTCGAAGTCGCGGACGGTCGCCTGGCCGCGGGCGATCGAGCTCACCAGCGTCTGGCGCACGACCGCCTCGAAGAGTTCCTCCTTGCTCGCGAAGTAGAGGTAGACCGTCCCCTTGGTCACGCCCGCGCGATTCGCGATGTCCTCGAGGCGCGCGCCGGCGAAGCCGCGCTCCGCAAACACGTCGAGCGCGGCGTCCACGAGTTCTGCGGGGCGCGCGTCCTTGCGGCGTTCCCGACGGGGCAGTGACTCTGCGCCGGCATCAGTGGCTTCCAAGGGCCTGTCGGCGGTCATCGACCGCGCCTCTTTATAAATAACTGGTCAGTAAGTTAATGACTTTATAGTCATTAGTCAACTGTTATAGCGCGGCCGGCCGGGTGGTCCATCCGTCGCGAATTTGTTCATTAAAAACAATTGATTAACCGCAGGTCAGGCGGACAGCGTACGCGCGAGCGCACCGCGACGCTGTCGGTGCGCACCGAAACCCCGTGACGGTGGGGCCCGTGCAGCCGCAAAAGGCCGGTCAGCGGGGTGGGTCCCGGGGCGGGGCGGACTCTGCGCGGATTCGTCGCAGCGTCACGAGGAAGAACGCGGCAATCACGCCAACGAGCAGCGCCATCAGGACCGCCAGCCACCAGTGGAACCGCCATGCCTCGCGAAGCCCGATTGCGACCCCGAGCGGAGTCGTGACCGCGAGCAGCGGCTTTGCGATTCTCACCGCGACCGCCTCACGGCTTGCGACTGCCGGCGAATCGGGTGATGCGATCGAGCACGATGGCGAGCAGCACGATCGCGAGCCCTGCCTCGAAGCCCATGCCGACCTGCACCGTGTTGAGGGCGCGAACGACCGGTACGCCGAGTCCGCCGGCACCGACCAGCGCGCCGATGACGACCATCGACAGGCTCAGCATGATGCATTGGGTGATGCCCGCGAGGATCAGCGGCGCCGCGCTCGGCAGCTCGACCTTGACGAGCAGCTGCCAGCGCGTGGCGCCGAAGGCCTCGCCCGCCTCGAGCAGCGGCTTCGGCACGCCGCTGATGCCGAGGTGGGTGAGCCGGATCGGCGCCGGTAGCGCGAAGATCACCGTCGAGATCAGCGCCGGCACCACGCCGAGTCCGAACAGCACCAGCGTCGGAATGAGGTACACGAACGTCGGCAGCGTCTGCATGAGGTCGAGCGCGGGACGCAGCGCCGCGTACAGTCGCGGGCGATGCGCCGCGGCGATCCCCACCGGAACTCCGATCAGCGTCGCGACGACCGCCGACACGAGCACCAGCGAAAGGGTCTCCAGGGTCTGCGCCCAGTAGCCCTGGTTCATGATGAACATCAGCGTCAGGGCGATGAACGCGGCGAGCAGCAGCGAGCGCTGCGTGAGCCAGCCGAGCGCCGCAACCGCGAGGATCAGCACGTAGGACGGCATGAAGCCCAGCGCCGCGTTGATGCCGCGCACCGCGCCGCCGACGAGCGCGGACACTGCGTCGAAGAACGAGCCGCCGTGCGCCTTGATCCAGTCGATGCCGACGGTTACCGCGGCCCCGAAGGGCAGCTTGTGGGCGGTGATGGCAGTCTCGAAGGAACTCACCCGCAGGCGCCCCACGCCCGCCCGCCCGTCGCTGGCCACCGCCGCGGGCGAGCCGTCCGCCCGGGTGACGCCCGCCAGCCAGCCGGCGACTGCGTCGGCGTGCTTGGCACGCCAGGCGCGCGCGGCGGTTTCGGGCGAAGCGTGCTCGTTCAGGATCGCGTTCATGATCTCGCTCTCGCCGCGCGTCGTGAACTCGAGATTGCGCAGCAGCCGGCCGACGTTCGGGCACTCGGCGCTGTAGCCGGCACGGGTCACCGTGTGAATCGTCGCGCCGCCGAAGTCAGGCCCGAAGGTGGTGTCGCCGCCCGTCAGGTAGCGCAGCTCGAAGCGCATGTTCATCGGGTGCGGTTCCCACGCGAGAAACACGATCGCCTCGTGGGTGCGATAGGCGCGCGCGACCTCCGCCAGCATGCCCTGCTCGCTCGACTCGATCAGCTTGAAATGGCCGAGTCCAAAATCGTTGTCGTGGATCATCTCGAGAACGTGGCGATTGCCGTCGTTGCCCGCCTCGATGCCGTAGATGGCGCCCTTGAGCTCGGTGTCGAAGCGCTGGATATCCGCAAAATCGTGCAGCCCCGCCTCGTAGGTGTAGGACGGCACGGCGAGCGTGTATTTGGCGCCCGTCAGGTTGGCGCGCACGATTTCGATCGAGCCGTCGGCGACGAAGGGCTGGCGGTCGTTGTACTGCGCCGGCATCCAGTTGCCAAGGAATACGTCGATGTTGCGATTCTTGAGCGAGGCGAAGGTTACCGGCACCGAGAGCAGGGTGATTTCCGGTCGGTAGCCCAGGTAGCGCAGCACGTCGGCAAACACCGCGGTCGTCGAGGTGACGTCGGTCCAGCCCACGTCCGAGAGGCGCACCACGCGACAGGACGCGGGTTCCGCGGCCGCGCTCGCCGCGTCCGCCGGCGCGAGCGCGGCGAGTGACAGCAGGAAGAGTGCGGCGAGACTTCGCACCGGAATCAGACGCCCGGCCGCGGGAAACGCGCCATGGCCTCGAGGTCGCCGAGGTCCTGGTCGTTGCGGATGTACATCCGGCTCGCATCGCGGCCGGGCTGGTAGTCCCAGGGCGTGTACACGCCTTCCCGCAAGGCCGCGTACACCGCATGGCGGCGTCGCTGACTCGCCAGCACCTCGGCGTGCACGGCCGCGAGATCCCAGCGCGCGGCCACCTCCGCGCGATACGCGCCGACGTCGGCCGCGCGCGCGGCGCTCGCGGCCAGATTGGTCCGCTCGTCGGGATCCTTCGCAAGGTCGAAGAGCTGGTCGGGATCGGGCGCCGAGTGCACGAACTTCTCACAGCCGCGGCGGATCATCACGACCGGCGCGATCGCGCCTTCGGCGAGGTACTCGCCAATGACTTCGTCGCGACCCGGCGCGCCGCCGAGTTGCGGCGCGAGGCTGTGACCGTCGAGTGGCGTCGCGTAGTCGGTCGCGCGCCCTGCGCCGAGCTCGCACAGCGTCGGCAGCACGTCGACGAGCGAGGCCGCTTCGCGCACGCGGCAGGGCGCGTAGCGGCCGGGAGCGTGCACGATGAAAGGAATGCGGCAGGCGGGCTCGAAGAAGCTCATCTTGTACCAGAGGCCGCGCTCGCCAAGCATGTCGCCGTGGTCGGCGAGCACCACGACCACCGTGTTCGAATCGAGGCGCGCGGCCTTGAGGGCCGTGAGCATCGCGCCGATCTGGTCGTCGACGTAGGATACGGCGCCGTAGTACGCGTGGCGCGCCGCGCGCACCTGCGCCGCGGTCACCGCTTGCCGGTCGAGGCCACAGACGTGGCGCAGGCGGCGCGAGTGCGGGTCCAGTTGATCGACCGCGAGCTCGACGCGCGGCATGTCGATGTCGGCATGCCGGTAGCGGTTCCAGTACTCCTCGGGAACCGTGTACGGGTCGTGGGGGTGCGTCATCGACACCACCATGCAGAACGGCCGGCGGTCCCTGCCACGCGCGATGTCGAACAGCTTCTGGCGTGCGTTGAATACAACCTCGTCGTCAAAATCGATCTGGTTCGTGCGCGCACAGGGGCCGGCCTGGGTGACCGAATCCATCGAGTGGTACCAGCTCGGCCGCTCGGCGAACCGCGTCCAGTCGGGCGTCCAGCCGAAATCGGCGGGATAGATATCGGTCGTCAGGCGCTCCTCGAATCCATGCAGCTGGTCGGGACCGCAAAAATGCATTTTCCCGCTCAGGATCGTCCGGTAGCCGGCGCGGCGCAGGTAGTGGGCGAAGGTCGGCGTCTGCGCGGCCATCTCGGCGGCGTTGTCGTAGGCTCCGATCGCGGCGGGCAGTCGGCCGGCAAGGAAGGAGTAACGCGAGGGAGCGCACAGCGGGCTGTTGCAATAGAAAGAGTCGAACACGACGCCGCGGGACGCGAGACCATCGAGGTGGGGGGTCTTCGCAACGCGATTGCCGTAGGCCGGGAGCGCGCCGGCGGTCAGCTGGTCCGCCATCAGAATCAACAGGTTCGGTCGGTCTGCCACGTCGGTCCCCGCGCCCCGGCCACTCGGTACACGGCGATCGTCACACGAATGGAGTCCCGGGCCAACACTAGCGCCACCGGCGTTGCCAACGCGCGCGCCGTCCGCCCGCGCCCGACTCGCGACACGGCACGGAGCCCGTATATGATCGCTCGCACAGCCGGGGCAGCGCTTTTACGGATGGGTATGGAACCGAAAAACAGAGAAGAGATCGCGGCGGCGCGCCAGTACGTCGTCGACCACGGCATGGAGCACGTCAAGGTCGGCGTCTTCGACGTCGACGGCATCCTGCGCGGCAAGTACCTGAGCCGGGACAAGTTTCTGTCGGCCCTCGACAAGGGCCTCGGCATCTGCGACGTGGTGCTCGGCTGGGACTCGACCGACCAGCTCTACGACAACGTCAAATTCACCGGCTGGCACACGGCCTACCCCGACGCCGCCATCCGGGTGCTGCCGGCGACGCGCCGCGAGATTCCGTTCGAGCCCAAGACCGCGCTGTTCCTTGCCGAGTTCGCCGGTCGCGCCGAAGCGGTCTGTCCGCGCGGCACGCTGCGCCGCGTGCTCGCACGCGCCGAGCAGATGGGGTACGCGGTGAGCGCCGCGGCCGAATTCGAGTTCTTCATGTTCACGGAAACCCCCGAGTCAGTGCGCGAGAAGGGTTACCGGAACCTCAAGACCATGACACCGGGTGCGTTCGGCTACTCGGTGCTGCGCAATTCGGTCCACTCCGATCTCTACCAGGAACTGCTCGATCTCGGGCAGACGATGCGCTTTCCGATCGAGGGCCTGCACACGGAGACCGGCCCTGGCGTCCTCGAGGCTGCGCTCACCTACTGCGAGGCCCTCGAGGCCGCGGACCGTGCCGCGCTCTTCAAGACCTTCGCCAAGGTCGTGGCCCAGCGCCACGGCCTGATGGCGACCTTCATGGCCAAGTGGTCGAACAGCGTCCCCGGGCAGAGCGGGCACTTGCACATCTCGCTGCGCACCCAGGACGGGCGTAGCGTCTTCTACGACGACACCAAGCCCAACGACATGTCGGACGCGATGCGCTGGTTCGTGGGCGGGCAGCAGGCGCTGATGCCGGAGCTCCTGTCGATGATCGCCTGCACGGTCAACAGCTACTCGCGCCTGATTCCGGGCTACTGGGCGCCGACTTCGGCAACCTGGGGCGTCGAGAACCGCACGACGGCATTGCGCGTTATCCGCGGCGGCACGTCGAGCCAGCGCGTCGAGTACCGTATCGCCGCCGCCGACATCAACCCCTATATCGCACTCTCCGCCGCGATCGGCTCGGGGCTGTGGGGCATTGAGAACAGGGTGGAACCCGATGCGCCGGTCGAGGGCAACTCCTACGACCGCGAGCATCCCGAGCACCGCCGGCTGCCACCGACGCTCTACGACGCGGCAACCCGCCTGCTTGCCTCCAACGCCGCGCGCTCACTGTTCGGCGACGAGTTCGTCGAGCACTACGCCGCGACGCGGCACTGGGAGGAACGCGAGTTCCGCAAGGCGATCACCGACTGGGAACTGGCGCGCTACTTCGAGATCATCTGAGCGGACCCATGGCAGACACCTTTAAGACGATCAGTCCCGTCGACGGCAGCGTGTATGTCGAGCGGCCGCTTGAGTCCTCGGCCGGCATCAATCGCGCGCTCGACGCAGCGGTGCGCGCACAGGCGGGCTGGGGCGCACTGCCGCTCGCGACGCGGTGCGGACTTTTGTCGCGCGCCGTCGATGAATTCGTGGCCCGCAGCGCCGAACTCGCTCCGGAGATCAGCTGGCAGATGGGCCGCCCGATCCGGCACGCTCCCGGCGAGATACGCGGCTTCGAGGAGCGCGCGCGCTACATGCTGGGCGTCGCGGCGTCGGCGCTCGCTCCGGTGCGCCCCGACGACAAGCCCGGGTTCACGCGAATGATCAAGCGCGTGCCGCTCGGCGTCGTCGCCGTTATCGCACCGTGGAACTTTCCCTACCTCACGTCGGTGAACGCGGTCCTGCCGGCACTCATTGCCGGCAACGCCGTGGTCCTCAAGCACTCCCACCAGACGCCGCTGTGCGCGGAGCGCTTTGCGGAAGCCTTCGCAAGCGCCGGGCTGCCCGCCGGCATCTTCCAGTTCCTGCACCTGTCGCACGCCGATGCCGCGAAGCTGATGGCCGATTCGCGGGTCGCGAACGTCTGCTTCACGGGCTCGGTTGCGGGAGGGCGCGCAGTGGTCGCCTCGACCGCCGCGGGTTTCGCGACTGCGGGGCTCGAGCTCGGCGGCAAGGATCCGGCGTACGTACGCGCCGATGCCAACCTCGTGCACGCGATCGAGACGCTGACGGACGGTGCGTTCTTCAACGCCGGCCAGTCCTGCTGCGGGATCAAGCGCATCTACGTAGCCGCGCCGCGCTTCGACGAATTCGTCGCCGGCGTCGTCGATCTCACCAAACAGTATCGGCTCGGCTCCCCTCTCGATCCGGAAACGACGCTGGGGCCTGTCGTGCGCACCGCGGCCGCGGATTTCGTGCGGCAGCAGGTTGCCGATGCGGTGCAACGCGGCGCGCGGCAATTGATCGGCGAGAGCGCGTTCGCTGCCTCGCGAGCCGGCACGCCGTATCTCGCGCCGCAGGTACTGGTTGGCGTCAACCATTCGATGCCAATCATGCGCGAGGAAACCTTCGGGCCTGCGGTTGGCATCATGAAGGTCGGCTCCGACGAAGAAGCGGTGCGGCTTATGAACGACAGCGACTACGGCCTCACGGCCGCGATCTTCTCCGCCGATGCGGCGCGCGCCGAGGCGCTCGGGGACGCACTAGAGACCGGCACCGTGTTCCTCAACCGCTGCGACTATCTGGATCCCGCCCTTGCGTGGACGGGCGTAAAAAACTCCGGGCGCGGCTGCACGTTGTCCCGGGTCGGCTTCGAACAACTGACACGGCCGAAGTCCTACCATCTCAGGTTGGCGACATGAGCGTAGTGCTGCGCGGCAACTGGAACTATCCGACGACGATCTGGGCCGGTCCGGGGCGCATCGCCGAGCTGCCAGAGGCGTGTGCGCGTGCGGGCATCAGTCGAGCGCTGCTGGTCACCGACGAGGGCCTCATCAACGCACCCATGATCAAGAGCGGCCTCGCCGCGCTGCCGACCGCGGCGCTTTTCGGCGCGGTGCGCGGCAACCCGGCGAGCAGCCACGTGCTGGCGGGACTCGAGGCCTTTCGACGCGGACGACACGACGGCGTCGTCGCGTTCGGCGGCGGTTCGGCGCTCGATGCCGGCAAGGTGATCGCGTTCATGTCCGGGCAGACGCGCCCGCTCTGGGATTTCGAGGACGTCGGCGACTGGTGGACACGCGCCGATGTCGCGGGCATCGCGCCGGTGGTCGCGGTGCCCACCACCGCCGGGACCGGGTCCGAGGTCGGCCGCGCCGGCGTCATCCTCAACGAAGAGACGCATCAGAAGAAAATAATCTTCCACCCGCTGATGATGCCGCGCGTCGTCATTGCGGACGCCGAGCTCACCGTAGGCCTGCCGAGGGGCGTCACCGCAGCGACCGGCATCGACGCCTTCGTCCATTGCTTCGAGGCTTTCTGTGCGCCGGGCTTTCACCCGCTTGCCGACGGCGTCGCGCTCGAAGGCATGCGGCTGGTGAAGGAGTACCTGCCGAGGGCCTGCGCGGACGGACACGACATCGAAGCGCGAGCGCAGATGCTCGCGGCGGCGACGATGGGCGCCACCGCGTTTCAGAAAGGACTCGGCGGCGTGCACGCGATTGCGCATCCGGTCGGTTCCTGGTTCAACACCCACCACGGGCTCACCAACGCGGTGATCCTCCCGTACGTCATGACCTTCAACCGCGAGTCGATCGCAGAGAAAGCGGACGTGGTGAGCCGGGTACTCAACCTGCCGGCGCGCGGCTACGAGGGTTTTCTCGCGTGGGTGCTGGCGCTGCGCAAGCAGCTAGACATCCCCCATTCGCTCGCCGACATCGGCGTCACTACCCACAACGCCGCGGTAATTGGCCAGGAAGCGGCCATCGATCCGTCGGCCGGCGGCAACCCGATCCCGGTCAATGCCACGCAGCTCGAGCGCATCTTCCGCGCGGCCGTCGGCGGCGACCTCGCGGCGGCGACGCGCAGCGCGTGAGCGGGCCGCGCATCCTCGTCATCGATGGCAACACCGCCGCGGTGCGCGCGCGGCAGAGCGCCGCGCTCGGCTATGACTCGGGCGCCGGCTACCTGAACGTCATGCGGCGTCTGGATCCCGCGCTGCGCTGCGACGTGGTGCTGCCCGCGGACGCGGATCCGGTGTTCCCGGCCGGGGTCGGCCTCGCCGACTACGACGGCGTCACGATGACGGGCTCGGCACTCAACCTCTATAACGGCGGCGCGCCGATCACGCGTCAGGTCGATCTGGCGAAGGCCGTGTTCGCCGCCGGCGTGCCCTTTTTCGGCAGCTGCTGGGGACTGCAGGTCGCGGTGACCGCGGCCGGCGGGGAAGTGCGCGCGAATCCGCGCGGCCGCGAATTCGGCTTCGCGAGGCGCATCACGCTCACTGCCGCCGGCAAGGCGCACCGCGTTTACCAGGGCAAGCCCGCGGTGTTCGAGGCGCCAACGATCCACCGCGATGAGATCGCCGCGCTGCCGCCGGGCGCCATCGAACTTGCGACCAACGACATGGGCCTGCAGGGCGCGGCCTTCACGCACGACCGCGGCACGTTTTGGGGCGTCCAGTACCACCCCGAGTACGACTACCTGGATATCGCGGCGGCGGCAGAGCGCTACGGCGAGACGCTCGTCACCGAGGGGATGTTCGCGGATACGGCTGCGCTCGGCGTCTTCGCAGGCGACCTGCGCAAGCTGCAGTCGAACCCGGGCGATGCGCCGCTCCTCTGGCAACACGGTCTCGGCGCGGCGATGCGCAGTGCAGACCTTCGGCTCCTCGAGCTGCGCAACTGGCTCGACGGCCAGGTGTTGCCGCGCGCGAGACAGCATGGCTGAGGCGGGTCCCGGCCTCCGGAAGTCGCTGAGCGGCCTACACCTGTGGGGTATCGCGGTCGGGCTGGTCATTTCCGGCGAGTACTTCGGCTGGAGCTACGGCTGGGCGCTGGCGGGAACGCTCGGTTTCCTGGTGACGACCGTATTCATCGCGGTCATGTACACGACCTTCATCTTCAGCTACACGGAGCTCACGGCGGCCATTCCGCACGCTGGCGGCCCGTTCGCGTACAGCTACCGCGCCTTCGGCCCGCTCGGCGGTTACGTCGCCGGGTTTTCGACCCTGATCGAGTTCCTGTTCGCGCCCCCGGCGATCGCGCTCGCGATCGGCGCATACCTCAAGGTGCAGTTCCCGGGCGTCGATGCCCGCGACGCGGCGGTGGGCGCCTACTTTGTATTCATGGCGCTCAACATCGCGGGCGTGACTATTGCCGCGACCTTTGAGCTCGTGGTGACGATCCTCGCCATCGGCGAACTCCTCGTGTTCATGGGCGTCGTCTCGGGGGGCTTCGCCTGGTCGCATTTCACGGCCGCCGGATGGGCAGGCGCGGACCACCCGTCTTTCGCGATGCTGGGCGGAGTCTTCGCCGCCATTCCATTCGCGATCTGGTTCTTCCTTGCGATCGAAGGCGCCGCGATGGCTGCCGAGGAAGCCCGCGATCCGCGCCGCACGATTCCGCGCGCCTACATCGGCGGCATCCTCACGCTAGTCACCCTGGCCTTCGGCACGATGATCTTCGCCGGTGCCGTGGGCGACTGGAAGGTGCTCGCCAACATCAACGATCCGCTCCCGGAGGCGATGAAGATCGTCGTCGGCGCCAACAGCGGCTGGTTGCACTTTCTCGTCTGGATCGGCGTCCTCGGCCTGATCGCATCGTTCCACGGCATCATCATGGGCTACTCGCGGCAGATCTTTGCGCTCGCGCGCGCGGGGCTGCTGCCGAAGCGCCTCGCGGCCATTCACCCGCGCTGGCGCACGCCGCACGTTGCGATTCTCGCCGGCGGCGCCGTTGGCATCGCCGCGATCTATTCCGACACCCTGGTTAAAATTGCCGGGCAGTCGCTCACGGCCAGCATCGTCACGATGTCGGCGCTCGGCGCGATCGTCATGTACATCATGAGCATGGCGAGTCTAATGCGGCTTCGTCGCCGCGAGCCCACGATGGACCGGCCGTTCCGTGCGCCCTTCTATCCGTTGTTTCCGCTGACGGCGCTGACGCTGGCCGTCGTCTCGCTGATTGCGATCGTTTACTACAACCCGGCGATCTCGGCCATTTTTCTGGCAGTCGGCGTGCTCGGCGCGCTCGCCTCGCGCGGCCGCCGGGGCAGCGACTCGGCGGCCGCCGCCGATCCCATGCTGCGGACGGCGGCGCCCGACCGATAAGGCATGACTACAGATCGGACAGGCGGTACGCTAAGAGCGCTCGGCTCGGCGACGCCGCACCGATCGTCGATGGAGAAAATCCGATGAGACGTGTGCTTGCGGCGATCCTCTTATCAAGCGTCCTGGTGAACGCGACTGCGCTCGCGGACGACCCAACCCGACTGCGAATCATCAGCTGGGCCGACTACGTCCCCGCCGAGGTCATCGCACTCTTCAAGAAGGAGACCGGCATCCAGGTCGAGGTCTCCCTGTCGAACAACGAAGAGATGATCTCGAAGCTACGCGCGACCGGTGGCGCAGGCTTCGACCTCGCGCAACCCTCGCAGGACCGGATCCTCGCGGCGCAACGCGAATTCGGGATCTATAAGCCGCTCGACCTCACCAAGGTAAAGCTCGACCAGTTCGTGCCAACGCTGCTCGAGACCACGCGCAAGAACACGACGCTCGATGGCAAAGTGTACGGGCTGCCCTATCTGTGGGGCACCGACGGCATCGTCATCGACACGAAGCGCGCGAAAGCGGCCGATTACCTCGACCTGTGCAAGCCAGAGCTCAGGGGCAAGACGGCGGTTCGCCTGAAACGACCGACGATGATGGCGTTCGCGTTCGCGCTCGGCAAAGACCCGTTCGCGCTGTACGGCGACCCGAAGGCGTACACGGCGCTGATGGAGGAGGTCGGCAGGACGATGACGGCCTGCAAGGCGAACCTGAAATTCTTCTACGACAACAAAGACCAGCTGCTAAACGGATTCAGGTCCGGCGAGGTCATCGCCGCGATGATGTGGGACACGGGTGGCTGGGGCCTCAATCGGCAGAACCCAGACATCCAGTACATCGCTCCAAAGTCGGGCGCGCTCGGCTGGCTCGATACCTTTGCGCTGCCGGCGAAGGGACGCAACGACGCGGGCGCCTACGCGTGGATCAATTTCACGATGCGCCCCGACATCGCCGCCAAGATCACCAAGGCGGTCGGCAGCTTTACCGCCGCAAAGGGCGCGGACGTGCTGATCGATGCGAAACTGAAGGCGCAGTTCGCCGCGAGCTTCTCCGAGGCCGCGCTCAAGAACATCAAGTGGTATCCGGCGATTCCACCCGGTCTCGAAGAGATCGAAGGTCGCATCCTCGACCGGGTCAAGGCGGCGAATTGAGCACCCCAGACCTCGAGGCGCGAACCGTCGTCAAGCGTTTCGGCGCGCACACTGCCGTCGATGCGCTCTCCTTTAGCGTCGCGCGCGGCAGCTTCTTCTCGATCCTCGGTCCTTCGGGCTGCGGCAAGACGACGCTGCTGCGCATGATCGCCGGCTTCATCGCTCCGGATGAAGGCGACATCATCATCGGCGGCAACAGCATGGCCGACGTCGCGCCGAATCGCCGCCCCGTCAACATGGTGTTCCAGCAGCTCGCGCTCTTCCCGATGATGAACGTCGGCGAGAACGTCGCCTTCGGGCTCGCCCGGCGCGGCGTGGCGCGCGCGGAGCGCGCCAAGAAGAGCGCAGCGATGCTGGAGCGCGTCGGCCTCGGCGGCGCGGCCCACAAGGCGGTCGATGAACTCTCCGGCGGTCAGCGCCAGCGCGTCGCGATCGCGCGCAGCCTCGTCCTCGAGCCGACACTGCTGCTGCTCGATGAGCCGCTCGGCGCTCTCGACCTCAAGCTCCGCGAGCACATGAAGATCGAGCTCAAGCAGCTGCAGGCCGCCTTCGGGACGACGTTCGTCTACATAACCCACGACCAGTCCGAGGCGCTCGTGCTCTCCGACCACGTCGGGGTCATGAACAAGGGGCGCTTCGAGCAGCTCGGCACGCCGCAGGAACTCTATTACTCGCCGGCCACGCCATTCGTCGCCGGATTCGTCGGCTCCAACAACAAGATCTGCGGTCGCGCCAGAACCATTGATGGCGGCATCGTCGAGCTCGAGAGTACCGAGGGCTGGACGATCCGCGCCGCCGCGCAGGGCGCGGTTCAGGCCGGATCGCCGGTCGAGGCATTCGTGCGTCCAGAGGTCGCGAGCCTCGGCCGCGCCGCCTCCGAACTCCCCGCCGGACAGCCGGGCTACACGGCGACCGTGGAGAGCCTCCTGTTCGACGGCGCGAACTCCGCGGTGCTGGTGCGCGAGTCCAAGAGTCGCTTCGAATTCCGGATCGCGCTGCCACAGACCGGACGCTTCGCGGATCTGCGCGTCGGCGAGGCGTTGCACTTCGGCTTCGATCCGGCACGCGCCGCGTGCTTCCCCACGGCGGACGCCGCTCGTGCTTGAAGCCGGCGCTCGACGGTGGCAGAACCGCCTGATGCTCGGGTTGCTGCTGGCGCCGGCCATTCTCTGGCTGCTGTCCCTGATCATCTTGCCGCACCTCGACCTCGCGATTCTGTCGTTTCGCGAGCGGACCGCGCCGCGCGAGTACCAGGCGAGCTTCGAGCAGTACCGGACGTTCTTCTCCGAGCCGCTTTACTGGCACATTTTTGTGCGCACGGCGCTGATGTCGGCGATCGCGACGTTGCTCACGCTCTTGATCTCCTTCCCGATCGCCTGGACCATCGCCAAGCTGCTGCGCGGACGGGCAAGTTCGCTGCTGTTCGTCGTCTGCCTGATCCCCTTCTGGGTCAGCGAGACCGTAAGGACGCTCGGCTGGATGATCCTGCTCCGGGAATCGGGCGTGCTGCCGGGCCTCCTCGTGAAACTCGGCGTCACCGACATGCCCATCGAGCTCCTCTACCGCGACTCGACGATTCTGATCGGGCTCGTGTACACCTCCCTCCTATTCATGGTCGTGCCGCTCGTCAGCAGCCTCGAGAGCCTCGACAACGCGCTTATTGAGGCCGCCTACGACCTCGGCGCGAACGGCTGGGCCGTGCTGCGCAAGATCGTGATCCCGCACGCGGCCCCGGGCATCACGGCCGGCTGCATCGTGGTGTTCATGTTGACGCTCGGCAACTACCTCACACCGAACCTGCTTGGCGGCAAGAACTCGCAATGGTTCACCGAGCAGATCTACACGCAGTTCATCACGCGCTTCAACTGGGAGCAGGGAGCCGCATTCGGGTTCCTTTTGCTGATCTTGTCGACCAGCATGGTGTGGGTCGGGCTTCGGCTCAGCGGCCAGCGCTTCGGCGAAGTGATGCGGCGCTCATGATTCCCTCCCTGCCACGCCCTGCCTGGCTGCGCGCCGGAACGGCGCTCTACCTGGTGCTGTTCCTGGCGTTCCTGTTCCTGCCGCTGATCGTCGTCGGCGTGTTTGCCTTCAACGACGCGCCATATCCCGCGCCGCCGTGGCACGGGTTCACGCTCGACTGGTTCGTGGGCAACGAGGCCAAGGAGCGGGTCGGGCTGTTCGGAGACCCGGAAATCCTGGCGAGCATCTGGACGAGCTTCACGGTCGCCTGCTGGGTGACCGTGCTCTCCGTCGCCGTCGGCACCGCAAACGCGTTCCTGATCGAGCGCGCCCGCTTCCCGGGCAAGGCCGCGCTGTCGCTGCTAATGCTCGCGCCGCTGGTGATCCCGGGCGTGATCCTCGGAATCTCGATCCTCGCTTTCGCGAGCCGCCTTGCGCAGTTCGCCGATGACACTTTCGGCCTCGAACTCGAGTTCCTGCGGCCGGGCCTGCCGCTGGTGGTCGCTGGCCAGTTCTCCTACATCGTAGCCATCTCGACGCTCACCATCAGTGCGCGCCTCAAGCGCTTCGATCGAACGCTCGAGGAAGCGGCCTTCAACCTCGGCGCGTCGCGGGCGGCGGTGCTGAGGACGATCACGATCCCGTACCTGCGCCCGGCGCTGATCGGCTCCGGTGCGATCGCTTTCCTGATGTCCTTCGAGAACTTCAACACGACGCTGATGCTGGTCGGCGCCGACTCGCCGCTGACGATCATGATGTACGGGCGCATGCGCG
>JANXZZ010000123.1 GCA_025355245.1 Pseudomonadota bacterium | reverse complement strand
CGAGCGCATCAACCAGCTGGTGCAAACGCGCGTCGGCATGCGCATGTTCGCGCTCTCGCTCAACCGCATTTTCGATGGAGTCGGCCGACCGTTCTTCGGCTGGGTCTCCGACCATATCGGACGGGAAAATACGATGGCGATCGCCTTCCTGCTGGGTGCGGTCGCATTGTTCGCGCTCAGTCAGTCGGGCACGAATCCGGTGTACTTCGTACTGATCACCGCGTTCTACTTCGGCGTCTACGGCGAGATCTTCAGTCTCTTCCCAGCCACCCAGGGTGACACGTACGGTGGAAAGTTCGCCGCCGCCAACGCTGGCATGCTGTACACCGCCAAAGGCGCCGGAGCCCTCTTGGTGGCGCCCGCAACTGCAATCGCGCTGACCTACGGTTGGCACTCAGTCTTCTTCATCGCGATGTCATTCAACATCGTGGCGGCGTTGCTGGCGCTCGTGGTGCTCAAGCCCATGCGCATCCGCCACTTCGCCAACAGTCGCGCCAAATTCAACGAAAGCGGCGGCGTGCGCGTTCCCACTACCGCCGAAGCAACGCGAACGTGACTCGCAAGGCAAGTCGCGCGCGCCCGGCGACAATCAACGATGCCCACTTGGAGGCAGCATGGCAGTGCTAGATCCCGCAGCGAAATTGAGCAAGGCCACTACCGCTGAGGACACGCTGCAGCGCAAAAGCCGCGACGCCAACGTCATCTCCGGCGGGCACCTCGTGGCGAAGGCACTCAAGAACGAGGGCGTCGATACGATCTTCACGCTGTGCGGTGGCCACATCATCGATATCTATGATGGCTGCGTGGACGAGGGCATCCGCATCATCGACGTGCGACACGAGCAGACGGCTGCCCATGCGGCGGACGGCTACGCGCGGCAGACCGGAAAGCTTGGCTGCGTCGTGACGACGGCCGGGCCCGGATGCACCAACGCGGTTACCGGCGTCGCGACTGCGTTCCGCTCCGAAAGCCCGATCCTGCACATCGGCGGCCAGGGCGCACTCACGCAGCACAAGATGGGGTCGCTGCAGGACCTGCCGCACGTCGACATGATGACGCCGATCACCAAGTTCGCGGCCAGCGTGCCGAGCACCGAGCGGGTCGCCGACATGATCGCGATGGCGGCGCGCGAGGCTTTCAACGGCGCGCCGGGGCCCGCGTACCTCGAGATCCCCCGTGACGTGCTCGACCGCGAGGTCGAAGTCGCGAAGGCAGTGGTTCCGCAGCCGGGCAAGTACCGCGCGTCGACCAAGTCGATCGGCGATCCGCGGGACATCGAGCGCCTGGCCGACATCCTCGTGAACTCGGAGCGTCCCGCGATCCTGTACGGCCAGCAGGTGTGGACCGCGCGCGGCCATGTGGAAGCGATCGCGCTGCTGCGCGAACTCGATATCCCGGGCTACTTCAACGGTGGTAGTCGCGGGCTACTGCCGCCGGGCGATCCACATCACTTTGACCGTACGCGCGGCAATGCCTTTGCCAGTGCCGACGTCATCGTCATCGTCGGCACGCCATTCGATTTCCGCATGGGCTACGGCAAGCGCATCAGCAAGGAGCTGACCCTCGTCCAGATCGACATGGACTACCGCACGGTCGGAAAGAACCGCGACATCTCGCTGGGACTCGTCGGCGATCCGGGTGCGATTCTCGGTGCCGTGCGCCAGGCCGCGTCGGGCCGTATCAAGAACGCGCAGCGCCAGTCGCGGCAGCAGTGGATGAAGCAGCTGGCGGAAGCCGAGGCGGTTGCGACCGAGAAGCTGATGCCGCTGTTCAAGTCCAACAGCGTGCCGATCCATCCTTATCGCGTCGCCTACGAGCTCAACGAGTTTCTCGGCGATGACACGGTGTACATCGGTGACGGCGGTGACGTCGTCACGATCTCAGCGCAGGCAGTGCGGCCGCGGGGTCCGGGGCAGTGGATGGACCCAGGGGCCCTCGGCTCGCTCGGGGTCGGCACGGGGTTCGCGATCGCCGCCGGACTCGCGAATCCGTCGAAGGAGATCCTCTGCTACTACGGGGACGGGTCCTTCGGCATGACCGCCTTCGACATGGAGACGGCGAACCGATTCGGCGTGCCGTACCTCGCGGTCGTCGGCAACAACTCGGCGATGAACCAGATCCGCTACGGGCAGCTCGCGAAGTACGGCGAGCAGCGCGGCAGCGTCGGCAACCTGCTCGGCGACGTGCCGTTCGGGAAGTTCGCCGAAATGCTGGGTGGCTACGGCGAGGAAGTGCGCGATCCCGCGCAAATAGCGCCGGCGCTGGCACGCGCGCGCGAGGCAGTACAACGCATGCGCCGTTCGGCGGTCGTCAACATCTGGGTGGATCCCCGCGAGTACGCGCCGGGGACCAAGAACCAGACGATGTATAAGTGACGGGAGACGGGAATGGGTAAGGCCCTGGATGGAGTGCGGATTCTCGATTTCACTCACGTGCAATCGGGCCCGACCTGCACTCAGCTGCTGGCGTGGCTCGGCGCCGATGTGATCAAGGTGGAGCGGGCCGGTGCCGGGGACGTGACGCGCGAACAACTGCGCGACGTGCCGGAGGTCGACAGCCTGTATTTCACGATGCTCAACCACAACAAGCGCTCTATCACGCTCGATACCAAGAGCGAGCAGGGCAAGCGAGTGCTCGAAAAACTGGTCAAGAGCTGCGACGTGCTGGTCGAGAACTTTGCGCCCGGGGCGCTTGACCGGATGGGCTTCACCTGGGAACGCATCAATGAGCTCAATCCACGAATGATCGTCGCGTCGGTCAAGGGCTTCGGCCCGGGACCGTACGAGGATTGCAAGGTCTACGAGAACGTCGCGCAGTGCGCCGGTGGCGCCGCGTCGACGACCGGATTCGACGACGGCCCGCCGCTGGTCACCGGCGCACAGATCGGCGACAGCGGAACCGGCCTGCATCTGGCGCTCGGCATCGTCGCGGCGCTCTACCAGCGGCACACGAGCGGCCGGGGCCAGAAAGTGCTCACAGCGATGCAGGACGGCGTACTGAACCTGTGCCGGGTGAAGCTGCGCGACCAGCAACGGCTCGCGCGCACCGGCGTCATGAAGGAATACCCGCAATACCCGCACGGCAAATTCGGCGATGCCGTGCCGCGCGCGGCCAATGCGTCCGGAGGCGGGCAGCCGGGGTCGATCGTGAAGTGCAAGGGCTGGGAGACTGATCCCAACGCGTACCTCTACTTCATCGCGCAAGCGCCGGTGTGGAAGGCAATCTGCGGGGTGATCGGCAAGGCTTCCTGGGCGACAGACCCGGACTACGCCACGCCGAACGCGCGACTGCCGCGTCTCAAGGAGATTTTCGCGGCGATCGAGGCGTGGACTGTCACCAAGACCAAGTTCGAGGCGATGAAACTCCTGAACGAGCATGACATTCCGTGCGGACCGATTCTGTCGATGAAGGAACTCGCCGAGGAACCGTCACTGCGCACCACCGGCACGATCGTCGAGGTCGATCACCCCACCCGCGGCAAGTACCTCACGGTTGGCAACCCCATCAAGATGAGCGACAGCCCGACGGACGTGACGCGCTCACCGCTGCTCGGTGAGCACACCGACGAGGTGCTCGCGGAACTTGGCTTCGCGGCCGCGGCGATCGCTGCGCTGCGCAGCGACAAGGTGATCTAGTCCCAAATGCAACGGAGTGGCGCCGCCTGGCGATTCGCCCATGAGCACATCGGGATGACGCACGACAAGGCCGCTGTCCGCACGATCGGTGGTGCTGCAGGTCGGCGGTTCACCGCCGCGGGCGATCCGGCGCGAGTTGATGACGTATTTGGGGGATCTCGAAGTCGAGTACTGACAATTTACAAGTCCGATAAGGAGTACACGATGGCTATACGCATCACGGCCAAGCCTCTGCTCGTTGCGCTGGCAGCGGCAATGGCGGCCACCGGCTATTCAGGCGGCGTCAACGCCGATGAAGCGCAGGACAACCGGGCGCTGAAAGAACAGATGAGCATCATGATGCAGCGCATCGATGATCTCACCCGCCAGGTCGACTCGCTGAAGAAGGGGCAGCAGCCCGCCGCGCCAGCGGTCGCTTCGGCGGGCCCCGCGGCAGCGGCACCGGCGGCGAAGGACGCAGTGACCGAGCCCAAGCTCGAGAAATTCCTCAAGGGCTTCTACGGCAACCTCGACGTCTCGTTCGATGACACGACCAAGGGCATGGACGGCTTCGTCGCGTACCACTACAACCTCGTGGACCCGAATAATCCGAACTCCGGCTACGCCATCGGCACCGCCAAGGACGGCGGACCGCTCGGGCGGGTGGGGTACATGCCGGCGCTCTCGACCAACAAGTCGCAGATCGGTTACCGCGGCGAGCACGCGATTCCCGGAACGAGCACGCGGTTCGTCTACCAGGTGGAGACCGCGCTCGCGATCACGGCGTCGCCGGGTCTCAAGACCTCGCAATACCAGCAGTCAAACGTCGTGAACGGCGCGGTTGGCCTTGGCGACACCTTCGTCGGATTCGCGGACGAGAAGTGGGGAAGGGTCAAGTTCGGCACGTTCTACTCGCCATACAAGAAGGCCACCGACCGGCTCAATCCCTTTTCGGGAATGCTCGGCGACTACTCGGTCGTCATGGGAAACAGCGGCGGCGACAACCGGGTCGAATTTGGAACACGGCTCGACCACACGTTCGTCTACGAGTCGCCGGTCTTCGGCATGTGGAGCTTCGACCTGATGTTCTCGCCGGGGCAGAACCGGACGTATGACAATACGGTCCAGTCGAGCGGTTCGCCGGACTGCAACGGTGGCAATCAGCCCGGCAGCGGCAACCTGCTGCTGAACTGCGACGACGGAGGCTTCGACAACGCGTACGGCGCGGACCTGAAGTTCGAATTCCAGAACTTCTACGCGACGGTCGCCTACGAAGTTCACAAGAACGTCAACCGCAACAGCGACGGCATCGGTTCCAACCACCCGATCTACGGCTACCTGTGGAGCGTCAACGACCCGAACCTCGACATCGCGACCTTCAACGCGCTGGCGGCGGAATTTCCGACGTCATTTGGTGCGGGTGCATCGCCCCCTTTCCTGACCGACATCGGGGATGAGACGGCGTTCAAGGTAGGCGCGCAGTACAAGTTCGCCTTCGGATTGACCGCCAGCGCCGAGTGGGAGCGGCTGACGCGTGATATCCCGGCTGCGCTCGAATTCCAGAACGAGCGGCAGCGGAATGGCACCTGGCTCGCGTTGTCGCAGGACGTCACTGCGAACGACAACGTCAGCGCCGGATGGGCGCATGCCGGCAAGACTCCGGGCGACCCGGGCGGCCAGCACAACTACAATCCGCTGGCGCCGGACAACAGCGCGAACATGTACACGCTGGCGTGGAAGCACCGGTTCGACAAGCAGCTGTACTGGTACCTCGACTGGGCGACGACGGTCAACAAGGCGAATGCGCACTACGACCTCGGTGCCGGAGGCCGCGGGCTGACGACGGACTGCCATGACGGTACGCACGCGACTGTCATTGACTACACCAGCGCCGGCAACACGACATGGGGTGGGTGCCGCGAGGAAGGATTCTCAACCGGCGTCAACTACAAGTTCTAGGCGCCAGCCAAGGCAGTCCGCATTCGTTCGACGCGGGGACGTGTCCGTCCCCGCGTCGAACGGACCTTGGAGGGACCTCCGGGGTTCGCCCGACGTGCGCGGCCGGCGCTGGCCCCAAGGCCTCGCGCCCTCTCGGACCGGCCATCGGTGCGACGGCCGCTGCTGATACGCTGTTGGCGCGGGTCTCGGTCCGAGGGGCGGCCCTGCGCAAGCAGGCCCGATCCACCGCGACTTGCCCCGGACCACCCCCAGGAGTCGCCGACGTTGGCAGACGTTCGAATTTCCATTGCGTCCGAGTCGTTCAGGGCCACGCTTGAACTCGAGCGCGCGCCGCGCACCTGCGAAAAATTCCTGACACGCCTGCCGCTCCGCGCCCGGATCATTCACGCGCGATGGAGCGGAGAGGCTTGCTGGGTGCCGCTGGGAGCGGATGATCTGGGACTCGGCCCGGAGAACGCGACCAGCTATCCTCAGCCCGGCCAGATCTTGCTGTACCCGGGTGGGATCAGCGAGACGGAAATCCTGCTGCCTTATGGGCCCGTGCGGTTCGCGAGCAAGGCCGGGCAACTCGCCGGCAACCACTTTCTGACAGTCCAGGCTGCGAGTGATCGCCTCCAGGCGCTCGGCAAGCTCGTGCTGTGGCAGGGCGCGCAAGACGTCGAGTTCACCGTTGGGAACGTGCGTAAGCGTCCGGTGATCCCACCGCCCGAAGGCGGTCTGATCAGTGAGTCGTCGGTCGGCTGAGCTTCCAGGCGCCGGGCAGCAGCTCGCCGATCCGGCTGTGCGGAGTCAACGGCAGCCGCTCGAGCACGTCGCGCAGG
>JANXZZ010000038.1 GCA_025355245.1 Pseudomonadota bacterium | reverse complement strand
GTTCTGCATTTCGGCCTGCGAGCGCAGGTACTGCTCGCCGATCTCGGCATTTTTGGCCTGCAGCTCGGCCAGCCGGGCCCGCAACTCGGCGCTATCGACGAAGTCGCCGAAGGCGTCGGTCGCATCCGTGCCAGGCGCCGGTGCTTCCAGCGGGTCTTGCATTTGCAAGGGATCGGGGGTCGGAGTCTCGGACATGGTCAGTTGGCGGGGCGGTGAGGCCGGTAAATAAGTCGGTTGCTCGGGACTTTGGGGTCTTCCAAAGCATTTCAAGGTCGCTAAAGTGGTTGTTTTTCGCCGGAAAGGGATCCCATGGCCCGCCAACTGATCAGTTCAGGATCCCTCTTTGAACAGGAGATCGGCTACTCCCGGGCGGTCGTCGACGGCGACTGGATCTTCGTTTCCGGAACCACCGGGTTCGATTACAGCGCGATGACCATCCCCGAGGGCATCGAAGCCCAGGCGGAGCAGTGCTTCAAAAACATCGAGACTGCGCTCGGGCAAGCGGGCGCTAGCCTGGCCGATGTGGTCCGCGTGGTGTATGTCGTTCCGCATGCGCCGGACTTTGCCGCCAGCCATCCCGTCCTGCGCAAGTACTTCGGCGAGGTGCGCCCGGCCGCGACCATGTTCAGCGCGGGCCTTGCCGATCCGCGCATGCGCATCGAGATCGAGGTGACCGCGCGCCGCCAGGCGGCGCGCTAAATTGCTGCGCTAGAGGTTCGGGTAGTTGGGACCCGAGCCACCCTCCGGCGTCGTCCAGGTGATGATGCCGTAGGGATCCTTGATGTCGCAGGCCTTGCAGTGCACGCAGTTGGCCGCGTTGATCTGCAGCTTCTTGCCGCCCGCGCCGTCATCGATCATCTCGTAGACGCTCGCCGGGCAGAAGTTCTGGCAGGGGTTGCCGAACTCCTTCGCGCAGCGGTCCGCGCAGATGCTGAGGTCGCTGACCTTGAGGTGCGCCGGCTGGCTCTCGTCGTGCGTCGTGCTCGCGAAGTAGACGGCGGCGAGCCGGTCGCGCGGCTTCAATTCCCGCTCGGCCTGCCAGTGCCGGTCGGGCGAGGCATACTCGTCGAGCCGCTTAAGCTGCTGGAAGTCCGCCTTGTTCTTGAGCGTCCATGGCGCGAGGCCGGCGGTGACGGTCTCGAAGCCGCCGTTGGCGAGGCCGAACCAGAGGCCGCGCTTGAACGCGGGCTTGAAGTTGCGGACCTTTTTAAGCTCCTGGCCGCCCGGGGAGGCGCGCCAGCGCGCATCGAAGCCGGCGCTGCCGCCCGTGTCGACGATGTGCTCGGCGGCGAGGGATCCCGAGCGAATCGCCTGGTGCACGCCCTTGATCTTCGGCAGGTTCACGAGGCCGCCCGAGTCGCCGGCAAGCAGCGCGCCCGGCATCTCGAGGCGCGGCAGCGACTGCCAGCCGCCGGCGGTAATGGTGCGTGCGCCGTAGCTCACGAGTTCGCCGCCCTCGAGCAGCGGCTTGACCGAGGAGTGGTTCTTGAACTGCTGGAAGGCCTCGAAGGGCTTGAAGCGCGGGTCCTTGTAGTCGAGGCCCGCGACGTAGCCGACGTATACCCGATTCTGGTCGAGGTGATAGAGGAAGCTGCCGCCGTAGGTACCGCTGTCCATCGGCCAGCCGACCGAATGCTGAATGAGGCCGGGCTCGACGCGCCCCTCGGGCAGTTGCCACAGCTCCTTGATGCCGAGGCCGTAGGTCTGCGGGCAGGAGTCGGCGTCGAGCTGGTACTTCGCGACCAGCGTCTTGGTCACCGAGCCGCGCGCGCCTTCGGCGAACACGGTCAGCTTTGCGCGCACCTCGGGCCCCGCCGCGAAGTTGGGTCCGGGCTCGCCGTTCTTCTCGATGCCCATGTCGCCGATCTGGACCCCGGCGACGGCGCCCGACTCGTCGAACAGCGCCTTGGCCGCCGCGAAGCCCGCGAAGATGTCGACGCCGAGCGCCTCGGCGCGCTGCGCGAGGATCGGCGTCAGCATGCCGAGCGAGATGATGAAGTTGCCGTGGTTGTGCATCTGCGGCGGCGTCAGGAACCTGAACGCGCGCTTTGCGCTCAGGATGCTGAATTCATCGCGGGTCGCCGGCACGCAGATGCCGGGCGGTGCGGCGCGCCAGTCGGGCAGGAGCTCGTCGAGCGGTCCCGGCTCCATCACGCAGCCCGACAGCGAGTGCGCGCCGACTGCGGCGCCTTTCTCGAGCACGCAGACGTTGAGGTCGGGCTTCCGCTGCTTGAGCCGGATTGCGCACGACAGTCCCGCCGGTCCGCCGCCGACGATCACGACGTCGTACTCCATCTGGTCGCGTTCGGTGTTCGATTCGGTCATGAGGAGCAACTCTCAATTTGGCAATTGGTGGCCCGGCTATTCGAACGTGGCGCCCTGCAGCGCCGGCAGCGCGAGGATCGCGGGCTTGAGTTTCTTGAGGTCCGCGACCACCACCAGCGTCATCGCCGCGGGGTCCAGGAACTGGCTGGCTGCGGTGCGGACCTGCTCTGGCGTGACCGCATCGACGCGCGCCACGTAGTTCGTCAGCCACTCGTCCGGCAAGCCCTGAAGCTCCAGGAACGCGAGCTGCGCGAGCAGTCCGCCGCGGCTCGAGGCGCCGATGACGAAGACGCCGCCGCGGTAGTTCTGGATCGACTTGAGCTCGGCTACAGGCGGCGGGTCGCCGCGCAGCCGCTCGAGCTCCTTGAAGATCTCGCCGAGCGCCGCGGCGGTGTCGGGCGCATTCACGTCGGTTGCAAGCGTCCACGAGGCGACGCCGCCGGCGAAGGGCGTGATGTGGCTCGAGGCGCCGTAGGTCCAGCCCTTGTCCTCGCGCAGGTTCTGATCGAGCCGCGACAACAGCGAGCCGCCAAGCAAGGCGTTGGCGACCGAGAGGTCGGTGAAGTGGTTCGCGGCGGGTCCCGGGACCGGCAGGCCCATCACGATGGTCGACTGGGCCGCGCCCGGACGGTCGATGAGTCTCACGATGCGCAGCCGCGAGCCCGCTGCGGCGCGCGACTCGGGTGGCCCGCCCGCCGCCCAGTCGTCGAAGCCGGCGTGCAGCGCCGTCTCGACCGCCACGGCGTCGAACTGGCCGGCGACATAGAGGTGCGCACGACCCGCCGCGAACGCGCGCGCGAGCAGCGCATGCACGTCCTCGACGCCGATCGAGGCGATCTGCGCGTCGGTCGGAAGTTCCCGTCCGTAGGGATGATCGCCCCACAACAGATGCGCAAAGGCCTCGCCCGCGATGCCCTGCGCCTGCGCGCGCGCGATCGCGGCCTGCCGCGACAGGTTCTTCTTGAGGCGCGGCAG
>JANXZZ010000015.1 GCA_025355245.1 Pseudomonadota bacterium | reverse complement strand
GACCGGACGCCGATCCGGGCCGACCCAAGAAGACCTAAGCACTTAATAATGCACACTTTCCGGCGGACGGTCGGTCGCCGGAAGTTGGGGCTGGTCGGGTGGGGTTGGTTGCGTTTTGGTTGCGGCGACCCCATATGCCTTTGGTCCGATTCAGGGGGGCAGGCATGGACGTCCAATTTCCGAACGCGCGCCCGGTTCTCACGCCGCGCGACACCGTCCTGTTTCAAGCGGTCGTCGATGGCGCGGACGAAGAATGCGAGGTGTCCTCCGAGGCACTGCGCGACCACTTTGGCGCGAGCAGCCGCCACGCGCCCGACCTCCTCCGAGCCTTCATCAGCGGCAAAGAAAGCATCCAGCGGGTCGCTCGACAGAAGCGACGTTCTGTCGCCGGGCGGTGGTTGCTCGTGACTGCGGACTTCGGGCCGTTGCCGTGAGTTGCAGTGCACCAGACTGGCCGTGGACAGCGATAGTCGGGATCCTCGGCATCGCCGGCACGGCCGGCACCGCCTATCTCTCGCACATCTACGCTGAGCGTCAACGCCGCGACGAGCGGGACAACGAGAACAGGACCCGATTCCACAAGGAACGCTTCGAGGCATACGCGGCGTTCGTCACGGCTGTTGCGCATTACAAGAAGGTGCTGCAGACGGGGACGAGGGCGGCGATGAATGACCGGGCAAATAGCGCGGATGCCGAGAAGGCCGTCGGGGCTGCGGTTGAGGCAATGGAAGCGTCGGCGGAAGCGGTCAACTTGCTTGGCACGTTACCGGTGCAGACTGCTGCCCACGAGCTGCTGCGGACCGCGGCTGACGCTGCCGCGGCTGTCTACGCCCCGGCGGAATTCGGACCGAAGAGCAAGGCGTTCAATGCCGCGCGCGAGGCGTTCTACCTTGCGGCGCGCAACGAGCTGGATTCCAAGGACTGACTCGACCGCGAGCAGTGACTACAGAGGCCGATGATCCCGCTGGCCATCGAACTGTCCGCGTAACCGATTGGATTACGTGGCGTTCTAGCACCCGCCCACAGCCAAATACCCACGCCTACACCCACAGGCGACAAGGGCTGGGGCGACCCCCAAGGCACTGGCCCCGGGGCGCCCGCCGGCACCGGTGCGGCTAGGTCGCGGTGCGACCCGGCGGTGGTGCGACCGGGACACGACCCGCAATCGGCTGACCTCAACCACCACGAGCTTGGGCGGCGGGCAGTCCTCGACCATCTTCAGGACCCGGGCGAGGCCGGCGGGAACGAGCGTCGGCTTGGTTGGTGTAGTCATCGCGCACTCCGACATGGCGTGGCGCTCCAAGCACGGGGCATCCCGGCGATGCTCTACACTCACGATCAATTTGGGCCGCGCAAGTAACTCGCAAGGAGGCGACATGCCATTCGGTGACGGACGTGAACTCGGCCTCGTCTTGACCCCCCACCTCGATCTTAGCCGCTGTCCACATTGTGCGACCGCCAACCCGTCGATTTCATTTCGGCATAGCTTCGCCGCGCGACCCAAGAAGCTGTCGCTAGCGCAAAAGACTAACGGGTGCGAACTAATGTGGTACGTCTACGTCTGCGAGTCCTGTGCCGGACTCGTAGGCGCCGCGACGCAACTCATGCCAGGAATCCAGCGGCCATCTGATGGCGCCGCTCCTTCGGCGATCCCCGGCGTGCGCCCGAATCTCAATGATTGGCTCGTACCCATCCCGCGGACCACGTCACCGGACGTGCCCGAACGCGTTGCATCGCGCTTGCGACAAGCGGAAGAGACGCTCGCTTCGCCTACGCCTTCGATCATGACCTCAGCAGCTGCCGTCGACGCCATGCTCAAAGAGAAGGGTTTGAAAGACGGCTCGCTGTACGCGCGCATTGGGCAGGCGGTCGCTCAAGCGATCATTACGGCCGACATGGCGGAATGGGCTCACGACGTTCGCCTCGATGCCAATGATGAACGCCACGCGGACGAATCGGTGAACGAGCCAACACCGGAGGATGCCCAGCGCTGTTTCGACTTCGCGAGCACACTGGCAGAGCTGCTATTCGTGCTGCCGGCGCGGGTCCGCCGGGGGCGGACTCCTCCCAAGGCGCCGTGACCCGCGAGTATGTCGCCGAACTGGTCGCAGCCCACCCGGGTATCCGTGAGGTTTGGCTTTTCGGATCCCGCGCCAACGGCCGCGCCGGTCCCAAGTCCGACTGGGACTATCTCGTGTTTGGCGAGCACAGCCTGCTGAACACGCTGCACCTCGCTACGCAGTTTGATCGTCCCGGCATTGACTTGCTTTTCGAGGGCGCGCCCGGCATCGCCGCGCAACCGTGGCCGCGCGACTTTCAGAAGATACTTTGCTTGGGTCACGAGCCGGGCG
Source organism: Pseudomonadota bacterium (assembly GCA_025355245.1). GTDB lineage: Bacteria > Pseudomonadota > Gammaproteobacteria > Steroidobacterales > Steroidobacteraceae > CAIKZZ01. The sequence continues at coordinate 5,699 of JANXZZ010000015.1, read as the reverse complement.
GTCTGCGATGGCGGAAGATCGCTGACACGTTAGCCGAATACAGCGAGCCGGTAAACCGCGACCTGGGCGCGTCACCGAGCATGGTGACCGAGTTTCGTACTGCCAAGGCCGTGCTTGTGTACCGTCGTGCGTCGTGAAACCGATAAACTTGACCGACACACCAAGCGAAGCACGATGACCGCACCAGTCGAAAGCTGGGACGACAAACTAAAGTCCAATCACGGCGGATTCGCCACCATCGTCTGGCTGATCGTCGGCGCATACCTGTTCTATTCCGAACCCGAAGCGCGGTTGCTGTCGTGGCAGGCGCTCGTCTATTTCATTGTTGGCATGTTCGTCGCAGCCGCAGTGTTTGGCATCCTTTCGTACTTGATCATGCACGGCGTATCGCGAGCGCTCACCGCAACCGGAGTTATCACCCGCCCAACGCCACGCGTGGTGGCCGGCCTGTACGTAATTGGCTGTGTACTCGCCGCTGCGAACGTGGTGCTAATCTACATCGCGGCCCGGTGGACAATTCGCGCGATGTTCTAACGAATCGCGGCGCTGTGGTCGCGGTGCCGGAGACTCATGCAAGTCTTGATCCGAATCCTGCGCGGCTTCGTCACGGTCTGGGTTTGGCTCGTGACAGCATTTATCATTTTGTGCGTAATCGGACTCTGGTACCAAGGCGGCTTCGCGAAGGTCCGCGAAGTAATGAGCCCGTTCAATCTATGGAACTACGCGGTCGGGTTCGTTTTGCTACTGCCGGCGCTCGGCGCGCAAGTGCTCGCAGACAGGCTGAGTAAGCGGCCGCCGAGCTAGCGATTCACCAATGGCAGCCGCCCAGCGGATCACGATCCGAGCGTCGTTTTTGGCGGCCGCGCCAAGTTGCCCGTAAGTGCCGCAGCCTGCATCGCCGTCATCTGCTCACGGCGCGCCCGGCTCTCCGCTTCAAGGGCCGTTAATTCGCCAGAGATTTCCTCCTTAGTGGCCTCAAGCTGCACGACGAATTCATCGAAGCGCCGGAGCTTCGCCGCGAGCTCTCCGTCGGACGCATTCGCAAATTGCGACTCCAAAGTCAACCCCGCGACGTCCCGGATCTCTGCCGCGCGCCGGGATCGCTCCGTTGCCTTGGCGTTCGCCTGATCGACATGCTGGCCGACTCCTAGCTGCCCTGCGAGTATGGACAGTTGGGTCTGGGCTACGGGCACACTCGCGGCGAGCTGGACGACCCGCGTAGCCGTTACGGATACACGGTGAGCAGCGACGTTCGTCTCTCGCTCGAGTGCGTCCCGCCACTGGCGGGCGGCGAGTTGAGCAGAAAGATTCGCGGCATCGGCAGCGCGACCTGCGGCGTCTGCTGTTAGCCCCGCGATTCTGATCGAGGCTTCCATGTCGCGGCCTTGCTTTCGCAGCCCGTGGAACGTAATTGCGCACAAGACACCGGTCCCGAGCGCCAAGGCCCAAGTGGCATAAGCAAGGTCGCGCTCAGTACTCGGCTCGGGCGCCGAAATGATTCTTACGTCAGTGGGCGCTGGGGGCTCTCGATTCGAGTCGACAGCCAACGCGGGTCCCGTAAGACAGCAGGAAGAGATCAGCGCAGCGGCGCCGGTGGTCACGCGGAAGCAGACTCTATAGGCGCACATGGCCGATTCCTCACGTCAATCGCAGGCAATGTCGCAGTAATATCACAGGTCAACCTGGGGCCCGGCTAGTAGTGCGGCAAGTGTGAGCACGCTGCCGCCCAACTCGGCACAGACGGCTGCTTAATCGCGGTCGTCCGTGACCAGAACCATGTCTCGTGCAAGTGCTGTGACGCCAATCAGCGCGTCCTTGGAATTGTTAGATCGGCCACCATTTCGCGCATCGAGAGCAGCGAGAAACGCGGCGTACATGCCGTCCGCGTCGCCCCATTCGGCTTCGTCCCATTTTGACTCGTTCCAAACTGCCGCCGACGTCGGAACCCTTACCGCCTCTACCCGATTCAGCGCTGCTACTAGCGATGCTCGCCGATCCTCGCGTGATGTCGCGGACAGCTCGTCCGCTTGAACGTGTGTGATGCAGACCCCGAGTCTCACCAGAGCAGCAGGATCAACCTGCTGGTCGACGATGTGATTCAGCGCGCTGGTATCAATGAGAAATCGGCGCATGGTTGCCGTCACCGCGTTTGCGCTCGTCGGCACCGCGTCCTTGGCGCTGACGGCCGACGTGGCTCATACAGCCACCGAATTCGACAACCAACCGATTGATTTCGCGCATCCCTGTCCGGCTCACCGAGCCCGGATACCCGCTTTCGTGCCCATTCCGCCCAGATCTCGGCCGGTCGGCGAGCCCCGGGTGACACGGTCCGGGGCGAATCTACCGGCCCGTAGTGCCGAGACGCGATGAAAACTGCGCCTCGTCGTTGAAGGTGTCGCGCAGAGGGTCGGCAGGGATGGGACGGCGCGCCTCCGCGCCGCCCCACCGTCACGGCCTACTCGATGAATTCGACTGACTCGCGGCCGAGGTCCGCGAGCAGCAGGTGCCGAAGGCTGGCGGACTTCACGGTGCTAAGCGCGGCGTCAACATTGTCGAACACTCGGACAGTGTGGCTCTCGTCGCTCGTGGGAGAGTCCCAATGGCTGCCGCTTCGGGAGCCATCGTACTTGAACATCTCAAGAATGCCCTTGCCCGCGCGCGTCTCGTACAGCCCGAGCCACGTAGCAACAGTCTCGCGCTGACGGACTACGCGGCCCGTTGCCACGAGCTTGCCGACGAACTCCAGAGGGCCACGGTCATCCGGCTCCAGCCGGAAACGGCGCCACTGATTCAATGGCGGGTCATCTTCGGCGTTCGGCACGGGAGGCACGATCTGCACCTCTTCAGGAAGCCCGAACTGCACCTTTTCGGGAGGCACGAACTGCACCTTCCCGTAGTCGTCGTTCGTCTGAAAGGTAACCGGCTTGTGAGATGCGGCAATTGCACGAGCGACGTCGCTCGGGGTCTCGTCAATGAGATTGGAACGCCCGGTACCGGGCCTGCGAGTGGACATACAGTCCTCCAGTGAAGCTACCGGTAAGGCCCCCGGTGGTAGGCGCTGCGCCAGTGGCGTCAGCACGGAGGATGTTACGCCTCCCCGCGCAGGAGGCCAAATGTCTGTAGCCCGGGCGGGCGCCGGGGGGACTTACCGGCCGCCCACCCTCGCGGCGTGGGCTTCTGCGAAAAGGTCGGCGTAGATGTCAGCGCTGGGCTGGCGCGGCGCCACCTGCCAGCGTGTCGCCGACAGCCCTGTGCTGAATGCGCGGAACTGCTCGCACGCCATACCGGCCGCACACCGGGGCGCGTGCGGGCACCCGTCGCACAGCGCGGGTTCCGCGAGCAGCGCTCGCACGTCGGTGGTTTCGTCCACGTCGCACCTCCGAGGGACGCCCGCCACGAGGTCCGGAGACTTGCGCGCTCTGCGGGCTCTGGGCCTTTTCAGCAAACGAGGGAGTAACCCAGTTGCCCCCGGCCGGATCCGCGCGCGGCGTTACGGACACCGCGCGTCGGACCGGCATCGCTCACTCCGCCGATTCGTTGCCGCGCCAGAACGCGGCGGCGGCCCGGTTCATCGCGGCGATTCGCGAACGCATGTCGGTCGCCGCGTGCGCGTCGCGCGTCGCGGCACGAGCGTCAGTCGCCCGCTGGGCCGCGGCCGGGGTCCAGAGCGCCCTTGCCCTGTCGTTCATCCGGCGCAGGGTGTCGAATGCCGGTTCCGCTTCTAGTGCGTCCTGCTCAGGCGCCTGCTGAATCTCGCTCAGCATGTCGTTGACCGCCGCTTCGACGCGGGCGAGCCCGGCCCATACCTTGCCCGGTTCCAGCGCGCGGCCGGCGCCCTCGGCGCTGAGTTCCCGACCGGCGTTCAGCGGAGAGTTCAGCGGCACCGCTGCGGTGAGCGCCTTGCGGACGCTCTCGACCGACTGACGCAGCTGCCGGGCGGCGCCGCCGACCTCGCCGCTCCACAAGGCGCCGGGATCAAGCGGCCGGCCCGAGTTCTGCGCCGACAACATTGCGTCCTGCGCGGTGAACGGGCGCGCGAGGATTCTGCCTTTCGAGTCCCGGGTCGGAACGTTGAGATTCTCGCAGACACTCGCTCGGATGGTTCGCTTTGTCATGATCGTCTCCTGTTTGCAATCGTCAGGCACTGAAATTCAAGGGCAAGCCGGCCGCCGGGAATGGCAGCCCGCGCCGGCAGTCATCGCCGAGAGTGATGAGTTACGGCGATGACAAAAGGCGGCGCCCATCCCCGCCTCTCGGGAAAAGATCACGCTTGGCCCTCGCAGAGTTCCGCGAGCCGCTTGCGCCATGACGCGGCAGCGGCGTTGATGCATTCAGAACTGGCGCGCTCCTCGAAGTGGCCGCTGTCCATCGACATCAGCGGAACACGGACGACGCCACTGAACTCGGTCGTGAACGTCTTTCGGTACGACACGGCCCACAGTTCGCGGTCCGACAGGACCCCTGCGGCAACTTCGAACGCGATCAGGCGCTCGCGCAGGCTGATGGCCTCGGCCTCGGTCCGCGTGAGTTGGTCGCGCAGCTCGTACCATTCGGCGCGGGCTATCTTTCGCACCGCCGCCAGCACCGCCGCTTCTGCGTCCCGCAGCGCCTTCTCCGCAGCCGCTTCCGCGGCCTGCGCAGCCCGCAGATTCCGGTTGGCGACGATGAGCACGGCGTCCGCGTCGCGGTGCGCCTGCATCAGCCTCGGTGCCGTTTCCATCGTCGCCGCTTCTACTTCGGCTGCGGTGGCACGCTCGCGCGCCTTCGCGCTGGCGACATGGCCGTCCGCATCCGCGCGGCCGTCCACCGCTAAGTCATGCTGTGCCTTCGCGGCATTTCGGCGAGCAATCGCGGCGAGCCTGCCGGCGTGGGCGTCGGCACGATCAAAGGTTACTGCGTTCATCCTGGGCTCCGGGTGTAGAGAGTGAAATCAGTTTGCGATAGAGCGCCGTTGACGCTTCAAGAGTCGTGATCACCTGCGGTGCGCTCGGGTCGGGAGGCGAGCCCTCCTCGATTGCTGCGCGATAGGCGCGCATCGCGTCGCGGCCCGCGTCGCCGGTCGGCCCTAGCGCGGCATCGAGCGTGCGAGCGAGCGACTTCACTGGGCGCAGCAGTTCGAGTCTGCGGATGCGACGCTCGAACTCCTTAGTGTCCATCGCCGCGTACTCCTGTCATTGCTTCGAGGCGCGCGAGGCGCGCTTCAAGATCAGCGCCGGCCGTCATCGAGTGCAGCGTGCCGAGGATGCTTGCCAGCTTTTGGGCCACTGCTGCTTCCGGGAACCGCCCTTCGCGCCGGATCGTTTCACGGCAAATCCGCGCGAGTGCGTCGCGAATTTCTGCCGTCGTCCGGAGCGGACCGACGCGAGCGGGCTGCCCAGTGCCGGGCGGCAACCTCATGCTCGGCTTCCGCTTTTCGTGGCCCGAACGTGCTTTTTTCGGGATGGATTCGTCGCTCAAGCTTCACCTCTCGCGCCGTTCCGCCGCGGTTGCGTCGTGGTTGCGCGGTTTGGAACCGCTTGTTTCCGTTGATTCAAAGTGGACGGCGCGGTTCGAAGATCCGCGTGTCGCAACTTCGTGAGGACAGCCGACGGCTCGAAGCGCAGCGCCTTCGCGCCGACCCGGATCGACGGCAGGCGCCCGTCCTTCGCCATCGCCTCCACCGTCGTCGCGTGGACGCCGAGGAGCGCGCCCAGCTCCGC
>JANXZZ010000008.1 GCA_025355245.1 Pseudomonadota bacterium | reverse complement strand
TCGATCGCCGCCCGGACTGCCGCGAGCGCCGCGCGAACCAACTCCGCCTTGAGGTGACGGACGCGACTGCGGTCGCCAAAGTCGGCGAACCCAGCCGCCACGGCGATATCCGAGGCCGTTAACGTGTCGCCGCCGAAAACGAGCGCACGCGTCGTGAGTTCGTACCCAACCGAGACTGGCCCGACGCGGACTACGGCGCCCTCGTGAATGAGACTGCCTCCGCCGATGCCGATGGACACGATGTCGGGCATCCGGAAGTTGGTGCGCACGCCCCCGATGTCGACTGACAGCGCCGATTCGCGCGGAAAGCCCCGCGTGAGACAGCCAACGTCCGTCGTCGTGCCACCGATGTCGATGACGATGGCATCGCTCGCTCCGGCGAGCAGCGCGGCACCGCGCATGCTGTTGGTCGGCCCCGATGCGAAGGTCATCACCGGATAGCGGGCCGCCTGCGAAGCCGCCATCAGCGTGCCGTCGTTCTGGCTGATGTAGAGCGGCGCATCGATGCGCAGCCTCGCGAGGGCCGCCTCGAACGATTGCACTACTTGGCCGGCGAGTACGCAGAGTGAGGCGTTCATGGCGGCAGCGTTCTCGCGCTCGAGCAGACCGAGCCGGCCGAAGTCAGCCGACAGGCTGATCCGCACTCCCGGTATCTCCTCGGCGAGGATGGCCGCCGCGCGGTCCTCCATCGTCCGGTTGAGGGGCGCGAACGCGGAGGAGATCGCGACCGACTTCAGGCCCGCATGCCGGAACGCCCGTGCCGCTTCGCGCACCGCCCGCTCGTCGAACGGCGCAATCTCCCGTCCGTCGAACTCATATCCGCCAGGGACGATCCGGGATCCGCCCGCGACCGCAGCGGCGAGCGCCGCGGGCCAGCCGTAGAGCGGCGGGATACTCGTAGTTGCGGGGTAGGCGATCCGGAGGACGGCGATCCGGTTGAGATGCCGTCGCTCGACGAACGCGTTGGTAAAATGCGTTGTGCCAATCATCACCGCGAGGACGGCATCGGACTGGACACTGGCCGAGACGAGCAGCGTGCGGATCGCCTCGGCGATGCCGCCGCCGACGTCCGGGGTGGTCGCCGTTTTTACCGTCGCCACGACCCGCGTTCCGTCCATCAGCACGGCGTCCGTGTTCGTCCCGCCGACGTCGACCCCTATGCGCATACGCCCGCGCAGCGCCGTCGGCGCCGCTGCCAGCCGGCGCGTGCCTTCCCCGGCCGGGGTTCAGTTGCCAGACGGGGAGTCGACACCGTAGCGCTCCATGAGGCCCGCGACCATGCGTTGGCCCGGACCGCCAGTCTCCAGCGCTGCATGCACGCGCCGCCGGTCGGCGGCGCCGTTCTGCTGCGACAGGCGGAATTGTGCATCCAGCCGCATGATCTCAAGTTGAAAGCCGACGATTCCATCGAGGAGGCTTTCGACGTAGTCCGGATCCGCACGCCACTCGGTGTCCGGCTGCTCCATCGCGCCGGAGAGCTCCAGCACCATATTGCGCAACGCCGTGCGTTCGACGACGAGCGTCGGAATGCAGCGTGCGTGGACCGCGACATAGTTCCACGTCGGAACGCGCGGCCGCGTCTCGTACCATGTCGGCGATATATACGCGGACGGACCGACGAACACGGCCAGTACCTCGGTTTCCGGCGTAAGGCTGCGCCACTGGGGATTTCGCCGCGCTAGATGGCCGACGAGGGACCCGAATCTGCCGCGGCGACGGTCGAGCAGCAGCGGCAGGTGGCTCGCCTGAGCACCTGGCGTGCTTGTATAGAGAGTCGCGAACCTGACCTCGTCGATGGCCGCGTGTGCCTGCGAAACGTCGCGAGCCTGGAACTCATGCGGCACGTGCATTCCTACGGCCCCCGCCCAAGCGCACGCCGCAGCCAGCGCGCGGCATCCTCGAATGCGCGATCGCTGACAGCGGCCATGGAAACGGCCTCGAGAAAGCTGTGCGTCGTGCCCGGGTAGACGGTACTTTCGACCGGCACCCCGGCGGCGCGCAAACGCGACGCCATCGCGAGATTCTCATCGCGCAGTACGTCGCAGTCGGCGATCGCGAGGAAGCTGGCCGGCAGGCCGGCGAGGCTCGCGCGCGCGAGGCAGGCAAGCGGATTGGACCGGTCGGCGTCGGAGCGCACGTACTGTTCCCAGAAGCCGGCCATCTCATCGGCCGAGAGCATGTAGGCGTCCGAGGCAAATCGACGGTACGAGGGCGTGTCGAAGTTGTTGTCGTAGACGCCATAATTGAGGAGGAGGGCGCGGACGAGGGCCCCATCGCCCGCATCCCGTAGCGCCAAAGCGCTGCCCATGGCGAGGTTCGCGCCGGCGGAGTCGCCGCCGATCGCGATCGACTCTGCCTCAACGCCCAGCAGGGCGGCGTGCGCGTGCAGCCACCGCACCACGGCTGTCACCTGGCTGAGCGCAGTCGGGAACCGCGCTTCCGGGGCGAGCGCGTAGTCCACCCCGACGACGATAACGCCGGCGCGCGCCGCGTACTCGCGCATGACGCGGTCGTGGGTATCGAGACTGAACAGCACCCAGCCGCCACCATGCAAGTAGACGAGCGCCGGAAGGCTGGCGTCCATCGTCGAGTAGTGGACGCGTATGCGCACGTCGCCATCCGGCGTCGGCACCGTCCGATCGACAGTCCTCACCATCACTGGACCGCCTTGGGCCAACGGCGCGCGCACGGCCTCCGCAATTCGCCGCGCCTCGACCGGCTCGGTCACCGAGAAGTGCGGATATCGTCCAAACGCGTTGGCGAGGTACTGCCGGAACACGCGGATCTCCGGATCGACGTCGGCGGCACCGGGGGGCTCAGCTGGGCTGGTCGGCTCTGCGGGCATGCTTCGTTCTTGCGTTAGCGGGTGGGCCGTCCGGGGCCGGGCAGCGTGAGCGCGGCCGCCACGGCCGCGCCGCAACCCGCGCCCCTCCAGCGGCGGCCGTCGGCCGCCGCGTTCCCTCGAGGCGGCGCGGCGGCTACCAGCGCCGCGTCAGCGTCGCGAAGGCCGAGCGCGCCGAGCCGAGGTAGCAGAAGTCCGCGCTGCCGCAGGTGGTGACGTAGCGCTTGTCGAGCAGATTGTTCGCGTTGATCGCGAAATGCCATAATTTAGTGTCGTAGTGCACGATCGCGTCGACCAGCGTGTACGGCGGGGTTTCCCACTGGTTTGCCGCATCTCCGAAGCTGTTGCCGGTGTAGCGCACGCCGATACCAAAGCCGAGGCCGGCGATCGCACCGGTACGTATCGTGTAGTCGGTGAGCGCCGAAGCCTGGTGACGGGCCACCAAAGGGACGTGCTGGTCGAGATCGGCGCCATTACTCTGCGTGACGACGGCGTCAGTGAGCGAGTAGGTCCCGTTGATGCTGAGATTGTCATTGAGTCGCAGTACGGCCTCGAGCTCGGCGCCGCGCACACGGATCTCGCCAGACTGCACGCTATAGAAAAGGTGGGTCAGGTCGGGATCGGGCGTGAGAGCGTGCTGCTCGGTCAGTTGGTAGACAGCGGCGGTGAGGAACACGTGCACGCCGGGCGGCTGGTACTTGACGCCGAGCTCGTACTGCGTGCCGGTCGTCGGGACGAATGCCTTGCCCAGGAAATCGACGCCGATCGTCGGCTGGAATGACTTGCCGAAGCTCACGTAGGGCGCAACGCCCGAGTCGAACAGGTAATTGACGCCCGCGCGACCGGTGAACGCGCTGACCGACTGGGGCGTGTCGCCGCCATAGAGTGCGTCGTGCGTCTTCGTCGAGACATGGTCTTCGCGCACGCTCAGCGTCAGCACCGTCTTGCCGATCTTGGCGTGATCCTGCGCGTAGACGCCCGTCTGGTCCTGGTTCGTGACGGTGTGGACCGCAATCGCCGGGTCCGTCACCGGTTGGCCGTACACCGGCGCATAGAGATCGAGCGAGGGCGCGTTGCCGAATCCGATTGCGGAGTTGTCGCGCGCCTTGAAGTAATCGATGCCGAACAGCACGTCATGGTCGACCGAGCCGAGCGTTCCCTTGTACCGGGCGCGCGTATCGACGGCGAGGTTGCTCGCCGCGCTGTCGACGAGATACGTGTAACGGTTGAGCGTGCGCAGGTCCGGCTGGAACCCGCCGCCATAGACGGTGTTGTAGTTCATCGTCAGGTCGGTGTACCGAAGGCTCTGGTGCACGGACCAGCCGCCTGCCAGGCGGTAGTCGAAATCGTAACCCGCGTCCCAGGCGCGACGGTGGTACGTGTCGTAGTTGGGCTCCGAGGTGTAGCGCGATGTTGGGATCTCGCCGTTCGGATTCGGCAGCAGCGTGCCCTGCGACGGCAGGAACTGGACTGCGGTGCCGGTGTGATCGTCCTGATAATGCGACAAGAGCGTCAAGCTGCCGGCGTCCGAGAAATTGAACGTCACGGCCGGGGCGAGCAGCGTTCGCCGGTCGTGGTCATAGTCGACTTGCGCGTCGCTGTCCCGAAGGAGCGCCGTGACCCGATAAAGGATCGGCGTACCGGCATCGATCGGCCCGGTGCTGTCAAACGCCATTTGCCGGTGGTTGAACGTACCGAGCTGGAGCTGCGCCTCGCCCGCCGCATCGGCGGACGGTCGCTTGCTCGTCATGTTGACGAGCCCGCCGGGCGGTGCCTGGCCGTAGAGCGCGGAAGCCGGCCCTTTCAGGATCTCGACCTGTTCCAGAGCGTAGATGTCGAGCCGCGACTGAGCCTCGGCGACCGCCGCGGTCGGCAGCCGCAGGCCGTCGAGATACTCCGTCGGCGTGAACCCGCGCAGCGTCAGCCAGTCGAAGCGGTCATCGCCACCGTAGCTGCCGCTGATGATGCCGGCGGTGTAGCGCGTGGCCTGCTCGAGATTCTGGATCTGCAGGAGCTCGATCTGGTCGTGCGTGACGACCGAGACCGACTGCGGCGTCTCAACGAGCGGTATGTCGGTCTTCGTCGCGGACGTCGTATCGGTCGCGACGTAGTGGCGACGCGCGGTGACGACGACGTCCTCGAGCTGGGTCGCGGACACTCCCGTCCCGCTATCTGCGGCAATCGCGGTGCCGAGCGGGCCGGCCAGGAGCAGCGCCGCCGCGACGGCGGCGACGCGAGCCGGACAGTGTGTGAAACGCATGGATGCCAAGCCAGTAGTGCGAACCATGTATCCCTCCCCGCGGTGGCGGCTCATGAATGACGACGTCGCGAGGAATGTACGGCCCGACCCGTGCCGCGTGTTCGTCGAAACGGGTCGATGTGTGTCGTGATCGGGCCATCCGCACGGCGCGCGTCGCGTGCACACCACACGGCGATGACGGCGCTGCCCGCACCGGCTGCGCGCCGCCGCACTGACCCGGAGCGACGCCGGACGTCTCGCACCGCCGTCGTGCACCGGCGCGAGGGGGCCGCGCGGACGCGGGGTGGTAGGCTTGTATCGGCGGCGGGTCTTGGGTAAGTTCATTCGACCAGCCCGGAGGCATGAAACGATGGACGTTCGTCGATTTCGGGCCAAAGCGAGCGCGACCCGGCTCGAACACGCCGCGCGCCCGGTTGTCGCGCTCACCGACGAATACCCGGCCGGCTTCGTCGACCCGCGCCACGCGCACACCCGCGCTCAGCTGCTCTATGCCTCGGCAGGCGTCATGCAGGTGATCACCGACGGCGGCAGCTACCTGATCCCGCCGCAGCGCGCCGTGTGGCTGCCCGGTGGCACGGAGCACGAGGTCCTGTGCCGGGGCCCGGTTTCGTTGCGCACGCTCTATTTCGATCCGGCCAGCCTCTCGCGCCTCCCGGCGCGCTGCGGCGTCATTGAGGTATCGGAACTCCTGCGTGCGCTCGTTCTCGAGGTCACCAAATTCGAGCTTGAGTACGACATGGCGGGCCGCGAGGGGCGGATCGTCGGACTGATCCTCGATGAAATCAACTCGAGCCCCGGCGCGCCGCTGCACGTGCCGATGCCGAGTGACGCGCGCCTGGCGCGCATTTGCCGCGAAATCCTGGCCGATCCAGCCCGCGCGGGCGACCTCGATGACTGGGCACGCGCGGCCGGGATGGGCCGGCGCACGCTCACGCGCCTGTTCCGGAGCGAAACGGGCATGAGTTTTGCTGCATGGCGTCAGCAGGCCCGCTTGCTGGAGGCGCTCACGCTGCTCTCGATCGGTCGGCCAGTGACAACGGTCGCCTACGAGGTCGGCTACGACAGCCCGAGCGCCTTCACGGCGATCTTCCACCGCGCCTTTGGCGCCGCGCCGACGCAGTACTTCCGTAGGCCGAGGCCCGCGAGCATAGCGAACGACGGCGCCTGAGGCCGCTGCACGCCTGGGCGCGCGCTGGCCCGAAGCCGACGAACGCCGACCTTTTCCGGACGGCGGCAGCGTGTCAGCGACTTATAGAGTCAGTCCCGATCCCGGCCGTCCGCGCAACGCGCCGGGCGGAACCGGCGGTGGCGACGCGGCAGGACTGACAAGGACCAGGTATCCACCATGAATCGCCGGGGCTTCTTTTCGGCGACGATCGCGGCGCTCGCGGCGGTGCCGGGTGCAACCGCATTCGGCGCCCGTCTCGCGCGCGCCGAGCAATTGCCAGTACCACCGCAAACCCGGCGGAAGCCGGAGGTCATCAAGCAGCTGGGACGCGTGCGGATCGATGAGTACGCGTGGCTCAAGGATCCGCACTGGAAGGACGTCTGGCGTGATCCGGGGCGGCTCAGTCCCGAAATCCTGCGGCACCTGGACGAGGAGAACGCCTACTCCGAGGCCGTGCTCGCGCCGACGCTGCCGCTGCAGCATGTCCTGTTCGCGGAGATGAAGCGCCGCTCGAGCGGGTCCGACGAGGTGCCACCGATTACGGATCGCGACTGGCTTTACTACCGCCGTTTTCCCGCGCACGCCGAGTACCCCGTCTATGCGCGCCGCGCGGCGCGCGGTGCCGCGGCCGAAGAGGTTCTCCTCGACGGTCCGCAGCGCGCGGTCGGCCACGACTACTTCTCGATACCGCACGTCGCCCGCAGTCCCGACCATCGCCTGTTTGCCTGGGCCGAGGACGACACGGGCTCCGAGAAGTTCCGGATCTTCGTCCGCGATCTCGCGACCGGCGAACTCATTCCCGCGGCGATCGAGGATGCGTTCGGATCGTTCACATTCTCGGGGGACTCGGCCTGGCTCTATTGGATCTGGCGGGACGCGAACAGCCGGCCGCGCAAGCTGTTTCGACGCCCGGCCCGCGGCGGCGAGGATGTACTCGTCTACGAGGAGACCGATCCCGGCTACTTCATGACGCTTACGCGCTCGCGCTCGAACGCGTTCATGAAGATCCGGCTGCTGAATGGGACCTCGAGCGAAGTGCGCTTGATCGCGGCGACGGACCCCACCGCGACGCCGCGGCTCATCGAAGAGCGACGACCGTTGATCGACTACGACGTCGAGGACTGGAACGGCCGCCTGGTGGTTCGCACCAACGCCGACGGTGCCACCGACTTCAAGCTGATGTGGGCCGACGCTGACTCTCCGGGGCGCGATGGATGGCGGGACTTCATCTCCCACCGCCCCGGCCACTCGATCGAGAACGTCCTCGCGTTCCAGGACCACCTGGTCCGACTCGAGCGGGTCGACGCGAATCCGGTGCTGATCGTGACGGAGCGCGCGACGCTCGCGGAGCGCGCAATCGGTTTCGCCGAGCAGGCCTATTCAGTCGCCTGGGACGAGGAATCGGACTATTCCGCGCCGACGCTCAGGCTCTCGTACCAGTCGCCGCGCACGCCCCGCGAGTGGTACGACGAGGACCTGCTGTCCAAACAGCGTCGGCTCGTCGCGCGTGCGACGGTGCCTGGCGGCTTCGATCCGGATCGCTACCGCGTACGCAGGCTCTTTGCGAGCGCGCCCGACGGTGCACAGGTACCGATGACCGTCGTCATGCGTCGCGACGCACGAGTGGACGGTACCTTACCGCTCCTGTTGCACGGCTATGGCTCATACGGATTTTCGACTGAGGCCGACTTCTCGGTGCCGGCACTCTCCCTCATCGATCGCGGCTGGATCTACGCCATCGCGCACGTTCGCGGTGGGTCTGAGAAAGGTCACAGCTGGTACCTGCAGGCCATCCAGGCCGGCAAGCCGCGTACGTTCACGGACTTCATCGCCTGCGCCAAGCACCTGATCGCGCAGCGATACACGCGCGCCGGGCAGATCGTCGCGCACGGCCTCTCGGCCGGTGGCCTGCTGGTCGGCGCATCGGCCAACCTCAGACCCGATCTCTGGGCCGGAATCATCGGGCAGGCACCGTACGTGGATGCGCTCAACACGATGAGTGACGCCGAGCACCCGCTCGTGCCGCTCGCACGACCCGACTGGGGCGACCCACTCGCAGACCCTGCCGCGTACGACACGATCGCCGGCTACTCCCCGTACGAGAACGTGCATCGCCAGGCCTACCCGGCCGTGCTCGCGACCAGCAGCGTCGCCGACGACCGCGTCGGCTACTGGGAACCCGCCAAATGGATCGCGAAACTGCGCGAGTGCTCGACCAGCGGCCGGCCGGTACTCCTGCGGGTCAGCATTCGGGGCGGCCACCTCGGCGCTGCCGGGCGATTCGAGAGCATGCGGCAGCAGGCACTCTTTTGGGCGTTCGCCGACTGGGCCATCAATACCGGAGCGAAGCCCGCGGCCAGCGCCGGCTGACCGCTGGCGTGCTCGCAACCGAGAGGAGTTTAGCGAACCCGTGACGGCACGACTGTTCTGGTACCAGGTTCATAAGTACGTCGGGCTCGCGACGCTCGCGTTCCTCGTCGTCGCAGCGGCGACGGGCATCCTGCTTGTGTTCGAAAAAGAGACCGACGCTGCGCTTAATTCGGATCTGTTCGCAGTCCCGGCCGGTGCCGCACGGTTCGACCCGCCGGCGCTCGCCCGGCGCTTGGAGGCGGCGCACCCGGAGCTGCACGTCATCTCTATTCCGAGCGTAGCGCATAACGGTGAGTCGGTCCTGTTGACGGTCGCTGAACGCGCCGCGGGCCACGACGCCGCGCAGCCACTTGGCTACGATCAGGCCTTCATGAGCCCCCTTGACGGATCGACGCTGGGAACGCGCGCGACGCGGCCAGGGATCGGCCGTCGCCACCTGATGCAGGGCATCTACACGCTGCACGCGAATCTCGTCGCCGGAACCTGGGGAGGGCGGCTGATGGGGACGGTCGGGTTGCTATGGCTCCTCGAGTCGCTGGTCGGCTTCTACCTTACGCTGCCCGGCCGGCGGCCGTTCTTCGCCAAGTGGAAGCCGGCGTGGACCCTAAGCTGGTCCGGCCACTGGCCACGTTTCCTGCTGCGCCTGCACCGGGCGAGCGGACTCTGGGTCCTCGTCCTCACGCTCGTGTTCGCGTATTCATCGTTCGCAATCGGCCTCTACTACGAGGCGTTCGAGCCGATCGTCACGGCGATATCGCCACCTGCCGGTACGCCTTTCGACGAGCAGGCGCCGCCCGGCGATGGTCACGCACCGGGAATCGGTTTCGCCGACGCGCTCGAACTCGCCGGTGCCCGGGCACGCGAGGATCACCTCGCCTGGCCGGCCGCCAAGGCCTCCTACGTGCCCGAGCGGTCGATGTACGGCGTCATGTTCTCGCGCACTGGTCGCGAGGAATACAGTGGCATCGGCCCGATCACCTACTACCTCGACGATCGTAGCGGCGACCTGCGATTCGTGGACAATCCGTACACCGACAGCGGCGGAGCGAAGATCCTGCGCGCGACCTATCCGATCCACAGCGGCGAGCTTGCGGGCACGGTGACTCGCTGGATCGTGCTCGCGCTTGGAATCGTTCTGCTCGAGATGTCGCTGTCCGGTCTCATCATTTGGTGGAGCAAGCGCACGCTACGCTTGCAGGCGTTGGCCGTCGCGTCCCGCTCGTGAACCGTTCGCTCAGCGGGCGCCCGGAGGTAACGCGTCGCGATCCCGCTGGCGATTGCCTCGCGGTCGACCGACCCATCCTGCAGGCACCGATCGGCAGCCTCGCGTCCGTCGACCTCGTGGTGGCGGTCTCACGTGCCGGTGGCATCGGGTCGCTTGCGCTCACCTGGACCGACGCCGCCAGCGCGGCCCGGCAGGTCGGCGCCGTGAAGGCGCTGACGAACGCGCCGTTCGTCGCCAATTTTGTTCTGGCGTTCGAGCCAATCGCGCTCTCGGCGGCACTCGATGCGGGAGTCCCGATCGTAACGTTCTCGTGGGGATTGCCCGGCCCGCTCGTCAAGAGCGTGCACTCGGCGGGCGCCGCCGTCGGCGTCCAGGTCGGCACGGTGGATGGGGCGCACAGGGCGCTTGACGAGGGCTGCGACTTCATCATCTGTCAGGGCGTCGAGGCCGGCGGACACGTCCAGTCGTCGACGCCACTTCGCATTCTGCTGCCCGCCGTCGTCGCGAAGGCCGGGGCCGTACCGATCGTTGCAGCGGGTGGGCTCGCGGACGGCGCGGACATCGCCGAGGTCATACGCCTTGGAGCCAGCGCCGCGATGCTCGGCACCCGCTTCGTCGCGAGTATGGAGAGCCATGCGCATCCAGCGTACAAGGCGGCCCTGGTGGCGGCAGACTCCGACGCGACGGTGCTCACCGCCTGCTTCGATGGTGGCTGGCCCTACGCCGCGCATCGCGTGTTGCGCAATTCGACGTTGCAGAACTGGGAATCCGCAGGGTGCCCGCCGTCGGGTCGCCGCCCGGGAGAAGCTGACGTCGTGGCACGCGGCCAGCGAGGCGACGTCGTTCGTCGCTACGACGATATGCCGCCCCATTCGAGACTCGACGGCGACGTCCTGGACTGCTGCCTGTACGCCGGCACCGGCGTCGGCCGGATCACCGCGGTCCGAGCCGCGGATTCGCTCGTGAAGGAGCTCTGGCACGACGCGAGCGTGTGCCTCGGGCGGCCTGGTAATGGGTAAGGCATCGCCCGCCTCGCCAGCCCCAATCGGCGCGATGGCGCGCGCGTGACGGGCCGAGCTGCGCGGCCCGGCGTGAGGGCACGGGCGAGAGCGCGACTCGCCCGCTGGCTGTTGATCGCCGCCGGCACGTATTCCGGGACATGCGCCGCGGCTCCCGAGGAAATTCAGGTATACGTCGATGACATGACGGCGCCCGGTCACTTCGGGCTCGATGTGCACAACAATTTCGTGTTTTCAGGCGGGAATGCTGTCGGCGACCAGACGGCCGGGCACCGCTACCGGTTGACTCCGGAGTTCTACTACGGCCTTGCGCCGACAATCGAGCTCGGTATCTACCTGCTGACTAGCAAGCCCGCGGACGGCGACGCGCGTGCTAACGGCGCGAAGGTCCGTATCAAGTACATCGCGCAGCACGACGCCACTAGCGGGTTCTTCTGGGGCGCCAACCTCGAGATCGGCGACACCGATCGACGCGTTTCGGTGACTCCGTGGAACGTGGAACTGAAGACCATCCTCGGCGTCCGACGCGGAGCGTGGATTTTCGCGCTCAACCCTAACCTCGATTGGAGTCTCAGCGCACACGGCGGGCCCGCGACGCTGAACGTCGATTTCAAGGTCGCCCGGTCGGTCGGCCCGCGGACTCAACTCGGCGTCGAGTCCTACAACGATGTCGGGCCGCTCGGTGACCTGCCGCCGCCCGGCGCAGGCAGCAAGATTCTCTACGCTGCTCTCGACCAGGACCTTGGCAAGATCGACCTCAATGTCGGTCTCGGTCGTGGGCTCAACCGCGAGTCCGAAGGATGGACGCTTAAGTTCATCGTCGGGTCGCGCTTCTAGCCGCACCGGCGCAATCGACGGGAAGAGCCGCGGTCAACGCGCGGCTCGGCAAGAACTCCTTCGCCGTCGCGGCCGCCGCTTTGGCGTCGACTTCGCGCCGACGTGGGCGCGGATCCGCTCACTTGCTCTCGCGGGTGCGTCGGCGGCCCACCCGGCCTGGAACTCCTTGGATTGGCCGCACCCAGTCCGTTTGGCGCGCGAAGTTCCGGCCGTACCCCGAGGAGCCGATAGTCTAGCTGCAGCCACGGCGGCGACTGTGGCCAATACGACGCTCGAGATCCCGCGACGGGGCCTTGCGACGGAACGTGACGCCGGGGCAGAGGAAGGGCGTCATCGGCCAGCGCCGAACGCGCCTGCAGGGCGGGCGCCCCGCTACCCGACCGCAAGACGGCCGGCTGGAACAGGCTCGCGGAATCGCATGCCAGACGTCTGATGGTGGATGGGGCGGACCGTGAACGACACGGCATATCGTAATTGAGCGCCTAACCGGGCCGTTCAGCCGAAGCATCCTGTGACGATAGTGCCCATCGCGTCACGAATGCAGATACGCCATTAGGCGGCCGAACACGGGAGCAGACGGCATGCCGACGCGACAAATGCTGATCGTCGCCGCCAGGCGGCCCGCCCGTCGCGCAGCCCTCCTCGTGATCGCCTGCTCCACGGTTGGGCAGCACGACGGACAGGTATCGGCCGCCGAGGCGCCGGGCACGCGCGAAACGCCGCGGGACCGCGATTAAGCAATACGACAGCGCTTCCTCGAGATGTTTGCCGGTCCTATTTTCCGGGACGCACGGGCCAGCTCCTGATCGTGCCACGTGAAGGCGACTTCATTACGCCGCCTGACCAAGATGTCCCGTTCGTGCGCGGCTCGCCGTGGACGTATGACGTCGCGATCCCGCTTATATTTGTAGGGCCGGCGGTCCGGGCCGGAAGGTATTCCGTGCCCGCCGCGCAGCAAGACGTGGCACCAACACTCGCAGCTGCGCTCGGCGTGCATATGCCGCCCGCGTCGACGGGCCGCGTACTGCCGGTCCTGAAGACGGGCATGGCTCGACCGCGAGCAGTCATGTTGATCGTTCTCGACGGCATGCGCCGCGACTACTTCGATCGATACGCCGCGCTCATGCCTACGCTCATCGCGCTGCGAAGGCGCGGTGCGTGGTTCGACGAGGCGCGGCTCAGTATGCTCCAATCGAATACCGCGGTCGGGCACTCAACAATTGCCACCGGTTCGGACCCCGCCGTGCATGGAGTAACCGGCAACAACGTGTACGATCGCGTAGGCCGCGCGCGTCACGAAATCTTCGCCGGCGCGGTGCCCGAGGAAGTGCGCCGAGTAGCGGCGAGGCGCTAGTTACCAGAGCGCAGGCCACCGCTCCGGCGGCGCTTGCCGCCGCGCCCGACCGAACCGATTGGATGGCCACGTATTTGATGGCGCCTGTCTCCGCGCATGGACGCCCCTGGAAGTCCCTGGGGAAGGCGCGAGCCGCGCTGCCAACGTCCTCGCCAATGCGGTCGATCGCCTCAACGCACCGCGAGCACGACCAGAGATTTCGCCGGCAGCGTCACCGCGAGATGCCCCCGATTGAGGCTGCCGCCGCTGAACTTCGCCGGCTCCAGCGCATGCGGCGACTCAAACGTGTTGTGGACGTCCATCAGCGCGCCGGTCAGTACGCTGCCCGACACAGACGTAGGCTTCAACCCATCGAGCGCCACGTCGAGCGCCACGCTTTGCTGCGGATCGACGTTTACGAGGCCGACATACACCGTGCCGTCGACGCCTCGTCCAGCGGATCCGCTGACGCGCGGCACCTGCTGTCCGCGGTAGCTGTAGAAGGAAGGACTGACGTCGAGTGGCAGCTGGACGGCACCCTGG
>JANXZZ010000302.1 GCA_025355245.1 Pseudomonadota bacterium | reverse complement strand
CGAAGTGCCCGAGCAGCTGTTCAACGTCTGGGTGCGGCCGTTGCAGGCGGTCGATGATGGCGAGGTCATCCGGCTGCTGGCGCCGAACCGGTTCGTGGTCGATTGGGTCCGGCAGAACCTGCTCGAGCGCATCGGCGAGCTGCTCGGCATCGCGATTAACGGCAGCGGCCGCACACTGCCCCAGATCGTGATCGAGGTCGGCACCCGACCGGTCGCGGTCGCGGCCAGTCCGGCTGCAACCGTCAGCGAGCCGGTACCGCGGCCGGCGTTCAGCGGCGCCGCGCGCACCGCGCGCCTCGAGCCGCTCGTGATCGGCGCGCGCGACAATCCGGAGTTCACCTTCGACAGTTTCGTCGAGGGCAAAAGCAACCAGCTGGCGAAGGCCGCGGCGCGCCAGGTCGCCGACAATCCGGGCCGCGCCTACAACCCGCTGTTTCTGTATGGCGGCGTCGGTCTGGGGAAGACACACCTGATGCACGCGGTCGCCAACGCGATGCGCGAGAAGCGGCCGCAGGCGCGCGTCGCGTACGTGCACTCAGAGCGCTTCGTCAGCGACATGGTGCGCGCGCTGCAGCACAACACCATCGGCGACTTCAAGCAGGCGTACCGCACGCTCGATGCGCTATTGATCGACGACATCCAGTTCTTCGCCGGCAAGGAGCGCTCGCAGGAGGAGTTCTTCCACACCTTCAACACGCTTCTGGAAGGCCAGCAGCAGGTAATCCTCACCTGCGACCGTTACCCGAAGGAAGTCACCGGCCTCGAGGAGCGACTGAAGTCGCGCTTCGGCTGGGGACTCACGGTCTCGATCGATCCGCCGGAGCTCGAGACCTGTGTGGCGATCCTGATGTCAAAGGCGTACAGCGCACGCGTGGAATTGCCGGAAGAAGTAGCCTTTTTCATCGCCAAGCGCATCCGCTCGAACGTCCGCGAACTCGAGGGCGCGCTCAGGCGCGTCGCGGCCAACGCTGAATTCACGGGCCGGCCGATCACGCTCGATTTTGCGAAGGAAGCGCTTCGCGATCTGCTGGCGCTGCAGGAAAAGCTGGTCACCATCGAGAACATCCAGAAGACCGTTGCCGAGTACTACAAGATTCGCGTCGCGGACCTGCTCTCGAAGCGACGCAGCCGTTCGATCGCGCGGCCGCGCCAGATGGCGATGGCGCTTGCCAAGGAGCTCACCAACCATTCCTTGCCCGAGATCGGGGACGCCTTTGGCGGCCGCGATCACACGACGGTGCTGCACGCCTGCAAGCGGATCAAGGAATTGCGCGAGGTGGAGCGGCGCATGGCCGAGGATTTCTCAAACCTGTTGAGAACACTGACTAACTGATGTGGACAAGCTGTGGAGCGCTGCGCGGGACGCAAACCGTGGCAAGATATCCACACGAGTCCCACAGCCTGCGCGATGCCTTAAGTCGATCTATCCAGAGACCTGTCATCGCCGCAAACGGCGACAGGCACTCGGGTTTTCGGAGTTATCCAGTGAATACGCGATCACTAGCTGCTACAGCAGCTATCTGTATTCCTAGATACTCAACCAAGAATATTAGGAACAGAGCGAGCCCCGAAGAGGCGGCGCGATACCCAAGGTGATGCGATGAAATTCACGAGCGAGCGCGAAAAGATCCTCGAGCCCTTGCAGGCAGTGATCGGGGTGGTGGAGCGACGGCAGACAATGCCGATCCTGGCGAACGTGCTCCTGTCCGCCAAGAACGGGCGGCTCGCCATCACCGCGACCGACCTCGAGGTCGAGCTCGTTGCCGGCGCGGAAGTCACGGTCCAGCACGCGGGGGAGGTGACGGTCCCGGGACGCAAGTTCCTCGACATCGTGCGGGCGCTTCCGGACAAGGTCGCCGTCGTGTTCTCTCTCGAGGGCGACAAGGCCTCGATCAAGGCGGGCAAGGCCCGCTTTACGCTGACGACGCTGCCGGCCGCGGATTTCCCGTCGATCGAGGAGATCAACCCGCAGCTCTCCTTCGAGGTCGAACAGCCGGCGCTGAAGCGCCTGATCGATAAGACCCATTTTTCGATGGCGCAGCAGGATGTCCGTTATTACCTGAACGGCATGTTGCTGGAGTCTGACGGTAAAATGCTTCGAACGGTCGCGACTGACGGCCATCGTCTAGCAATGTGCGAAATGGAGCTGGCCACGAAATCGGGCACCCAGCAGGTGATCGTGCCTCGAAAAGGCGTGCTGGAGCTGCAACGACTGCTCGGTGCGGAAGCCTCGGTGGCCGTCCAGGTCGGCAGCAACCACATTCGGATCACGTTAGGCGACATTCGCTTCACTTCCAAGCTAATTGACGGCCGTTTCCCCGAATATGGCCGCGTGATACCCGCAAATCCCGGGCGGATCGTGAAGGCCGACCGCGAAGCTCTCCGGCGCGCGCTCCAGCGCACGGCCATCCTCTCGAACGAGAAGTACCGGGGCATCCGCCTCGCGCTCAAGCAGAACCTCCTGGCGCTGACGGCTCACAACCCGGAGCAGGAGGAGGCCGAGGACGAAGTCGAAGTCGTCTACCAGGGCGAGGAGTTCAAGGTCGGTTTCAACGTCAATTACCTGCTCGACGCGCTCGCGGCGATCGACGGAGCAGAAGTTGAGCTCGGACTCACGGACTCCAACAGCAGCTGCCTCGTGCGCGCACCCGGCGGCGGCGCGAGCCGCTACGTCGTGATGCCGATGCGCCTCTAGCCGAGGGCATGCCACTCGCTCGACTCGCAGTCGACCAGTTTCGCTGCCTTGCGCAGGTCGAGCTTGCGCTCGACCCGCACTACAACCTCTTCGTAGGACCGAACGCGTCGGGAAAGACGAGCCTCCTCGAGGCGCTCTTTCTGCTCGGTCGCGGCCGTTCGTTCCGGACGCGGGGCTTCTCGAAGCTGGTCAGGCAAGGGGAGGCGGGGTTCCGGGTGGTCGGCTGGGTTGAGCAGGGCGGCCTGACGACGGTTCTAGGCGTTGGGGGCACACGCCAGTCCGCCGACATCCGGATCGGCGGGCAGCCGGCGGCGGGCGCTGCGGAGCTTGCCACCCATTTTCCGCCGCTGATCATCGATCCCGAGATCCACAAGTTGCTGGAAGACGGTCCCCACCGGCGCCGGCGCTTCCTGGACTGGGGTGTGTTCCACGTGGAACCGTCCTTCATGGACACGTGGCAGCGGTATCACCGGGCCCTCAGGCAGCGCAACGCGGCCCTGAAGCCCGGAATCGTCGCCCCGGGCGCCCGCATCTGGGATCCCGAGCTGATCGCCGCCGGCGAGCGCCTGAGCCGGATCCGGCAGGAATACCTCGGGATCCTGACTCCGGTGCTTAAGGACCTCGGCCGCCGGCTGCTCGGTGCCGACGTGACGGTCGGCCACCTGACGGGCTGGGGCGCGGACGAATCGCTCGAGGTCGCCCTGGAGAAGAGCTTCGAGCGCGACCGCCGGTACGGCGCGACCCAGGTCGGGCCGCACCGCGCCGACGTGTCCGTCCGGGTCGAGGGGCACCTGGCGAAGGAACGGGTGTCGCGGGGCCAGCAGAAGCTTCTGGCGGCGGCGCTGACGCTGGCACAACTGGCGGTCCAGGAGTCGCGCCATCCCGGCCGTAGTGCGCTCTTGCTCGACGATCCCGCCGCCGAACTGGACGCCGACAGCCTCGGCCGCCTGCTAGACGTCGTGCGCTCGCTGCCGGTGCAGCTGTTCGTCACGGCGTTGCGGCCCGACCTGCCCGGGCTCGGTGCCCCGGGTGCGTTGTTCCACGTGGAACAGGGTGGAATCCGAAGGGCCCCCTAGCCCGATTCGCGCGCCGTGCGAATCTGTGGATATCCCGTGTAGGACGCCTCGGATTTTCGGAAAGCCTCGAGGAATTCATTGATCGCGCGCCGACGGCCGCAGCATTCCAAACCCAAGCGGGGAGGGCGCTTCCAAGCGCACGTGGGAACAGCGCGCTAAGCCCTTGAATGCTATAATTTCGACACGTTTTGGCAAGGGCCCTTCATGTCCGACAACGACGTCTACGATTCGAGCAAAATCAAGGTCTTGAAGGGTCTCGACGCGGTCCGAAAACGTCCCGGAATGTACATCGGCGACACCGATGACGGGACCGGCCTCCACCACATGGTTTTCGAGGTCGTCGACAACGCAATTGACGAGGCGCTGGCGGGTCATTGCGACCGAATCGTCGTCACCGTCCACGCCGACGAATCCGTCACCGTGACCGATAACGGCCGTGGAATACCTGTGGATATCCACCCCGAGGAGGGCGTCTCCGCCGTCGAAGTCATCATGACCGTCCTCCACTCGGGCGGGAAGTTCGACGACAGCTCCTACAAGGTCTCCGGAGGCCTCCACGGGGTCGGGGTGTCCGTCGTAAACGCCCTTTCCGAGCACCTGACCCTGACGATCTCGCGCGACGGGCAGCAGCACCGCCAGGAATACCGCCACGGCGAGCCCCAGGAGCCCCTCAAGATCGTCGGGCCGACCCTGGAGCGCGGCACGACGCTTCGGTTCAAGCCGAGCGCGGAGACGTTCACAAACATCAATTTCCAGTACGAAATCCTCGCGCGGCGTTTACGCGAACTCTCATTCCTGAATTCCGGCGTACGTATTGAGCTCATCGACGAGCGCGACGAGAAGCGCGACGTGTTCCAGTACGAGGGCGGCATCGGCGCGTTCGTGAAGCATTTGAATCGCGGCAAGACCGCGATCCACGAGACGGTGTTCTATTTCCGCGAGTCGCACGGCCCGATCACGGTCGAAGTCGCCGCGCAATGGAACGATTCCTACGCCGAATCGATGTTCTGCTACACGAACAACATTCCGCAGAAGGACGGCGGCACGCACCTGCAGGGATTTCGCGCAGCGCTCACGCGCAAGCTCTCCGACTACATCGACAGCGCCGCGAAGCGCGAAAAAATCGAGATGACGGGCGATGACTCGCGCGAAGGCTTGACCGCCATCCTGTCGGTAAAGATGCCGGACCCCAAGTTTTCCTCGCAGACGAAGGACAAGCTCGTCTCCTCCGAGGTGCGCGGCATCGTCGAGAGCGCAGTCGCGGACAAGCTCGAAGCGTTTCTCCTCGAGAAGCCGGCCGAAGCCAAGGCAATCGTCGCGAAGATCATCGATGCCGCGCGCGCGCGCGAGGCCGCGCGCAAAGCGCGCGAGATGACGCGCCGCAAGGGGGTACTCGACATCGCGGGCCTTCCCGGGAAGCTGGCCGACTGCCAGGAGAAGGATCCTGCGCTGTGCGAAATGTTTCTCGTCGAGGGCGACTCGGCCGGCGGCTCGGCGAAGCAAGGTCGTGACCGGCGGACGCAGGCGGTGTTGCCCCTCAAAGGCAAGATCCTGAATGTTGAAAAGGCACGCTTTGACAAGATGCTGTCGAGCGTCGAAGTCGGAACGCTGATCACCGCACTCGGCTGTGGCATCGGCCGAAATGAATTCGACGTCGAAAAGCTGCGCTATCACCGCGTGATCCTGATGACTGACGCCGACGTCGACGGAAGCCACATACGCACGCTGCTGCTTACTTTCTTCTACCGGCAAATGCCGATCCTGATCGAGCGCGGCCACATCTACATCGCGCAGCCACCGCTCTACAAGGTCAAACGCGGCAAGAGCGAGATGTACGTGAAGGACGACATCGAGCTCAACACGGTGCTTCTCAAGAACGCACTCGACGACGCTGCGCTGCACGCGGGCCCGAACGGCGTCGCGCGCACCATAGACGGCGCGGCGCTCGAGGTCCTCGCGAGGCAATACGTCGACGTGCAGTCGATCATTTCGCGCTGGTCGCGCCGTTACGACCAGCGTGTTCTCGAGCAACTCCTCAACCTGGCCGTCGTGCGGCACGAGGATCTCAACAATTCGACACTCCTCACGGAGTGGGCGCGCGGACTCGAAGTCGCGCTCAACGCCGAGGCGAGCAAGGCGCGCAGCTATCGTGTTGAGCTGCAGGTGAACGCGGGCGGGGCGCCGGTGCGCTTCAACATCTTCCGCACCGAGCACGGCCTCACGACCGAGAAGCACCTGCAGCGCGAGTTCTTCGACTCGGCGGAGTACCGGCGCATCGCCGAGCTGGTGCGCGGACTCGACGGGCTGATCGGCATCGGCTGCTCGGTCACGAAGGGCGAGGACCGCATCGAGGTCGGGAGCTTCAAGGACGCGATGGCGTGGCTGATGGAGCAGGCCAAGAAGGGCCAGACCATCCAGCGCTACAAGGGTCTCGGCGAGATGAACCCGGCGCAGCTCTGGGACACGACCATCAATCCCGCGACCCGCCGCCTGATCCAGGTCCGCATCGACGATGCGGTGGCGGCCGATGACCTGTTCACGACGCTGATGGGCGACCAGGTCGAGCCCCGGCGCGAATTCATCGAGCGCAACGCGCTCGCGGTCGCGAACCTCGACGTGTAGGCCGGGCGTGGCCCGGACGCCGGTCCCGGCTCCCGAGCGCGCGCGGATCTCCGACGCAAAGCGGGCGGCCGGAGGAAAGGGGGAGCGATGACCGACCAACGCTCGCCAGCGATTGAGCACGTGCAGTGGGGGCTGATCCGCGTCGAGAAGCTCGGCGACAAGTCGGACGTGAAGCTGTGGCCTGGCGGTGGACGGCGGTGGGACTGGACCGAGACCAACACGCACCACGTGCCGGGAATCCAGGTTGCGGACGTGGCCGAACTACTCGAGCACGGCAGCGAGATCGTCATCCTGTCTCGGGGCATGCACCTGGTGTTGCAGACCTCGCCCGAGACGCTGGCGCATCTCAAGGCTGAGAACGTCACGGTCCACGTGCTCGAGACGCGCGAGGCGGCGAAAACCTACAACGAGCTCGCTGTCAAAGGCCTTCCGGTCGGCGGCCTGTTTCACTCGACCTGCTAGCGCGTTCAATCGCGAGTCGATCTCAGCTATCGGCCCAGACGCCAACGTCAAGCCGGTTTCGCACATTCGCGCAGGGCGAACGCCCATCACCGTCCCCGATCGGGCCATTCCGGACGGTTAGTCGCGGGCGCCCCGGCGCTGCGCTACCGTTCCCCATGATCAGAATTCCCGAGGCTCGCTGCCATGATTGAAGTCTTCTACTGGCCGACCCCGAACGGCCGCAAGATCACGATGTTCCTCGAGGAAACCGCCACGCCGTACCGCATCACGCCGGTCAACATCGGCACTGGCGAGCAGTTCAAGCCCGGCTTCCTCGCGATCAGCCCGAACAACCGCATGCCCGCCATCACCGACCACGCGCCCGCCGGCGGCGGCGAGCCGATCTCGGTGTTCGAGTCGGGCGCGATCCTGACCTACCTAGGCGAGAAGACCGGCGAGTTCCTGCCGAGCAGCCCGCGCGAGCGCGCGGTCGTGCTCGAGTGGCTCTTCTGGCAAGTCGCGGGCCTGGGTCCCATGGCCGGCCAGAACCACCATTTCAATCGCTACGCGACCGAAAAGCTTCCCTACGCGATCGACCGCTACGTGCGCGAGACCAACCGCCTGTACGGCGTGCTCGACCGGCGCCTCGAGGGTCGCGCGTTCGTGGCGGGCGAGGACTACTCGATCGCCGACATGGCGATCTACCCGTGGATCGTGCCGTGGCAGGCCCAGAGCCAGGTGCTGAGCGACTTCCCGAACCTCGAACGCTGGTTCAATGCGGTCGCAGCGCGCCCGGGAACCGTTCGTGCGTACGCAGCCGGGGAGGGGCTTCGCAACGCGAATGCGCCGATGACGGAGGAGGCCCGCAAGATCCTGTTCGGCCAGACCGCCGCCAGCACCCGGCAAGCCCGAGCGTGACGCGGGCCTAGCCGTCGAGCTCGGTCACCTTGCCGTCGATCCACGCGCGCGTCGCCTCGAGCAGCGCGCGCGGATCCTGGCCGGCCGAGTCGATCGGCGGGCCGATGACCACGCGGATCGTGCCGCGCTTCTTGAGGAGCCCGCGCCGGCCCCAATAGCGCCCGGCGTCGTGCGCGACCGGGATGATCTTGCGCCCGGCCTCGACGGCGAGGAGTGCGCCACTGATGCCGTAGCGCTTGGTCTGCCCGGGTGCGACGCGCGTGCCCTCGGGGAAGATCAGCACACCGCGCCCCTGCTCGAGGAATCGGCGCCCCTGGTTGACGACGTCCTTGACCGCACCCGTCCCTGCGCTGCGGTCGATTGCGATCGGCACCATGAGCCAGGTTGCCCA
Source organism: Pseudomonadota bacterium (assembly GCA_025355245.1). Classification (GTDB taxonomy): domain Bacteria; phylum Pseudomonadota; class Gammaproteobacteria; order Steroidobacterales; family Steroidobacteraceae; genus CAIKZZ01. Next base: position 45,595 of record JANXZZ010000302.1, on the reverse strand, counting down.
CCCGATGATCGGTATCCAGAGGATTTCGCGCTTCAGCACCCAAGCCTGGGGCGGAAAGATGACCATCTGGGCAATCGTTTCCCATGCGGAGGAGTGCTTCCACATCGACACGTGCCCGCCCGGGGGGATGTTTTCGAGCCCCTCGACCGTGTAGCCGAGCCCGCAGAAGAAGCTCGCGGCGTCGAGCTGCAGCTGCGCCCACCGCCGCGCAATCGCGTAGCGGCGGGGGTAGGGCAGCCAAAACGCTCCCACGACGCCGAACGAATAGACGAACGTCGTCAGGAATAGGAAGCTGGTGAAGGCGAGCGAGCGGAGCCACTGCATGCGGGGCAGAGTTTAAGGCAATCGAGTCAACCGGTTCGCACGCCTGCCGTTGATTGCCGGGGGAGTGTCGACCGTGGAGCCATGCGCATGAAAAACACCCTTCGGGTCCTTGCCGTCGCCGTGCTCCTCGCCGGTTGCGCGGCCCAGCGCCCGGCGAACGCGCCGATGGACGAGTACCTGCCCTTCGCAGGGCCCCCGATCGACAGCTTCCATTTCTGGCACCTGTACAGCTGGGAGCCCGTCGGCCCGTACCAGGTCGTGCTCTGGCCGACCCCGTGGGAAGCGTACTTCGTGACGGTGGCGCAGCCCTGCACCGACCTCGGCTGGACCAACCGGATCGGCGTGACCTCGACGGTCAACACCGTCAGTCATTTCGAGTCGATCCTCGTCGGGCACCACGAGCGGTGCCTGATCACGGAGATCCGGGCGATCGACACGAAGCGGCTGACGGCCGCGCGCAAGCAGCGCGCCACCGAGCGCGAGGCGGCCAAGCGGGGCCTGCCGCCGCCGTCGCCGGTGGCACCGGCGCCGCCCGCGAGCGCGACGATCCCGACCTAGCGACCGGAGCCTCAGCCCGGCAGGCGCGAGAAATCGGCCACTTCGAGGAACAGCGCGCGCACGGCGCCGAGCAGCGCGAAGCGATTGCTGCGCACGGCCGCGTCCTCGTCCATGACCATCACGCCGTCGAAGAACGCATCGACCGCGCCGCGCAGGCGCGCCAGATCGCGCAGCGCGCCCGTGTAGTCGCGCCGCGCGAGCAGCGTCCTGACGCCGGGCTCGACCGCCGCGAGCGCGCGCGCGAGTTCCTTTTCCTCAGGGAGCTTCAGGAGCTCGGGGTGGATCGCCCCCGAGGCGATGCCACCGGCCTTGCGCTGGATGTTCGCGATGCGCTTGTTGGCACCGGCGAGCGCCGGTGCATCGGCGAGGCGCAGGAACCCGGCAAGCGCGCCGAGGCGCGCCTCGAAATCGAGCGGCGAGGCCGGGCGGCGCTCGAGCACGGCCTCGAACATCTCGACGCTCGTGCCCGCGTTGTTCTCGAGGTGGTGCGCGCGCAGGCGCTCGAGGATGTAGTCGTAGACCTCCGCCCGCACGGTCTCGGCCGCGGGTAGCACGGCAGGCGCATTCGTACTGGTCGCGCGCGCCGCCGCGACGGTCGCGATGTCGGCACGCGCCTGCTCGAGCGCGAGCGCGATCAGCGCCGGCAGGTCGATGTCGAGGCGCTGCTCCAGCACGATGCGCAGGAAGCCGAGTGCCGCACGCCTGAGCCCGAAGGGATCGCGCGTGCCCGACGGCTTCTGGCCGATCGCGAAGATGCCGACGATCGTGTCGAGCTTCTCGGCGAGCGCGAGCGCGCTGCCGACGCGACCCGCGGGCAGCGCATCGCCCGCGAAGCGCGGCAGGTACTGCTCGGCCATCGCGGCTGCGACCTCGGTCGGCTCCCTGTCGTGGCGCGCGTAGTGCGCGCCCATGATCCCCTGCAGCTCCGGGAACTCACCGACGAGACCGGTCAGCAGATCGCACTTGGCGAGCTCCGCGGCGCGCAGCGCGAGCGCCGCATCGGCGCCCGTCACGGGCGCGAGCGCCTGTGTCAGCGCCTTGATGCGCTCGCTCTTCTGGAAGTAGGAGCCGAGCTGCGCCTGGAAGGTCACGCTCTTCAGCGATTCGCGCCGCGCCGCGAGCGACTGCTTGCGATCGCTGTCCCAGAAGAACACGGCATCGGCGAGGCGCGGGCGCACGACACGCTCGTTGCCGATGCGCACGACATCGGGATCGCGGCTCTCGATGTTGGCGACGGTAATAAACATCGATGACAGTCGGCCGTTTGACGCGCGCACCGGGAAGTAGCGCTGGTGATCCTCGAGCGTGGCGATCAGAACCTCCTCGGGAAGCGCGAGGAAACGCTCCTCGAAACGCCCCGCGAGCGGTACCGGCCACTCGACCAGCGCGGTCACCTCATCGAGCAGCGCCTCGCCCACGATCACCGCGAGGCCGGCGGCGGTCGCGAGCTGCGTTATTCCGGCGCGAATCTTTTCGCGCCGCGCCGCAAAGCTCGCGAGCACCTTGCCCGCGCTCTCGAGCCGCTTCGCGTAGCTCGCGGGGCTGGCGAGCGATATTTCCTTCGGCGCCATGAAGCGATGGCCGCGCGTGTGGCGCCCGGTCGTAATGCCGAGGATCTGGCCCGGAACCACGTCCGCGCCAAACAACAGGACCACCCAGTGCACCGGCCGCACGAACTCCGCGGTACCGTTTCCCCAGCGCATGCGCTTCGCGATCGGAAGGCGGGCGAGCGAGTCGCTCACCATCGCGAGCAGCAGCGTCCCGGTGGCGGCCCCGGCCTTGACGCCGGTGTAGTGCAGGAACTCGCCCTTCGGTTCGGTCACGCGCCCGAGGGCCGCGAGCGTTGTGCCGCAGGACTCGGCAAAGGCGAGCCCGGCGCGCGTCGGCTGGCCGTCCGCGCCGAAAGCGGCGCTGAGCGGCGGCCCGCGGCGCTTCACGTCCTGGTCGGGCTGGCGTTCCGCGACACGCCGGATCAGGAAGGCGATGCGCCTTGGCGATGCGAAGGACTCGACTTTGCCGTGCTTGAGCCCCGCCGCAGCGAGCGCGGCGACGACGCCGTCGGTGAACGCGCCCGACAGCGCGAGCAGGGACTTCGGCGGCAACTCCTCCGTGCCGATCTCGACGAGCAGATCGCGGCTACTCACGCGAGCCGCCCGGCGCCACTGCCAGCCGCTTCCGGCAGCGGCGGGTCGATATGCTCGACGACGCGATTCAACATCGGGAAGCCGAGCGCCTCGCGGCTCTTGAGGTAGGCCTCTGCAACGCCGCGGGCGAGCGTACGCACCCTCAGGATGTAGCGCTGCCGCTCGGTCACCGAGATCGCGCGCCGGGCATCGAGGAGGTTGAAGGTGTGCGAGGTCTTGAGCATCCGCTCGTAGGCCGGGAGCGCGAGCGCGGCGGCGAGCGCACGCTGGCACTCGCGCTCGTGCGCGTCGAACTGCCGGAACAGCTCGGCGGTGTCGGCGAGCTCGAAGTTGTATTTCGACTGCTCGACCTCGTTCTGGTGATAGACGTCCCCGTAGCTGACGCGGCCGAAGGGGCCATCGGCCCAGGTCAGATCGAACACGCTCTCGACGCCCTGCAGGTACATCGCGAGGCGCTCGAGCCCGTAGGTGATCTCGCCCATGACCGGATGGCAGTCGAGTCCGCCGACCTGCTGGAAGTAGGTGAACTGCGTGACCTCCATGCCGTTCAGCCAGATCTCCCAGCCGAGTCCCCAGGCGCCGAGCGTCGGCGACTCCCAGTTGTCCTCGACGAGGCGGATGTCGTGGGTCTGCGAGTCGAAGCCGAGCGCCGCGAGCGAGCCGAGGTACATCTCGACGAAGTCCGGGGGCGAGGGCTTGATCGCGACCTGGAACTGGAAGTAGTGCTGCAGGCGGAACGGATTCTCGCCGTAGCGGCCGTCCGTCGGCCGCCGCGAGGGCTGCACGTAGGCGGCGCTCCAGGGCTCGGGTCCGACGGCGCGGAGGAACGTCGCCGTGTGGAAGGTGCCCGCGCCCACCTCCATGTCGTAGGGCTGCAGGAGCACGCACCCGCGCTCCGCCCAGTAGCGCTGTAGCGTGAAAATGAGATCCTGAAAGGTGCGCGGCGGTGCGCCGATCCGGGGGCGGGCCATGGGCTGCCTCGAGCGAGTGTGGCCGGCAACCCCGGCATGTGCGACCTCGCAATTATAGCCGAGCCCCCGGCCCGCGCCGTTCCGGTATCGTAGTGACGAGGGTGCGCGCACCCAAAGTGCGAGGGGGATGTATCAGCGAGCCAATGCACAGTGCCGCGGACCTGCGCCTGATGCAGACCTGGGCGCTCACCGTCGACAAGCCGCTGACGCACGCGAGCCGCTGGCATCCGCGCACCGAGATCGTGAGCAGGAACGCCGCCGGCCTCGCCACGCGCAGCAACTACGCGACGGTCGAGCGACGTGCGCGCCAGCTGTCGGCCGCGCTCCTCGCCGCCGGCGTCGTCCAGGGTGATCGCATCGCGACGCTCGCGATGAACGGCGCGGAACACGTCGAGGCCTGGTTCGGGATCGCGGCGATCGGCTCGATCTGCCACACGCTGAATCCGCGGCTCTTCGACGAGCAGCTGCGGTTCATCATCAACCACGCGGGCGACCGGATCGTGATCGCCGATGCCGCGTTCGTGCCGATCCTCGAGCGCCTGCTGCCTTCCTGCCCGACTGTCGAGCGCATCGTGCTGATCGGCGCCGAGGCGCCGCCGCCGATCGCCGGCAAGCCCGCGGTCGGCTACGAGGCATTCATCGACGGGCAGCCGGTCGATGTCGCCTGGGGCGATTTCGACGAGAACCTGCCGGCGGGCCTCTGCTACACCTCGGGCACGACCGGGAACCCGAAGGGCGTCCTCTACTCGCACCGCTCGCAGATGCTGCACACGCTGTTTGCGAACATCGGTGAAAACCTCGGCCTCACCGCGCGTGACGCGGTGCTGATGGTGGTGCCGATGTTCCATGCCAACGCCTGGGGGGTGCCGTTCGCAACCGCGATGAGCGGCACGAAGCTCGTGCTGCCAGGACCGAAGCTCGACGGCGAATCGGTGTACGGGCTCCTCGAGGGCGAGGCCATCACGATCTCGTGCGCGGTGCCGACGGTGTGGCAACTGCTGCTCGACTACCTGACATCGAAGCACCTGAAGCTCACCACCCTCAAGAAGGTGCTGATCGGCGGCTCGGCCTGCCCGGAGGCGCTGCTGCGCGCCTTCGACGAGCTCGGCGTCCACGTGCTGCACGCCTGGGGGATGACCGAGACGAGCCCGATCGGCACGGGCGCCGTCGAGAGCGCGGCGGTCGCACGCCTGCCGAAGAAAGAGCGGATCGCCCAGCAGCTGAAGCAGGGCCGCGTCTCGCTGTCGGTCGACATGAAGATCACCGACGACGAGGGCCGCACGCTGCCCCACGACGGCAGGCAACCGGGACACGTGAAGGTGAAGGGCCCGTGCGTGATCGCGCGCTACTTCCGCGCCGAGCAGGACGCCGTCGATGCCGAGGGCTACTTCGACAGCGGCGACATCGGCACGATCGACGAGTACGGGTACCTGCAGATCACCGACCGCGCGAAGGACCTGATCAAGTCGGGCGGCGAATGGATCAGCTCGGTCGAGATCGAGAACATCGCGGCCGGACATCCGAAGGCGCTGATTGCCGCGGTGATCGCGGTCCCCGACCCCAAGTGGCGCGAGCGGCCGCTGCTGGTCGTGAAGCTGCGCCCCGGCGAGAGCGCGACGGCGGCCGAGTTCCTCGGGTTCCTGGAGGGCAAGATCGCCCGCTGGTGGATGCCCGACGGTGTCGTCTTCGTCGAGGAGATGCCCCTCGGCGCGACCGGAAAGCTCGATAAGAAGCGCCTGCGGGTACTCTTCCCGGCGGTCCCCGCGCCCTGATCCGGGTTGGCCGTTCTGGCCGCCATCGTCGAAACCGCACTGTTTCAGTGCGAATTTACGTCACTTTGCACTGTTATGGCGCGCATTTCCTGCGTCCAGACGCCTGGGGCGCCGTAACCTCCTGATTCTGCGTCGAAGTGGTGCAAGGGCACGATTCGTGCAAATCTTAGCCCTCAATCCACTGCTTGGCAGCCCTGCGGTGCCGGTCCCCGGCCGGCCCGCCATTCAGCTCACGCCCGTTACCTGGAGGTTTGCGATGAAGCCGGCCGATGTTGTGAAAATGATCAAAGACAAAGAGGCGAAGTACGCAGACCTGCGCTTCACCGATACCCGCGGCAAGGAACAGCACGTCACGATCCCGTCGGTGTTCGTCACCGAGGAATTCTTCGTCGACGGCAAGATGTTTGACGGCTCCTCCATCGCCGGTTGGAAGGGCATCAACGAGTCGGACATGATCCTGATGCCCGACGCCTCGACCGCCGTCCTCGATCCCTTCTTCGAGGAAACGACGATTAACCTGCGCTGCGACATCATCGAGCCGGCGACGATGCAGGGCTACGAGCGCGATCCGCGCTCGCTCGCGAAGCGCGCCGAGGCCTACCTCAAGAGCACCGGCATCGCCGACACCGCGCTGTTCGGCCCCGAGAACGAATTCTTCATCTTCGACACCGTGAAGTGGCATGCCGACATGCACTCCGCCGGGCACACGATCAACTCCGTGCAGGGCGCGTGGAACTCCGGCATCGATCTCGACGATGGCAACCGCGGTCACCGCCCGGGCGTCAAGGGCGGCTACTTCCCGGTGCCGCCGGTTGACCAGTTCCACGACATCCGCGCGGCGATGTGCGGCGCGCTCGAGGAAATGGGTCTCGTGGTCGAGGTGCATCACCACGAGGTCGCGACGGCCGGGCAGAGCGAGATCGGCGTCGGCGCGAATACGCTGGTAAAAAAGGCCGACGAGGTGCAGATCCTCAAGTACGCGATCCTCAACATCGCGCAGGGCTACGGCAAGACCGCGACCTTCATGCCGAAGCCCCTCGTCGGCGACAACGGCAGCGGCATGCACGTGCACCAGTCGCTGGTCAAAGACGGCAAGAACATCTTCTCCGGTGACAAGTACGCGGGCCTTTCCGAGACCTGCCTCTACTACATCGGCGGCATCATCAAGCACGCGCGCGCGGTGAACGCGTTCACGAACGCGGGCACCAACAGCTACAAGCGCCTGGTGCCTGGCTTCGAGGCCCCGGTCATGCTCGCGTACTCCGCGCGCAATCGCTCGGCATCGATCCGGGTGCCCTGGGTGTCGAGCCCGAAGGCGCGTCGCATCGAGGTGCGCTTCCCGGATTCGAGCGCGAACCCGTACTTCGCGTTCGCGGCGATGATGATGGCGGGCCTGGACGGCATCCAGAACAAGATCCACCCGGGCGACCCGGCAGACAAGGACCTGTACGACCTCGAGCCCGAGGAGGCGAAGCACATTCCGACCGTGTGCCACTCGCTCGACCAGGCGCTCGAGTGCCTCGACAAGGACCGCGAGTTCCTGAAGAAGGGCGGAGTGTTCACGGATGACGTCATCGACGCCTACATCGGACTCAAGATGCAGGAAGTCACGCGCATGCGCATGACGACGCACCCGATCGAATTCGACATGTATTTCAGCTGCTGAGCGCGGATGTCCGGCGCGGGCATTCCCCGTGTCCGCCCGGACCTCCCGAATTCTGTGACGCAGCGCTCGGTCTGCGACCGCGCCCGGACTCCCGGGCGGGTCGCGCTTTGTCACACCGGAGGCGAAGGGCTATGCTCGGTTCATGCGCTCGATTCGCTCGCTGCTCGTCGGATTTTCGGCGACCGTCACACTGGTCGCGCTCGGCGGCTTTGGCATCGAGGCCGGGGCGTCCGCCACTCTTTACAAGTGGGTCGACGCCGACGGCATCACGCACTACTCCGATCGTCCGGCTCCCGGCGCCGAGCAGGTGCACATCGCCTCTGCCCAGACGTACAAGGGCAGCACGACCGTTTCAAGCGCTGCCGCCCGTAAGCCCGCAGCGGCCACTGCCGCTCCCAAGTACACGCGCGTCCAAGTCACGCGCCCCAACGATGGCGAATCCTTCGTCAACGCCGGGGGGCACATCGATGCCTCCGCGTCCGTAGAGCCCGGCCTCGCGCCCGGGCACCAGGTATGGTTCGTCCTCGACGGAACTCGACAGCCGGAGCCAGCGGGCGGCAGCCTCACGATGTCCTTCGACGTCGAGCGCGGCACGCACACGCTCGCGGTGGACGTGACCGACGAGAGCGGGCGCGGGGTGCTGAGCTCCGCCGGGGTCACCTTCTACGTGCGGCAGAATTCCGTCATCGCGAACCCGCCGCGCGGGCCGCTGCTGACGCCACCCAAGAAGCACTGAGCCGGGACCGGCCGGGAGCGCCCCGTGGCGCTTGAGGCCCGCCTCACCCGGCCCCAGTTCGACCTCGCGAGCCTGCTCGATTCGCTCGCGATCGGCGTCGCGATAGTCGACTCGCGTAGCACGATCGAGTACCTCAACGCCTCCGCGCAGACGCTGCTCGCGGTCGGCATCAACCCCGCACGCGGGCGCCCGCTCGCCGAGCTCATCCGCGATCCGGTGCCGATCGAGACGATCATCGCGCGTGCGCGCGAGGGCAACGATGCGATCGCGCACCGGGAACTCAAGCTCGTGCCGACCGCGCGCAGCACCAGCCAGTTCGTCGTCGACTGCACCGCGACGCCGCTCGACAGCGAGCGCGTGCTGCTCGAGATCTCCGACACCACGCGCCAGCAGCGCATCAACCGCGACACGGCACTCCTGACCCAGCTCGGCGGCAACCGCCTGATGGTTCGCCAGCTCGCGCACGAGATCAAGAATCCGCTCGGCGGCCTGCGCGGCGCGGCGCAGCTGCTCGAACGCGAGCTGCCGGCGGAGCCGCTCAAGGAATACACGCAGCTGATCATCCGCGAGGCGGATCGCCTCCGGAAGCTCGTCGACAACCTGCTCGGCCCCGGCGGCCTGCCGCACAAGACGACGATCAACCCGCACGAGCTCCTCGAGCACGTGCACCAGCTGCTGCGCAGCGAAGCGCCGGGCGGCGTCGTCATCATGCGCGACTACGACCCGAGCCTGCCGGACGTCTACGTCGACCGCGACCAGATGATCCAGGCCATGCTCAACATCGGCCAGAACGCCGTGCAGGCGATCGGCGACAACGGCCGCCTGATGCTGCGGACCCGTGCGCTCATCAACGCGACCATTGGCGCGAACCGCTATCGGGCCGTCGCCAGCATCCAGTTCGAGGACAACGGCCCGGGCGTGCCGCCCGAGATCGCCGACACGATTTTCTACCCGCTCGTGACCAGCCGTCCCGGTGGCAACGGCCTCGGTCTTGCGGTCGCCCAGGAACTCGTGACCCGCCACGGCGGGCTCATCGAGTTCGAGAGCCGTCCCGGCCGGACGGTGTTCACCATGCTCATTCCGTTCGAGGAAGGTTCCGATGGCTGATGCACTCAATGTGTGGCTCGTCGACGACGACGCCTCGATCCGCTGGGTCCTGGAGCGCGCGCTCAAGGCGAGCGGCATGAAGCCGCGCGCCTTCGAGCAGGCGAACGGCGTCCTCGAGGCGCTCGGCATCTCCGAGCCCGACGTCCTCATCACCGACATCCGCATGCCCGGAAGGAGCGGCCTCAAACTGCTCGACGAGGTGCAGGCGAGCCATCCGCGGGTGCCGGTGATCGTGATGACGGCACACACCGACCTCGACGCCGCGGTCGCCGCCTACCAGGGCGGCGCCTTCGAGTACCTGCCGAAGCCCTTCGACATCGACGAGGCGGTCGCACTCGTGCGCCGCGCCGCGCAGCAGACCACGCCCTCCGCCGAGGCCGCCCTCGAGACGGGGCGCATTCCCGAGCTGCTGGGCCAGGCGCCCGCCATGCAGGAGGTGTTCCGCGCGATCGGCCGGCTGTCGCGCTCGAGCATGACGGTGCTGATCACGGGCGAGTCGGGCACCGGCAAGGAGCTGGTCGCGCACGCCTTGCACCGCCACAGCCCGCGCAACGCCAAGCCCTTCATCGCGCTCAATACCTCGGCGTTCACGCCCGAGCTCCTCGAGTCCGAGCTCTTCGGCCACGAAAAGGGTGCGTTTACCGGCGCCGACACGCTGCGGCGCGGTCGTTTCGAGCAGGCGGACGGCGGCACGCTGTTCCTCGATGAGATCGGCGACATGTCGAAGGAGCTGCAGACACGACTGTTGCGCGTGCTCGCCGAGGCCGAGTACTACCGGGTCGGTGGCAGCACGCCGATCCGCGTCGACGTGCGCGTGATCGCGGCGACCCACCAGGACCTGGAGGCACGTGCGCTCGAGGGTCAGTTTCGCGACGACCTCCTGCATCGCCTCAACGTGATCCGGATCGCGCTGCCGCCGCTGCGCGCGCGCCGCGAGGACATCCCGGACCTGCTGCGCCATTACCTGATCGTCGCGGCGCGCGAGCTCGGCGCCGAGACCAAGGTGCTGACGCCGGCGGCCGAACGCCTGCTCATCGAGAGCGACTGGCCGGGCAACGTCCGCCAGCTCGTCAACATGTGCCGGCGCCTGACGGTCGCCGCTCCCGGCCGCGAGATCCGTCCCGAGGACGTGCCGGCCGAGCTCGGCGGACCCGCGCGCGGCTCCCAGGGTCAGGACGACTGGGTTCGCTCGCTCGAATCCTGGGCGCGCCAGCGCGCGGAGTCGGGCGGGGCGCCGCTCCTCGATGCGGCGATGCCGGAGTTCGAACGAACGCTGATCCGCGTCGCGCTCGGGCGCTGCGAGGGTCGCCGCCAGGACGCGGCCAAGGTGCTCGGCTGGGGCCGCAACACGCTGACCCGCAAGATGCGCGAGCTCGGCATGGACGGAGATGGCATCACCGCCGAACCCGACGCCGCCTGACAGCGGCCGGGAACTCGCGCCCCTATAATCCCGGCCCATGGACCGACTGCTCAAGTTCGCGGGCCTCGCGCTCGGTGACGTGTATCTGGGCAATCCGCTGCGCGACTGGCTGGCGGCGCTCGCAATCGGGCTCGGCACCTTCGCGGCACTACTGTTCCTCAGGCGCCTGCTGACGCAGCGCGCGCGCGGCTTCGCCGGAATGGAGCTGCCGCAGGGCGTCCGCCTGCTGCTGACGCTGGTCGGCGCGACCAAGATCCTGCCGCTGTTCGCCGTATCGCTGCTGGTCGGCGCCAAGTACCTCGACCTCGGCATGCGCGCCGACCAGACGACGACGGCGGTCATCGTGATCGCGGTCGCGCTGCAGCTCGGCATCTGGCTCAACGTCGCGGTGCGCTTCTACCTCGACCAGCACTACTCGCGCTCGGACGACAAGAACTCGCAGACGATGATCACCATCGTGCGCTTCGTTACCAGCGTCGCGATCTGGTCGCTGGTGGTGCTGCTCGCGCTCGATAACCTGGGCTTCCAGGTCAAGGCACTGCTGACGGGACTCGGCATCGGCGGCATCGCGGTCGCACTCGCTGTGCAGAACGTGCTCGGCGACCTGCTCGCCTCGCTCTCGATCGCGCTCGACAAGCCCTTCGGCGTCGGCGATGCGCTGACCCTCGACACCGGCTACGCGGGCACAGTCGAGGCGATCGGCATCCGCAGCACGCGACTGCGCAGCGTGACCGGCGAGCAGATCGTGCTTGCCAACGCCGAGCTCGTGAAGGCGCGCATCCGCAACTACGGCCGCCTCGAGGCGCGCCGCTCGGTGTTTCGGATCGGCATCGCGCACGGCACAGGCGCGGCCGAGCTCGCGGCGATCCCGGATCTCATCCGGGTCGCGGTGACGGCGCAGAAGCTGACGCGCTTCGAGCGCGCGCACCTCATCGGGTTTTCGAACACCTCGATCGACTTCGAGGCAGCCTACGTCGTCATGAGCGCGGACTACACGGTGTTCCTCAACGTGCAGCAGGCGGTCAACCTGACGCTCGCCGCGGAATTCGAGGAGCGCGGCATCGAATTCGCGAACCTGGCGCCGTCCGCGCAGATCGCGCACGCGACCGCAACCGTGCCGTCAGTGGCCTGAGGCCGGGCGGCCGGTGTCGAGCGTGCCGGTGAGCTCGCTCACTGAGCCCAGCCCGTGGGCGGCGAGGTAGGTGGCAATCCCGGCGTTGATCTTGCGACACACCAACGGGTCGTAGAAGAGCGCGGTGCCAACGCCGACCGCGCTTGCGCCTGCGATCAGGAACTCGAGCGCATCGGTCGCGGTCGTGATGCCACCCTGGCCGATGATCGGTACGCCGTGGCGACGCGCGACGTCGTAGACCTGGTGAACCTTGAGGAGCGCGATCGGCTTGATCGCGGGGCCCGACAGCCCGCCCTGGACGTTGCCGATGATGGGCCGCCGCGATTCGGCGTCGATCGCCATGCCCATGACGGTGTTGATCACCGCGAGTCCGTCACTGCCGGCCTCGATGCACATCCGCGCGTTCTCGCGGATGTCGGTCTGGTTCGGCGAGAGCTTGGTAATGAGGGGCTTTTTGGTCACGGCGCGGCACGCCGCGACGACGCGCGCGCTCATGTCGGGGTAGTTGCCGAACTGCACGCCGCCTTCCTTGACGTTGGGGCAGGAGATGTTGATTTCCATCGCATCGATGCGCGAGTCGTCGAAACGCCTGACGACCTCGACGTACTCGTCGATCGTCGAGCCGGAGACGTTGGCGATGAAACGCGTCTCCTCGAAGTCGAGCGTCGGCAGGATGCCGTCGACCACGTGGCTGGCCCCGGGGTTCTGCAGGCCGATCGCGTTCAGCATGCCCATCGGCGTTTCGTAGACCCGGTGCGGCGGATTGCCGAGGCGGGCCCTGCCGGTCGTGCCCTTGAGGACGATGGCGCCGCAGTCGCGGTTGGAAAAACCCTCGATGCGCGTGTATTCCTCGCCAAAGCCCACGCACCCCGACAGGAGCACGATCGGCGAGGTAAAATCGAGCCCGCAGAACTTGAACGCGAGTGCGGCGGGGAGGGCTTCTCGGACGGTGGCCATCGGGGGATTATAGCCAACCGTTCCCAATCGCCGGTCGCATGTTCCACATCATCCTGCTCGAGCCCGAGATTCCGCCCAACACCGGCAACGTGATTCGCCTGTGCGCGAACACGGGCTGCGACCTGAGCCTCGTCCATCCGCTCGGTTTCTCCATCGACGATGCGCAGATCAAGCGCGCCGGGCTCGACTATCACGAGATGGCGCGCGTGCGCGACTACTCGGACCTCGCGGCATGCCTCCGGGCCGTCGGCCCCCGGCGCCTGTTCGCGATCGAGACCGGCAGCGCACGGCGCTACAGCGACACTCGCTTCCTGCCGGGCGATGGCTTCCTGTTCGGCCGCGAAACCACGGGATTGCCCGCATCCGTGCTCGCCGCGCTTGGGCCCGACGCGCAGCTCAGCATTCCGATGCGACCGGGCAACCGCAGCGTCAACCTCTCGAACTCGGTCGCGCTCGTCGTCTACGAGGCGTGGCGCCAGAACGGCTTCGCCGCGCAGGATCACACGTGAAGACCGACGGTGGCGTCGACCTGCTCGAGTGGCGGCGCCGCGCGATGCCGTGGGTGATGGCGCTGGTGCGCCTCGCGGCCGGATGGCTCGTGAGCCGCGTCGCGTTCGAGGCGCTGCTCGATGCGGGCTTCGTGCTGCGCGCAGCCAACGGTGTGTTCCCCTGCGACGGCGTCGCGCTGCTGCTGGGCGCCGGGCTCCTTGCCTTCGCCTGGCCGCGCAGCTACCTGGCGGGCGCGGCGCTGCTCACGCTCGGACTCGGCAGCTTCGAATGGTTGTGGCGGCGGAGCGGCCTCCCGCCCGGGCCCCTGCCGTGGTCGCTCGGCATCGTCGGCGTGCTCACGCTCGGGGAGTGGCTGAGCCGCCTGGTGCAGCGGCGCTATCCGCCGGACTGAAGCCCCGCGCGCGCGCGCGCACGCAGCACGTCCTTCTGCACCTTGCCGGTCGCGGTGCGCGGCAGCGCCACGAACTCGATCGCCCTCGGCAGCTTGAAGCGCGCCAGCCGCTCCTCGCAGTGCGCGCGGATCTCGGCCGTCGTCGCCGCATGGCCCTGCTTGAGCTCGATGAAAGCGCACGGCGTCTCGCCCCAGCGCTCGTCCGGGCGCGCAACAACCGCGACCGCGAACACCGCGGGATGGCGGCAGATCACGTCCTCGACCTCGAGTGAGGAAATGTTCTCGCCGCCCGAGATGATGATGTCCTTGGAGCGGTCCCGGATCTTCGCGTAGCCGTCCGCGTGCCGGACCGCGAGGTCGCCACTGTGGAACCAGCCGCCCTCGAGCGCCGCCGCCGTCGCGGTCGGGTTCCTGAGGTAGCCCTTCATCACGATGTTGCCGCGGAACATGATCTCGCCCATCGTGACGCCGTCCGCGGGCACGGGCTCGAGTGTCGCGGGATCGAGCACCGCCATGTCATCCTGCAACAGGTACTCGACGCCCTGGCGACCGTTGCGTTCCGCGCGCTCCGCGAGTTCGAGCGCGTCCCATTCACTCTGGCGCGCGCAAACGGCCGCGGGGCCGTAGGTCTCGGTGAGCCCGTACACGTGCGTGAGCGCAAAGCCGATCCGTTCCATGCCCTCGATCATGCTTTCCGGGGGCGCGGCGCCGGCAACCATCGCGTGCACCTGCTGGGTGATCCCGCCACGCCACTCGGGCGGAGCGCCGAGCAGCGTCGAGTGCACGATCGGTGCGCCCGCGTAGTGCGTGACGCGATGCTCGCGCATCAGCGCGAATATCCGCCCGGCGTCGACCTTGCGCAGGCACACGTTGGTGCCGGCATTGGCCGCGATGCTCCACGGAAAGCACCAGCCGTTGCAGTGGAACATCGGCAGCGTCCACAGGTAGGTCGCGTGCGGTGGCATCCCCCAGGTCAGCAGGTTGCAGAGCGCATTGAGGTACGCGCCGCGGTGGTGATAGACGACGGCCTTGGGGTCGCCGGTGGTACCCGAGGTGTAGTTGAGCGAGATCGCATCCCACTCGTCGAGCGGTCGCAGCCACTCGAAACCCGCATCGCCCTCGGCCAGCAAGGCCTCGTAGTCGAGGCCGCCCAGCGGCTCGCCGGGGCCCAGATACTCGGGATCGGACACGTCGATGACGAGGATCTCGCGCTTGAGCGCGGCACGCGCGCGGCGCGCGACCTCGGCGAACTCGCGATCGACCACCAGCACGCGGGCGCAGGCAAACTCGAGCATGAACGCGATCGACTCGGCATCGAGGCGCGTGTTCAGGGTGTTGAGCACTGCGCCCGCCATCGGCACCCCGAAATGCGCCTCGTACATCTCCGGCGTGTTCGAAAGGAGCACCGCGACCGTGTCGCCGCGGCCGATGCCGCGGCGCGCGAGCGCGCTCGCGAGTCGCCGCGAGCGCGCGTAGGTCTCGGCCCAGCTGAAGCGGCGCTGTCCGTGCACGACGGCGAGGCGCTGCGGGTAGACGCGGCCCGCGCGCTCGAGGAAGCCGAGCGGCGTGAGCGCGGTGAAGTTCGCGGGCCTGCGCTCGAGCCCGTCGTCGTAGGGATTCCCCTTCTCGCTGCTCATGATCCGTCTACTCCTGGCGAAGCTCCCTTCCCATCAGCGCCCGCACCGCGTCGCGCACGTCGCGGCCCTCGTGCAGCACCGCGTAGACCTCCTCGGCGATCGGCATCTCGATCGCGGCGCGCGCGGCGACCGTGCGCACCGCGCGCGCGGCGTGCACGCCCTCCACGACCTGGCCGATCAGGCGCTGCGCTTCGGTCGCGGACCTGCCCGCGGCGATCGCGAGGCCGAAGCGCCGGTTGCGCGACTGGTCGTCCGTGCAGGTGAGCACGAGGTCGCCGAGCGCCGCGAGGCCCATGAAGGTCTCGCGGCGCGCGCCGAGTGCGACACCGAGTCGGGTCATCTCCGCGAGCCCGCGGGTGATGAGCGCGATGCGCGTGTTCGCGCCGAAGCCCATGCCGTCGGCAATGCCGGTGCCGATCGCGAGCACGTTCTTCACGGCACCGCCCACCTCGACGCCGACGATGTCGGGTGAGGTGTAGGCGCGAAAGTTCTGCCCGGAGAGGGTCTTGGCGAGGCTGTCGGCGAAGCTGGCGTCGGGGGATGCGACCGTCATAGCGGTCGGCAGCCCGCGGCCGACTTCGGCCGCGAAGGTGGGCCCGGACAGCACCGCGATCGGCACGTGGCTCCCCAGCACCTCGCGCGCGACCTCGTGCGGCAGCCGGCCACTGCCGAGTTCGAAGCCCTTGGTCGCCCACGCGACGCGCTGGCCACGACCGATCAGCGGCTTCAACGCCTCGAGGGTCGACCGGAACGCGTGGCTCGGCACCGCGAGCAGGATATCCGGCGCGCGCGCCAGCGCGCGGCCGAGATCGGCTTCGACCACGAGGGATTCGGGGAAGCTGGCGCCCGGCAGGTAGCGCGCGTTGCAGCGCGCCTCGGCCATCGCCTCGATCTGGCGGTGGTCACGACCCCAGAGGAGCGTCGGGTGGCCGGTGCGCGCGAACTGGATCGCGAGCGCCGTGCCCCACGATCCCGCGCCGAGCACGGCGAGTGGCGCGGGATCGGCCGCGGTGCCTTCGTTGCCGGACATCGTGGGCGTCCGGCCGTGGCTTCAGTTGACCGCGGGCGGTTGCTGCTGCCCGGCCTGCTCGATCGACTGCTGGAACAGCGCGTCGAAGTTGACGGGCGGCAGCAGGAACGGCGGGAAGCCGCCGTGCAGGATGAGCTCGGACACCGCCTGGCGCGCGTACGGGAACAGCACGCCCGGGCAGAAGCCGCCGACGATGCGCCGGGCGTCGTCGATCGGGTAGTTGCGGATCATGAACAGTCCCGCCTGCTTGACCTCGACGAGATAGGCGATGCGCTCGCCGACCTTCGCCTCGAGCGTGATCGTGAGCACCACCTCGTGCATGTTGTCGGCAACAATCGAGCCCGCGGTATTCATGTTGAGCCCGAACTGCGGGTTCCACTCGGCCATCGGGATGTTCGGCCCGCTCGGCGCTTCGAACGAAGCGTCCTTGAGGTAGACGTTCTGGAGCACGAGCTCCGTCGCGTTCGGGTCGGAGCTCGGCGCGCCGAGGGTCGGGGTCTCTGCCATGGGAATGTCCTGTCGGTAGAAGTCTTGGGTCGAGGGAGCGCGCCGGGCGCCTCCTCAGGCGGGGGGCGGGTTCAGCAGCGCCTCGAGCGCGCCCTTGCGCTCGAGTTCCTGGAGTTCTTCGGAACCGCCGACGTGCATCTCGCCGATGAAGATCTGCGGCACGCTGCGCCGGCCGCTGCGTTCCATCATCTCGGTGCGCTTGGAGGAATCGCCCTCGACGTCGATCTCGGTCCACTCGACGCCCTTGCGTTCGAGGAGCGCGCGCGCGCGGGCGCAGTAGGGGCAGAAGCCGCCCGTGTACATCGTCACCGGCGGTTGCGCGGCCACCACGTTCAGCCCTTCACGACGGGCAGGTTCTCCTGCCGCCACGCGGCGAGGCCACCGCGCAGGTTGTAGGTGTGCTTGAAGCCGAGCCGGCCTAGATGGCGCGCGGCGGCGCCGCCCGTCATGCCGTTGTCGCAGTAGGCGATGACCGCCTTTTCCTTGAAGCGCGCGAGCGCCTCGGCGCCGTCGGCGATCGTGGCGCCGGGGAGGTTGCGCGCGCCGGAAATGTGGCCGGCCGCGAATTCCGTCTGGCCGCGGATGTCGACGAGGAGGGCGCCCCCGTTCATCAGGCGCACCGCCTCGCTCGGGCCGATCGACGAGAAGGCCGCCGCGCGGGCGCGAAACTCGGTGACGGCCGCGATCACGACGACGACGAGCGTTGCGCCGACGAGTAGGTAATGATTCGTTACGTACTGGAAAAACTGCTGCATCTTCAAAGGCTTCGAATGCGTACCGCGTGCCGGGCCCAGCATTATAGCAGCCGGCCGCCCACGGCCTTGGTCCGTTAGAGTAGCCCCGTGCGACGCCACTCCCCACCCTCCCCGAGGTCCCGACGCCGAGCGTTCGCGGCCGCCGCCCTCGGAGTTCTCGGCAGCCTCGGCCTGGCCGCGCCGGCAGAGGGCGGCACGGCCTCCTCGGCCGATGCCGCGCAGCAGTTGAAGCGGGTCGAGGCTCGTATCCGCGAAGTGACGGATGCAGTGCAGGGGGATGTCGCCAAGCGCGACAGCGTGGCCGCCCAGCTGCACGGCGCCGACCGGGCACTGTCGACGGCGCGCACGCGCCTCGAGAGCGTCCGCGAGCAGCACGCGACGAGCGAGCGGCGCCGCGCGGAGCTGCGCAGGGACCAGACGCGCGCGGCTGCCGAGCTCAAGGCCGAGCGAGCCGCGCTCGCCGGCCAGCTCAAGTCCGCGTACGTCGGCGGGCGCGAGGAGCAGCTCAAGGTGCTGCTCAACTCGGCGGATCCGGCGACCCTCGGTCGCATGATGAGCTACTACTCCTATCTCGGCCGCGCGCGCGCGGAGCGCATCAAGGCTATCGGGGACGATGCGGCGCGGCTCGAGGCGATCGACGAGGGACTGGCCGCGGAAAATGCCCGGCTTGCCTCGCTCGAGGAAGACCGGCAGCACGAGGCGAGCGCGTTCGAGTCGGCGCGCACGCAGCGCCAGCGCGCGCTCGGCGAGCTGCAGGCCCGCATACAGAAGGGCAGCGGCGAGCTTAAGGAGCTGAAGGCCAACGCCGCCTCGCTCGAGGACCTGCTCGCGCGGCTGCGCGCGGCACTCGAGGACTTCGACGGCGAGGACCTGTTCGGCAAGAACGGCGAGCGCCGTGCGTTCACCGAGGTGCACGGCCGCCTGCCGTGGCCGGCGCACGGCAAGCTCCTCGCGACCTTTGGCGAGCAGCGGGCCGGCGGCCTCAAGTGGAACGGCCTCTTACTCGGCACGCGCGCCGGCGCCGAGGTCCGCGCGCCCTACTTCGGGCGCGTCGTCTACGCCGACTGGCTGCCCGGCCTCGGGCTCCTGCTGATCCTGGACCACGGTGGCGGCTATCTCAGCCTCTACGGCTACAACGACCGCCTCTACAAGGCGGTCGGCGACAAGGTACGGCCGGGCGAAGTGCTGGCCGCCAGCCAGGGCGAGGCGAACGGGCATCCCGAGCTCTATTTCGAGATCCGGCAAGGCGCCCGGCCGCTCGACCCGCGCCCCTGGCTGCACGGCGCCCCGCACCCCTAGGCCGAGCGCCAGAATCCGTGAATTCCCGGACACCCGCGCGCCGGCGGTGGCGGAACTGCGCACTGATTCATGGAATGCACCCCTGCATTAGGTCAAGTTGTCGTACGCCCCTCAATGGGGGGGGCAGACACGCTTTGTCCGCGCTACCGGAGCCCGTTGACCATGGTTGCTGCTGTCCAGACCTCGCCACCGCCGGCCGCCGGCCTCGATCCCTACGGGCAGCTCATCCGCATGCTGCTGCCGCGGGCGCAGTCGATCTCGGTGTACGGGCTCGGCGGCCAGACGCTGTGGGCCTCGGACGGCCAGGACGATCCGGACCTGCACAACCTCGCCCACGAGCTGATGTCCGCGGGCGCCGCGACTCCGAATGACATCGACGGCGCCACGCGGCGCTTCGACGGCGCGAATGCCTACGCATTCGTGCTCAGGGATCCGCGGGGACTGCCGCTCGCCACGGTCACGCTGCTCGCACGCGACAACGGCGAGGCACGACCCTTCTCGCTGGTGCTGGGGCTGCTGCGTCCCGCGCTCGAGTGCCTGCAGCGCGAGCTCGGCACCAAGGCCTCGCTCGGCGCGATGTCGCGCGACCTGAGCACCCGCGATCGCGACCTCGAACTCCTGCTCGACGCCTCGGCCGAGAAGGGCGACACGGCCCGCGATACCGACGAGCTCGGGCGCCTCGTGCAGGCGGCGGTCGATCACCTTGGCTGCTCGATCGGCGCGCTGATCATCCCGGAGCGCTCGGTCGCGATCGTGCGCACGCAGTGCGACCAGCCGCACGGCCACGAAGCAGAAATCATCACACGCACGCACCGCCACCTGCTGACGTGGGCGCAGCTGCAGCGGCGCACGATGATCGTCAACAAGATTGCGGCGGGCTCCGACAAGGTGCCGCCGTACAAGATCCTGTCGGTGCCGGTGCGGCACCTCTCGCATCGCGTGATCGGCTTCCTCGCGCTGTTCAACCAGGCGGACGCGGAGGACTTCGAGCTGCGCCAGACGCGCCTCGCCGAGCTGCTCGCACGCAAGGTCACCTCGATCCTGCTAACCAACTACGACGCCTCGACCGGCCTCCTGTCGCGCGGCGCCTTCGAGCAGCAGGTGGATTCGCTGCTCGCGACCCGCGAGGCGATCGTGCACGATGCGGTCGTCTACCTCGACATCGACCAGATGCACGTGATCAACGAGAACTTCGGCATGCACGTTGGCGATGAAACCATCGCCAAGGTTGCCGAACTCGTGCGCCGCCGCGCGCCGCTCGGCGCGCTCGCCGCGCGCATCTCGGGCGATCGCTTCGCGCTGTTCCTGCCGGGCTCGACGCCCGACGAGGCCACCGAGGCTGCGGAGACGATCCGCTCTAGCGTCGCCGAGCTCACGCAGCAGCGCACCGAGGGAGTGCTGCGCGTCAGCCTCTCGGCCGGCGTCGCGCCGCTGCCCGCCAATTCCAAGCATCCGCTTTCGCACGCGCTCGCGACCGCCGAGATCGCGAGCAAGGCCGCCAAGGACCGCGGTCGCGACCGCGTCGAGACCTTCGACAACGGCGACGTCAGCATGGTGCGCCGCCACGGCGAAGTGCAGATCATCGCGAGCCTGCGCGAGGCGATCGCGACCGACCGCTTCCGCCTGTACGCGCAGCCGATCCTGCCGCTGTCGGTGGGACCCGCCGAGCCGCGCTTCGAGATCCTGATCCGCATGCTGTCGGAGACCGGCGAGCTCCTGCCCCCCGCCAAGTTTCTGCCCGCGGCCGAGAGCTACCAGCTGATGCCGGCGATCGACAAGTGGGTCGTCGAGCACGCGATGCTGGAACTCGGCGCGCATGCGGCGACCCTGAAGGGACGCGTCGCGCGCTTTGCGATCAACCTGTCCGGCCAGTCGGTCACCGACCCGGATACCGCGAACATCATTGAGGCCGCGCTCGGCGCCTCGGGCATTCCGCCGGACATCATCTGCTTCGAGCTGACCGAGACCGCCGCGGTCACGCACCTCGAGCGCGCCGAATCCTTCATGCAGCGCCTGCGCAACCTCGGCTGCCAGTTCGCGCTCGATGACTTCGGCACCGGCGCTTCTTCGCTCGCCTACCTCAAGAGCCTGCCGGTGTCGGTGCTCAAGATCGACGGCAGCTTCGTGCGCGATGCGATCTCGAACGCGCGCTCCGAGTCCATGGTCAAGGCCGTCGCGCAGCTCGCGCGCGCGATGGGCATAACCACCGTCGCCGAGTACGTCGAGACCGACGAATTGCGCATCCGCATGGCGAACCTCGGCGTCGACTACGGCCAGGGCTTCGCGATCGGCAAGCCCATCCCGCTCTGCGACGTGCTCGCGGATCTGTCGCTGTACGAGCTGGTCGCGGCCGGCGGCGGCGACTTCAGCGCGGCGGACGCCTCGGCCCTCGCCGGTTGAGCGCGGCACCGTCCACGACTCGCGTGCAAGAGCGACGCGGCCGGGCGCCACGCGAGGACTCTGACCTCGACGGCCTCGTGCGCCACGTGGCGCTCGCTGACTGGCTGGTCCTCGCCATCGTCCTCCTCTACCAGCTGGTCATGCCGGATCGCGCCTTCGTGGTGCCGATTGGCACCGCGATCGGGATCTTCGCCGCGTTGCTCGTGGTGCTGAGGCTGCCGCGCGTCGCCGCCGCCCGGCCCGGGCGCGCGCTCGAAGCGCAGATGTGGGCGATGACCGCATTCATCACCACGATCGCCTGGTTCACCGGCGGCGCCGAGAGCCCGCTGCAGAGCCTCTACCTGCTGCCCGTCGTGCTCGCGGCGCTGGTGCTGCCGACGCCGCGCCTCGCGCTGCACCTGGGTGCGGTGGTGGCTGCCTACCTCGTGGTTGCGGGACTTCGGCCGGGCGGCGCGCTGCTGTCGGCGGCCTTCGCCGGACGCGTGCTCGTCGCCATCGGCCCGCTGCTCGTGGTCGCGTGGCTCACCTCGCAGCTCGGCAGCGCGGTGCTGACGGCGCGCCGCCGCGCCGCCGCGCTCACCGACGGCGATGCGCTGACGGGCCTCGCTACGCGCGCGGTGTTTCTCGACCGGTTGAAGCGCGAGCTCGGCGATGCCGACCGGCGCGACCAGCCCTGCGGCGTCCTCGTGGTGGACCTCGAGGGCTCGCGACGGCTCAACGAGACTTACGGAATCGACGCCGGCAACGCGGCGCTCAAGCTGGTGGCCGAGGCGCTGCGCCGCACGCTGCGGGAAACCGACCTCGCGGCGCGCTGGGGTGGCGATGAATTCGCGGTGCTGCTGCCGGGGGCCGACCAGGCCGCTGCACAGACGGCCGCCCAGCGGATTCGCCATGCCGTGCACGCGACGACGCTGGACGCCGGCACGCGACTCGTGCGCTGCGCGGTGAGCGCCGGCGTCGCAACCTCGCCCCGCGACGGACGCGACGCGGCTGCCGTCGTCGCCGCGGCCGAGCGCCGGCTCGAGCGTGACCGCGACCTCAGGCGCAACGCCACCCAGGCGGTGGCGTCGGGCTAGCCGGGCGCGGGTGCCCGGCGAGCAGGTTCCCTAGCCGAGGCTTGCGCGCACCGCGCCGTAGATGCCGCCCAGCAACAGGACCGTGATCGGCAGGAACGAGAGCATGAAGCCGGCGCTGCGCTTGGCCGGGTCCTTGACGTAGCCGAAGGCGTACAGGAAACGTCCGACCAGGTAGACGACGCCGAGCCCCGCCGCCCACTGAGCGCTGACGTAGGTCCCGAACATCCACAGCGCCGGGACCAGAATCACGATCAGCTCGAGTGTGTTCTGCTGCACCCGGAAGTAGCGCTCGAACACCTCGTTGCCGGTGATCGAGGGCGCGTTGATCCCGAAGCGCCCGCGCGCCCCACCGACCTGGTATCCAAAGTACATGAACTGCACGAGTGCCAGCCCGATCACGACGAATACGAGACTCATGGAATTTCCCCTGGCGTTGCCTGGATTATTGGAGGGCCGCCGCCCTATCGAGCGACCTGCGCCGCGGGCAGAATACACCGACATCCCAGTGGGCGCCCCATGACCCGAAAGACGCGCGGCTACGCGCAATTCATCGAGATCCAGCGGCCGCCGGCCCGCGTGTTCAGCGCCTTCATGACGAAGGACTGGCTGGAGCGCTGGTACGCGAGCGAGGCGAGCGTCGACCCGCGGCGCGGCGGCACGCTGCGCGTGAAGCTCAGGGACGGGAGCGTCCGCGACGCGATCATCGACGTGTTCGAGCAGGACCGGCGACTGCGGCTTATCTACATGGCGGATGCCTCGCTGCCGCCGGTCGCGGGCGGAGCGGGGCCCATCGTCGAGGACGTGTTGTTCGACTCGAAGCCCGGCCGCACGGTCGTGCGCGTGCTCGGCACCGGGGTGCCGGGCGAGCGCGAGTGGGACCCGTATTTCTCGTGGCTGCGGCAGGGCTGGACCTACTGGCTGCACAGCTTGAAGCGCGTGATCGAAGCCGACCAGCCGCCGGCCTCGCCGCCCTGATGCGCGCGCGACTCCTCGCACTGCTCGCGCTCTTGTGTCTCGGGCCCGCGCTGCCGGCGGCGGGGGCGGAGCTGCGCGCGCTGGTCGGCGGCGTGCTGCTCGACGGTTCCGGCGGGCCGCCCCTGCCTGACAGCGTGATTCTGATCGACGGCGACCGGATCACCGCGGTCGGCCAGGTCGGCACGCTGCCGGTCCCCGCGCTCGCCGAGGTCATCTCGACCGAAGGGATGACCGTGCTGCCGGGGCTCTGGGACCTGCAGGTGCATCTCTCCCGCCTCGGCCACGGCGATCCTGCCCGCTGGGACCAGTCCTACATTCCGATCGCCGAGCGCGTGGTCATGCCCGCCGCGGCGCACCAGCTGCTGCTCGCGGGCGTCACGAGCGCCCGCGACCTGGGCTCGCCGCTCGAGGCCGCGGTCTCCGTGCGCGATCGCATCCGCGGCCAGCGCATACCGGGCCCCACGCTCTACGTCTCCGGCCCGACGCTCGAGAAGGATGCGCCGGCACACACGCACGACTACCGCTGGAGCGTGAGCGGCCCGGCCGAGGCACGCCAGAAAGCCGAGCGCCTGGTGCGCGCGGGCGTCGACTACCTCGTCGTCGCCGGCGCGAGCGAGTGGAGCGCGGCGGAGCTCGCGGCGGTCGCGCTGGTCGCGCGCGACACGGGCGTGCCGTGGTTCGCCGAAGTCCGCCACGACGGTGATATTGCGGTCGCGCTCGGCGCGGGCGCGCGTGGGCTCCTGGGCCTCGGCACCGACCTGGGTCCCACGCTGCCGGATGCCGCCCAGACGGCGTTGCGCGAACAGGCCGCGCGCGAGCTGCCGGTGCCCTGGACGGTAGGTGCTTCGGCGCTCACCAACCACGAGTGGCTGCTCAAGAACCCCGAACCTCTCGACGACCTGCGCTGGCGCGACGGCTTGCCGGCGATCATCGCCGACGACCTGCGCGGATCGCTGCGCAACCTCGCGACGCTGAACCTCTACGAGACGCCGGCGCTGCGTCGCGCGACGCTGGCCGCGCGCCTCAGGAGCGCACGCGCAGCCGGCGCGCGCCTCCTCGTCGGCTCCGACTCGGGCCAGCCCGCGCACGTCCACTCGCGCGCGACCTGGCAGGAGGTCGAGGAGCTCGTCCTCGAAGCCGGCTTCACACCCGCCGAAGCGATCCGCGCGGCCACCCTCGATGCGGCGACCGCGCTGGGCGAGGAACACGAGAACGGCAGCGTGTCTCCGGGGAAATACGCGGATATCATCGCGGTGCGCGGCGACGTGCTCCGGCACATCGAGCGCCTGCAGGACGTCGAGGTCGTTATCAAGCACGGCAGCCGCTACCGCTAGGCTGACGGCACTGGGAGTAGGCTCATGGTGGGACTCATTCTGCGCGGCGTGTTCGCGGCGCTCGGCCTGTGGGTCGCGACGTTCTTCGTCGGCGGCCTGCGTTTCGACAAGCCGGCGACGGTGCTGATTGCCGGCCTCGTGCTCGGCCTCGTGAACGCGCTGTTGCGCCCGGTGCTGGTGATCCTGACGCTGCCGATCACGATCGTGACGCTCGGTGTCTTTCTGCTCGTCATCAACGCGGCGATGGTAGCCCTGGTCGCGAAGCTGCTGACCGGCATGCACGTCGCGAACTTCTGGGCGGCGCTCGGCACCGCGCTCATCGTCAGCGTGGTCGGCTGGATCGGCGGCGCGCTCGCGCGCGGTCGCTAGCCGGGCGCGCTACGGCGTCGACTCCGCGGGCGGCGCCTCGCGCACGCGCTTCGCGCCACCCGCATCCGGCAGCGACACCAGCACGACGCCCGTCAGGATGATGGCCGTGCCGAGCAGCTGGATCCCGGAGAACGCCTCGCCCAGCACCGCCCATCCGACCAGCGCGGCGACCACCGGATTCACGTAGGCGTAGGTCGCGAGGCGCGCCGGAGTCGTGTGCCGCATCAGGTAGCCGAACGCCGTGTACGCGACTCCGGAGCTGAACACCGTCAGGAACACGAGGCCGCCGATGCTCGCGCGTGTCGGGTTCCAGCGCGACGGATCACCATCCAGGACCGAGACGACGAGCAGCATAGCGCCACCGAGCACCATCTCGAGCGCGGTGAACATGAGCGGCGCCGTGGTTGAGTGGATGCGCCGGTAATAAAGCGTGCCGAGCGCCCACGCGAAGCAGGCGCCCAGGATCGCGACCCGCCAGCCCAGATTCTCGAAGCCGAAGCCGGATTTCGGCCACATCAGGAACACGACGCCCGCGAAGCCGAGCAGGAGCCCCGCCAGCGCGCGCCCGCTGAGAGCGTGGCCGCGCGCGCCGAGGGTACCGACGAGCGGAATGAAGAACGCCGAGCTCACGTTCAGGAGCGCCGATTCGTTCGAGGCGACGTAGCGGATCGCGAGCGCGTTGATGCCGCTCGACAGCACGATCAGCAGCAGCCCCATCACCGCGAAGTGCCGCCACTCGACGGGCGCCCGTGGCAGCCGCGCACCGCGCGCACGCGCCACGATTCCAAGGCCGGTGCCGGCGAGCAGAAACCGGATCGCGCCGGCGAGCAGCGGCGGCAGGTCGTGGACGACCAGCTTCGATGCGGCGAACGCCGAACCCCAGATCAGGTAGACGGCTGCGAAGCAGACGAGGAGCAGGCGGGAACCCGGGACGGACGTGGTCATCGAGGCCATTGGCTGCGGCGAAGGCGCCACAGCATGCCACGGATCCGTCCGCCCGCCGCGTCGCGCCGGGATGCTCGCCAGCATCCCGGCCGGGTGGCGCGCCGTCAGTCGCTGACGGAGACCCCGATCTGGCTCGCCGTGAACGTGTTGGTCGTCTGATCGAAGCTACCGATCGCGACGATACGGCTCACCTTCGTGGTGCCCGTGAGCTTCGTCATGAGCGCCGACTCGAAGTCCGTGAAGCTCTGGTAGACGTTGATCGACGATGGCGCCGAGCCCGAGTGCGCCTCGATCGCAAACAGATCCGGACCGCTCGCATTTGGAACGATCGGCGGGCTCGCCGCGAGCTTCGTCATGTCGATGATCTGCGGCCCCTGCGTCAGGTGCGCGCCGCTCAACATGGGATCCGTCAGGTTGAGGACGAGCTCCGTCGCGCTAAGCGTGCTGAACGCTGTCATCGAGCCCATACCGAAGCCGACGTCGAGCCTCGAGAACGTCCCTGAGAAATCGACCTGCGTGTTTGCGTTGAAGTCGGGCGGCGCCGACCCGAAGGGTTGCACGAGGCCGAGGTAACGGACCGCGCTGGTCGCGCTCACCGCCGGCAACGGCAGCGTACCCGTAGTCACCACGTACATCGCCGGCTTCGAGTCGCTCGCGGTCGCAGTGCCGGTTCCGGCAAAGTTGAACGCGGTCAGTGCGAGGCCGTCGAACGACTGCACGTTCAGCGTCACCTGGCCGGTGGCGGTCGCTGCCGGGAAGCCCCACACCGAGCTCACCTCGAGCCGCACGCGCCCGCTGGTCGCATCGAAGGTGGGATTGCCGGAGGAGTCGGTACCGCTCATGCCGAAGGCGGTGATGGCACTGCCGACGGAGAGCCAGGCAAGCGTCGGCATCGCATTGGGCTGGCCGTCCACCGTGATGCCGGTACCGCTTGCGATCGTGAGCATCACGTTCTTGATGCTGAAGCGATCGAAGCCGTCGCCATGCGAGTGCACGGTCGCGCCGTGCACGGTCAGCACGTCGCCGGTGCGCGCCGTCACGACGCCGATCAGGCCGTCCATCGAGGGCATTTCGACGCTGGTGCCGGCGAGGACCTTGGTCGCTGTGAAGCTGTGGTCGGTCGTCGACAGCGTGCCGAAGGCGACCACCCACGCGCCGGAGGCGACCGCACTGAGGGCGGTGATGCCGGCGGCACCGGTCGAGGGCGCGCCATTGATCTCGAAGGTGGTGGTCGAGGTCGTATCGACGACGACAGCGCCCTGGCTGCCGCTCTGGTTGTCGAAGGGGCGCAGGTTGACGGTGAAAGTCGCCGCCATCGTATCGACGCTCGCGAGCGTGCCGCGGACGCGGATGTCCTTCGTGTCGCTTGGGACCACCGTCGCCACGATGAAGGGCTGCACCGTCACGAGCGGCGGCGTCCTGGTGGTGTCGACCGTGTTCGAGGCGGCGAGGTTGAAGTCGAGCGCAAGGCGCGCGATCGCACCGGGATTCACGAAGAAATGATGCGCGCTGTCGAGCGTGACCGTGAGCGCCACGACGCCGAGCGGCTTGCCGCTGCCATCGACGGTCGTCGCCTGCACCGGCGCGCCGTTTACCTCGACGAACACCGCCGCATTCGTGTAGTCGACGCTCATCGTCGCGGACACGTACTCGCCCTGTGGGATAGTCGCCGCCGTCACGAGCTCCGTGAGATCAACCAGCCGCGTGAAGTCGACGCGCGTCGTCGCCGGCAGCGTCTCGACAACGGTGCCGTCCTTCTTGGTGAGATTGATCGAGGTCACATCGACCGTGTAGCTGGTGAAGTCACCGGTCGCGTCGGTGAGCGTCATCATCGCCGTGCCGCACGTCGACGTGCTGCAGCCCTGCGGCATCGCGGTGGATCCGCCGCCGCTCATCCCACCGCCGCCACCGCAGGCGCCGAATGCGAGCAGCAGCGCAGCAGCCCCGAGCCAACGCGTCAGGTGCGAACACCGGCGCAAGAAGTCTGACAGGAATAGGCAAGGCATGACGAAGCCCTCGCGAAGTGGAGGGATAGCCTAACGCCGGCGTGGCTACCGGGATGACCCTGCGAGCGTCTTCGGCAAGCGACAGCGCCGCAAAGTTTTGTCAGCGCTTTCCGGCTTTCGCGCCGATCGCACTGCGATAAAGGAAAACCGCGATCAAACCGAAGCCAACCAGGCCGACCCACATGCTGACCGGCAGCTGAAAGCGCAGCATCGTTGGCAGTGCGAGCACGTCGACGTCGCCGGAGAGAACGATCGGGATCGCGAGCAGCACGCCGACAATGGCCTCGCCCGCGATGAGGCCGGAGGCGAACAGCAGACCGCCGCGCCGCAGGAGCTCGGGATCCTTGCCCCGGCTGTGACGCGCGTGCCAACGATCGACGATCTCCGCGAGCAGGCCGCCGAGGAAGATCGGGCTCGTGTACTCGAGCGGCAGGTAGATGCCGACGGCAACCGCGAGCACGGGCGTCCGCCAGCGACTGCCGCTGCGCGCCAGGAAGAGATCGAAACAGATGACGAGTGCGCCGACGAGCGCGCCGAGGCCGATCATGTCCCACGGCAATCCGCCGACGAAGATTCCCTTGGCGACCGCCGCCATCAGTGTCGCCTGCGGCGCCGTCAGCGCCTTGACGCCGGCGTGCGCAGGCGTGCCGATGCCGTAGGCCTGCAGCAGCAGGTTGAGAACCGGCGCCATGATCGCCGCTCCCGCGATCGCGCCGATCGCGAGCATGACCTGCTGGCGCCACGGCGTCGCGCCGAGCAGGCGCCCCGCCTTGAGGTCCTGGAGGTTGTCGCCGGCAACCGCTGCGGCGCTGCAGGTGACCGCGCCGATCAGGATCGCGGCGACCGGGCCCACGAGGCTGCCGTGCCCGAGAAAGAGCAGGAGCACGAGTGACGCGAACAGGATCGTCGAGATCGTGATCCCGGAAACCGGGTTGTTCGAGGAGCCCACCAGGCCCGCCATGTAGCCGCTGACGGACGAGAAGATGAAGCCCGCCACCACCATGATCACCGCCATAGTCGCGGCGATGCTGAAGTTCTGGACGACGAGGTCGTAAAGCACGAACAGCGGAATCACGAACAGCACGATGCCGGCGAGGATGAACGGCATCGGCAGGTCGCGCTCGGTGTCGGGAACCGCGGAACTCGTCTCCTTGGCACTGAGGCCGCTGCGAATCCCGGACAGGAGCGAGGCGCGCAGCGTCCACAGCGCCCACAGGCCGCCGACCAGCATCGCGCCGACGCCGATGTAGCGCACCTTGCGCGTCCAGATGAGGCCCGCCGCATCCTCCGCATTGAGGCCCGCGAGCGCGGTGGCGAGAGCCGGGTCGTGGTCGAAGAAGAAGCTGTTGTAGGTCGGGATGAAAAGCCACCACGCGATCAGGCCGCCCGCGACCATCACGAGGCCGATGTTGAGGCCGACGATGTAGCCGACGCCGAGGAGCGCGGGCGAGAGGTTGATGCCGAGGTAGGCGATGCCGCGCTGGCCGACGTAGCCGGCGAGCGTGAACGACTCAGCGACCACCTTGACGCCCGACATCAGGATCTTGAACACGGCGCCCGCGAGCGCGGCGAGGCCGAGGAGTCGCGCGCCACCGCTCGCATCGCTCGAGGCCCTGAGGAGTTCGGCGGTCGCGACGCCCTCGGGGAACTGCAGGTCCTGGTCGATGATCAGCGTGCGGCGCAGCGGTACGGAGAAGAGCACGCCGAGGAGGCCGCCGAGCCCGATGATCGTGAACACCCACCAGTACGGGAAGCTGCTCCAGTGGCCGAGGATCACCAGCGCGGGCATCGTGAACACCGGGCCCGCCGCGATCGAGGACCCCGCGGATGCGCCGGTTGCGACGATGTTGTTCTCGAGGATGCTGCTGCGACCGAGCAGGCGCAGCACGCCCATCGAGACGACGGCGGCCGGGATCGCGGTCGCGACGGTGAGGCCCGCGAAGAGGCCGAGGTACGCGTTCGCGGCCGCCAGCACGACGGTCAGTGCGATCGACAGGAGAACTGCTCGCACGCTCAGCTGCGGGGTATCGTCCATGATCATTGCTCCAGCGGGGTCGTTAGTGGATGCCGCCCATCCAGCGACGGAATACGGGGGACAGCAGCATCATCAGGACGCCGGCGCCGATGCCATAGAGCGCCATGTGCGTGAACTCGGCGGGCATCGTCGCCACCGCGCTCCCGATCCGTCCGCCGATGAGGCCGGCGGCGAGGTTTCCCATCGCGGTGCCGAGGAACCACATGCCCATCATCTGGCTCACGTAGCGCGGCGGGGCGAGCTTCGTCACGTTTGAAAGTCCGATGGGGCTCAGGCACAGCTCGCCGAAGGTGTGAAAGAGGTAGGTCAGGAGCAGCCACTGCGGGCCGACCTTGCCGCCCCCGGCGATGATCAGGTTCGCGGCGAGGATCAACACCGCGAAGCCGACCCCGAGGAGCGCGAGGCCAATCCCGAACTTGAGGGGCGCCGACGGGTCTAGGTTGCGTCGGCCGAGCGCGATCCACAGCCACGCGAAGAACGGCGACAGGATGATCACGTAGATCGACGGAACCGACTGATACCACGCGGCCGGGTGCTCGTGCGCCGTGAAGAGGCTTCCGAAGAGCGACCGGTCGGTGAGGTCGCGTGCGAACAGGTTGAGAGTGCTTCCCGCCTGCTCGTAGCCCGCGAAGAAGAGCGCACCGCAGAGGAAGAACACGATGATGACCCAGACGCGCTTGCGCGCTGGCGCATCGAGGCGGCCGAACAGGAGCACCCCGCCGAAGAAGAGCACCGCGAGCGTGACCATGAACGAGAACGACCAGGTCGCGAGGTCGCTCGCGCTCGCCTTGACGGTGCCCGAGGCGACGGTCGCGACGCCTGCGATGAGCAGCAGCACGCCCGCGAGCAGCCAGCGGACGTTGCGTCGCCGCTCCTCGGCCGAGGTCCCCGTCGCAACGAGGCCGACGGGCCCGAGCCACTTGCCGCTCGAACGGAACCAAAGGAGGCCGAGCAGCATGGCGGCCCCGGCAGTGAAGAAGCCCCAACGGTAGCCCAGCGTCTCGCCGATCCCGCCGGCGATGATCGCGCCGAGCGTGGCTCCCATGTTGATGCCCATATAGAAGATCGAGAACGCCGCGTCGCGCCGCGCGCCGGGCTGCCCCTGGTAGAGCTCGCCAACCATTGCGCTCGCATTCGGCTTCAGCATGCCGGTGCCGAAGGCGACGACCATGAGCCCGAAGTAGAACAGGAGCGCGGACCCCGGAACCCACAGCATGAAATTGCCGAGCGAGATGAGCGCGCCGCCGACGATCACGCACCGGCGCTGGCCAAGGATGCGGTCGGCGATCCAGCCGCCCGGCAGGGAGAGGAGGTATGCGGAACTCGTATAGAGGCCGTAGATCGCCCCGCCCGTCGACTCGCTGAGGCCAAGGCCGCCGTCCACGACCGCCAGCGTCACGAACAGGATCAGCTGCGCACGCAGGCCGTAGTAGCTGAAGCGCTCGAAGAACTCGGTGCCGTAGAGGGTCGCGAGGCCGCGCGGATGACCGAAGAAGGTGCGTTCCGGCGGGGTCGTCGCGGACATTCGGCAGTCACCCTGGGCCCGATGCGGGGCCGGCAAAAGTTGCCGGAGTGTGACGGATGTTGCGGCGCGCTAGCAACGCGCCGGCCGCTTAGGGCTTGGCTTCGCTCTCGCGTTCCTCGCGGGCGCGTGCTTCGAGCTTAGCCTTGGCGAGGATCCGGGCCATCACGATGCCGATCTCATAGAGCGCGTACATCGGCAGCGCCATCGCCGTCATCGAGATCACGTCCGGTGGCGTGATCAGCGCCGCCTGGATGAACACCGCAAGCAGTACGTAGCCGCGGTTCGAGGTGAGCGTGCCGAGCTTGACGAGCCCGGTCCACACCAGGAGCACGATCGCGACCGGGATTTCGAAGGCGAGGCCGAAGGCGAGGAACAGCACCAGCACGAAATCGAGGTACTGGCTCATGTCCGTCATCATCTGCACGCCGGGCGGCGCGGTCGCGGTGAAGAACGCGAACATGAGCGGGAACACGACGAAGTACGCGAAGGCGATGCCCGCGTAGAAAAGGATCACGCTCGACACCAGCAGCGGCGTCGCGAAGCGTTTCTCGTGTTTGTAGAGGCCGGGTGCGATGAATGCCCAGACCTGGAACAGCACGTACGGCATCGCGAGCACGAGCGCGATGTAGAGCGCGAGCTTGAAGGGCGTCATCAGCGGGCCCATCACGCTGATCGAGATCATCGTGCCGCCCTTCGGCAGCGTCTTCATGAGCGGCTGCGCGATCCACGTGAACAGCTGGTTCGCGTAGTAGAGGCACGGCGCCGCGACGATCGCGACCGCGATCGCCGAACGCACGAGGCGCGTCCGAAGCTCGAGGAGGTGAGAGATCAGCGTGCCTTCGGCGAGCGACTCCCCCTCGCTTGCAGGCTCAGTGGTGGCCATCGGGGCTCGGCTGCGCGGGGGCGGGCGGCGTCACGGGCGCAACATCCCGGCCGGGAGCCGTCGCCTCGAGAAGTGCCGACGTATCGGTCGGCGCGTCGGTCGGCGCGTCGGCGTGAGGCGGCGGCGTCGCGGCGGGTGGAGCGCCTAGCGCCGGCGGGCTCGACGTCGCGGGCGGCGTCGGCGTCGCGGCACTTGTCGCGGCGGAGGCGCGGGCCTGCTCGCGTCTGACTTCCTCGAAGTGAACTTCCTGGTCGAGCTGCGAGCGAAGCTGCCTCGCCATGGCGCGCGCACGCCCGACCCAGCGTCCGATGTCGGCGGCGAGCTTCGGCAGTTTCTCGGGGCCCAGCACGACGAGCGCGATGAGCAGGATCACCAGAATTTCGCCGGAACCCACCTCGACGGTCGCTCGTTATGCTGTGCCGGGCAGAACGCCCGTCAAACGTTCGATTTTTGCTCGGGCTTCGCGCCCTGCTTGTCGGCAGCCGAAAACTCGGCATCCTGGCCGGTGATCTGCGGGAGCGGCTTCTGCTCGGCGTCCTTCTCACCCGCGTTCATCGACTTCTTGAACTCGCCGATCGCAGCGCCAAGGTCGCCACCGATCGTGCGCAGCTTCTTCGTGCCGAAGATCACGAGCGCGATGACGAGGACCACCAGCAGCTCTCGAATTCCTAAACCACCCATGTGCGTCTCCAGGTGCCCGCGAAACCGGGATTGATGATCATAACTCAAAGCTCCGGGGCCAAGATCGTGCGCTATCCCACTGTCTGAACGAAAGATTCGCCCTTAGGTTCCCGGCGGGACCTGCAGCCAGAAGGTCACCGGCCCGTCGTTGACCAGTCTGACCTGCATCGTTGTGCCGAAGCGGCCGGTCTCAACTGTCGCGACCCGGCGACGAGCGCCTGCCAGGAAGTACTCGTAGAGCTTCTCGCCCTCCGCGGGCGGTGCCGCGGTGTGAAACCCCGGCCGGGTGCCGCTGCGGGTCTCGGCGGCGACCGTGAACTGCGAAACGACCAGCAGCGCGCCCCCGCAATCGATCAGGCTGCGGTTCATGCGCCCCGCATCGTCCTCGAACACCCGGTAGGTCACGAGGCGCTCGACCAGTCGATCCGCTTCCGCGGAGGTATCGGCGCGCTCGACACCGAGGAAGACCAAGAGACCCGGCCCGATCCGGCCGACGATCTCGCCGGCCACCGAAACGGAGGCCTCGGTGACGCGCTGCAACAGGCCGATCATGGGCGACATCCTCGGAAATCGAGGTCGAGCATGCCAGTGCGCGGTCCGAACTGGCCAATGAACGAAAGGAATTACCACTTTTATGTCTATTATCGCGTGTATCACTGCAATACAAACCAAAGTAGTTTTAGTTAACGCCTAAATTATGAGTAGTTATTCCACTTAGTGCGTAATTATAAGTTAGTGGCTCAAAAGCCCATTTATCAGTCATATTGTGTAAATTTATCGACCATATTTTTGGTAACTTGGCGAGTTACCGAATCAAAATGGAGAAAATTCTCAAATCACCCGATTCCCAAGTGCGGGAATCACTCGCCCGAACCCGGGCCGCGCGCGTCGCGGCCGGTCGCGGTGAGCCGCCCTGCGCGAACGTCGAACGGAGCCATTCGGCGTCCGGCCTCGACTAGGCTGTGAGGATGGTCGCGACCGTCACCCGCCATCACTCCGCCGCGCAGCTCGCGTACGCCGCGCATGCGCCGCCGCGGCTGTTCGGCCGGCTGATGCTGAACCGTGAGGCGACGTTTTGGCTCCTGCAGGCGGTCGGCTGGAGCGCGTACTTCATCGCCAACTACTTCGTCGCGCTCTTCTATCCGGTCGAGGGCAACCCCAACAAGTTCTCCGGTTACTTCCACGTCGTGATCGGCGCGGCGATCACCGGCTTCGTGTTGTCCTCGCTGCTGCGCTACGCGTACCGCGAAGTGCGCGACCGCCCGCCCGCAATCGTGGTGCCGACGATTCTGGTGCTCGTCTACCTCGCCGCGCTCGTCTGGCGGGTTGAGATCGACCTCGGCTACGTCATTTCGATGCACGAGTGGGGTGAGCTCCTCGAGAACTGGGCGCGGATCTTCGCGGATGCCCTGATCTCGACCTACCTGCTGCTCTGCTGGTCGGCGCTGTACCTCGGCATCTACTACTACGAAGCGGCGCAGCGCGAACGCGAGGCGACGCTGCGCGCGACCGCGCTCGCGCAGGAGACCCAGGTCAAGATGCTGCGCTACCAGCTGAACCCACACTTCCTGTTCAACACGCTGAACGCGATCTCGACTCTGATCCTCGACCGCGACAACCACACGGCGAACCAGGCGGTCACGCGGCTGTCGGCGTTCCTGCGGCACACGCTCGATCAGGACCCGATGAAAAAGGTCACGCTCAAGCAGGAACTGGAGGCGCTCGACCTGTACCTCGGCATCGAGAAGCTGCGTTTCGGTCCGCGCCTCCGCCTCGACATCGCGATCGACACCGGCGCGCAGGAAGCCCTCGTGCCGTCGCTGCTGCTACAGCCGCTGGTCGAGAACGCGCTCAAGTACGCAATCGCGCCGTCCGAGACGGGAGGGACGCTGCACATTGGCGCGCGGCTCATCGGCCAGCGCCTGTTGCTGCACGTGGCGGACGACGGCCCGGGCGTTGCCTGCGGTACGATCATCGGCGCCGGTCGCGGCGTCGGGCTCAGGAACACGCGCGATCGCCTGAACGTCCTGTACGGCGATCGTGCACGCTTCGCGAGCCACAACACGACGCCGGGCCTGCGCATCGACATCGAATTCCCAGCGGAGATCGCCACTTGACGCGGATTCGCACGCTGCTCGTTGACGATGAACGCCTCGCACGGCGCGGACTCGAGCTCAGGCTCGCGACGGCGCCCGACGTCGAGATCGTCGGGGAATGCGAGAACGGCCGCGAGGCGATCGAGAAGGTGCAGGAACTCGAACCCGACCTGATGTTCCTCGACATCCAGATGCCGGGACTCTCGGGCTTTGACGTGCTGAGCCGCCTGCCGCAGGACTCGATGCCGGTGGTCGTGTTCGTGACCGCCTTCGATCGCTACGCGATCGACGCCTTCGAGGCGCGCGCGCTCGACTACCTGCTGAAGCCGGTAGAGGACACGCGCCTCGAGCACTGCCTCGCGCGCGTGCGCCAGTACCTCGCCGAGCGCGCGGCGCTCGAGCAGCGCGAACGGATGCTCGGCTTGCTCGCCGACGTCCATGGTGCTGGCGAGCTTGACCCCGAAATGGTGCTGAGCCGCGTGACGGCGCCGGCGAGCCGCTTCCCGGAGATCATCGCGATCCGCACCGGCCGCGAGGTCGTGCGCCTGCGCAGCGCCGAGATCGACTGGATCGACGCGGCGGGCGACTACATGTGCGTGCACGCGGGCACGCAGACCCACGTGCTGCGCGGCACGATGAAGGACCTCGAGGCCGCGCTCGACCCGGCTGCCTTCCAGCGCATCCACCGCTCCGCGATCGTGAACCTCAAGCGCGTGCGCAAGCTCCGGCCGCACGCCAACGGCGAGTATTTCCTGACGCTCGAGGGCGGCCAGGAGCTCAAGCTGTCGCGCACGCACCGCGACAAGGTCGAACTCCTGCTCTACGGCAGCGAGCGCTCCCGGGCCTGACGGCGGGGCGCGCCGCGCCCCGGCTCCCCCGCGTTCGCGAGCCGGCCTGATAAAGTGCTGGCTGCGCAGCCGGCGCCATCCAGGAAATGCCAATGGCCGTCATTCGCGAAAGCGACCTGATCGACAGCGTCGCCGATGCACTGCAGTACATCTCCTACTACCACTCGCCCGACTTCATCGGCGCGATGGGCCGCGCCTACGAAATCGAAAAGAGCCCCGCGGCGCGCGACGCGATCGCGCAGATCCTGACCAACTCGAGGATGTGCGCGGAAGGCCACCGGCCGATCTGCCAGGACACCGGCATCGTGGTCGCTTTCGTGAAGGTCGGCATGAACGTCCGCTGGGACACCAACCGTTCGCTCGAGGACATGATCAACGACGGCGTGCGCCGCGCGTACCTCGATCCCGACAACCGCCTGCGCGCCTCGATCGTGGCCGATCCCGCCGGCAAGCGCGGCAACACGCGCGACAACACGCCGGCCGTCGTGCACGTCGAACTCGTGCCGGGCGAGGGCGTCGACGTCACCGTCGCGGCCAAGGGCGGCGGCAGCGAGAACAAGTCGATGTTCGCGATGCTGAACCCCTCGGACTCAGTCGCCGACTGGGTGCTCGAGATGGTCCCGGAGATGGGAGCCGGCTGGTGCCCGCCGGGCATGCTTGGCATTGGCATCGGCGGCAGCGCCGAGAAGGCGCTGCTGCTCGCAAAAGAATCGCTGATGGAATCGATCGACATGCCGGCGCTGAAGGCGCGCGGCCCGACGACGCGCCTCGAGGAGATGCGCATCGAGATCTTCGATCGCGTCAACGCACTCGGCATCGGCGCGCAGGGCCTGGGCGGCCTCACGACCGTGCTCGACGTGCGCATCCGCGACTACCCGACGCACGCCGCCTCGCTCCCCGTCGCGGTGATCCCGAACTGCGCGGCAACGCGCCACGTTCACTTCCACCTCGACGGCAGCGGGCCCGCGCGGCTCGAGCCGCCCGACCTCGCGACCTGGCCAAAGGTGTCGTGGACGCCCGATGCGGGCGTGCGCCGTGTGCAGCTCGACGGGTTGACGCGCGCCGAGGTCGCCGGCTGGAAGCCGGGCGAGCGGCTGCTGCTGTCCGGCAAGTTCCTGACGGGGCGTGATGCCGCGCACAAGCGCATCTGCGCGCTGCTCGACTCCGGGCAGCCGCTGCCCGCGGGCCTCTCGTTCAAGGATCGGGTCATCTACTACGTCGGGCCGGTCGATGCAGTCGGCGCGGAGGCGGTCGGCCCCGCGGGGCCGACCACCGCGAATCGCATGGACCGGTTCACCGAGACGATGCTCGACAAGGCCGGGCTCCTCGCGATGGTCGGCAAGGCGGAGCGCGGGCCCGAGGCGATCGAGGTCATCAAGCGCCACCGGAGCGCCTACCTGATCGCGGTCGGTGGCGCGGCCTACCTCGTGTCGAAGGCGATCCGCTCGAGCCGCGTCATCGCCTTCGCGGAGCTCGGCATGGAGGCGGTGTACGAGTTCGAGGTCAAGGACATGCCGGTGACGGTCGCGGTCGACTCGCAGGGTGAGTCCGTGCACGAGACCGGGCCGCGCCAGTGGCGCAGCACGATCGGGGGAATTCCGGTGGCGGTCGACCGGTAGGCCGAATGGCCGGTCTCAGTGGCGCCAGAACGTCGGCGTGAACAGCACCACCAGCGTAAAGACCTCGAGCCGGCCCACCAGCATCGCGCCGACGCAGACCCACTTCGCGGCGTCGGGCACGGTCTTGAAGCTTGCGGCGACTTCGCCGAGCCCGGGACCCGAGTTGTTGATGCAGGCCGCGACGGCCGACCACGCCGACATGAGGTCGAGGCCCGCCGCCATCACGAACAGCATCATGAGCGCGAACAGCACGAGATAGATCGCAAAGAAGCCGGTGACCGCCGCGAGTATCCGGCCGGGCACGACCTTTTCGGCAAATTTGACCGGTAGCGCCGCGCTCGGATGGACGAGGCGCATGAGTTCGCGCTGCGCCTGCATCAGCACCAGCTGCCAGCGAATGATCTTCATGCCGCCGGCCGTCGATCCCGCGCAACCGCCGACGAACGTGAGCAGCACCAGCAGCGCCGGCAGCATGCCGGGCCACACCGCGAAGCCGGTACCGGCAAAGCCGGTTGTCGTCAGCATCGACACGACCCCGAGCGCGCCGTTGTGCAGCGCTTCGCCCGGCGAGGTCGTGGTCCCGGTCGCGAGCAGGTAGCCCGTTACGAGCGCGATCATCGCGAGCGTGAAATAAAGATATGCGCGGAACTGCGGATCGCCTACGTACGCCGCGGAATCCTTGCTGCGCCAGACGAGGAAGTGGAGCGCGAAGTTGGTCGCACCGAGGAACATGAAAACGATCGCGACGCTGTCGATCGCGTAGGAGTGGAAGTGGCCGAGCCCGGCGTCGTAGGGCGAGAAGCCGCCGGTCGACACGGTCGAAAAGGCGTACGCGAAGGCATCGAAGGAATCCATGCCGGCGAGCGCGTAGGCGCCAACGCAGGCCGCCGTCAGCAGCACGTACACGCCGCCGAGCGCGCGCGCGGTCTGCGTTATGCGCGGCGTCAGCTTCTCGTCCTTGACCGGCCCCGGTGCCTCCGCCTTGTAGAGCTGCATGCCGCCGATGCCGAGCACCGGGAACAGCGCGACCGCGAGCACGATCACGCCGAGGCCGCCGAGCCACTGCAGTTCCTGGCGGTACCAGAGGATCGATTTTGGCAGGTGATCGAGCCCGACGAGGACGGTGGCGCTCGTGGTCGTGATGCCGGCGACCGATTCGAATACCGCGTCGGTGAAGCCGAGCCGCGGCAGCTCGCCGAGCACGAAGGGCAGGGCGCCGGCGATCCCGAGCACCATCCAGAACAGCGCCACCACCAGGAAGCCGTCGCGCAGCCTGAGGTCGCGCTCGACCCGCCGCACCGGGATCCACGTCAGCACGCCGACCGACAGCAGGATCGCGAACGCGAGCGCGAAGGGCTGCCACTGGCCGTCGTCGTAGGCGAATGACACGCCGATTGACGGCAGCATGGTCAGGCTGAACATCGTGACGATCAGCCCGAGGATCCGCTGGATCATCGACAGTTGCATGGGTGTCGGCCGCGCCAAGAAAGCTAGATGAACGAAACGCCGGCCTGGAACAGCTTCTCCACGGCCTCGACGTGTCGGCGGTCGGTGAGGAACAGGATCACGTGGTCGCCTTCGGTGACCACGGTGTCGTGGTGCGGCATGATGACCTCCTCGCCGCGGACCACCGCGCCGATCGTCGTGCCCTCCGGCAGCTTGATCTCGTCGATCTTGCGGCCGACCACCTTCGAGGTCTCCTGGTCGCCGTGCGCGATCGCCTCGATCGCCTCGGCCGCGCCACGGCGCAGCGAATGCACCTTCGCGACATCGCCGCGCCGGACGTGCGCGAGCAGCGATCCGATCGTAATCGTCTGGGGCGAGATCGCGATGTCGATGCGATCGCTCTCCATGAGCTCCGCGTACGAGGGTTTGTTGATGAGCGCCATCACCTTGTGGCAGCCGAGTCGCTTGGCGAGCATCGAGGAGAGGATGTTGGCTTCCTCGGCGTTCGTGACCGCGATGAACGCATCGGCGCTGTCGACGTTCTCCTCGAGCAGGAGCTCCTCGTCGGAAGCATCGCCCTGCAGCACGATGGTGTTCCTCAGGATCTCCGAGGCGTGCCGGGCGCGCTTCGAGTCGCGTTCGATCAGTTTCACCTGGTTGCGCGTCTCGAGCGCCTGAGCGAGACGGATGCCGATGTTGCCGGCGCCGGCGATCACGAGTCGCTTCATCGGCGCCTCGAGCTTGCGAAGCTCGCTCATGACCACGCGGATGTCCTCGCGCGCGGCGACGAAGAACACCTCGTCGCCCGGCTCGATCACGGTGTCGCCCTCGGGCTTGATGCTGCGGCCCTTGCGGTAGATCGCGGCTACCCGCGCCTCGACGTCCCGCAAGTGCTGGCCGAGGTTGTGGAGCGGCTGGCCGACCAGCAGCCCGCCCTCTACGGCCCTGACGCCGACCAGGCGCACGCGTCCCTCGGCGAAGTCGACCACCTGCAGCGCGCCCGGGTAGTTGATGAGCTGCTCTACGTACTCCGTTACCAGCTGCTCGGGACTGATCCACACGTCGACGGCGAAGCCGGCGCCTTCGGAGAAGAGCTCCGGCCGCGCCGCGTAGGCGGCCCCGCGGATGCGCGCGATCTTGGTCGGCGTCTTGAAGAGCGTCCAGGCGACGTGGCACGCCACCATGTTCACTTCGTCGCTGTTGGTGAGCGCGACCAGCAGGTTCGCGTCGGCGCAGCCGGCGGCCTCGAGCACCGAGGGACTGGCGGCATTGCCGCTCACGGTGCGGATGTCGAGGCGGTCCTGCAGGTCCCGGAGGACCCCGTCGTCCGAATCGACGACCGTGACCTCGTTCGCCTCCTCCCGCGACAGGTGGTAGGCAGCCGTGCGGCCGACTTGACCCGCGCCGAGGATGATGATTTTCAAGGGATCACACGCATGAATCCGTAGCGAGCAGTCTATCAGGCCGGCACGGACGCCCCTTTTTGGCGCGCCGGCGCCCCGTGTAGGGGGGATCTTTGCACGACTTTGCCAGCCGGCTGACGGGCCGGCTACGCTACTTGTAGGACAATACCGAGCATTTTTGCATGGCCAAAAAGGCCGTGCTGA
Source organism: Pseudomonadota bacterium (assembly GCA_025355245.1). Lineage (GTDB taxonomy): Bacteria > Pseudomonadota > Gammaproteobacteria > Steroidobacterales > Steroidobacteraceae > CAIKZZ01. Next base: position 4,834 of record JANXZZ010000302.1, on the reverse strand, counting down.
CAGGAGCCCAATCCCCGTGTCCAGGCGGCCCAAGCTGATAGTCGGCGTCATCCTCGTGGTCGCCGCGCTCGCGACCGTCATCTACATCACCCGCTGGCGAGACCCCCTGCCGGGCGCGCAAAACGGCCCCGGCGGTGGCCGCGGCGGGCGCGGTGCGGGCATGCCGGTCCCGGTCCGGACGGTCGCCGCGCGCAGCGGCAGCATCGACGTCACGATCGATGCGCTCGGCACGGTGACCGCGAGGAATACCGCGATCGTCCACACGCGCGTCGACGGCCTCCTCGAGCGCATCAACTTCCAGGAAGGCCACGAGGTCAGGACCGGAGCCGTGCTCGCCGAGATCGACGCACGCCCCTTTGCGGCCGCGTTCGAGCAGGCACAGGGCACGCTTGAGCGTGACGAGGCGCTGCTGTCGAGCGCGAGGAGCGATCTCGACCGCTACCAGGTCCTGCTTGCGCAGGACTCGATCGCCAAGCAGCAGGTCGACGACCAGGCCGCGCTCGTGCGCCAGTACAGCGGCACCGTGCAGACCGATCGCGGCGCAGTCGCGAACGCACGCCTGCAGCTCGACTGGACCAAGGTCACGGCGCCGATCTCCGGTCGCGTCGGCCTCAGGCAGGTCGACGTCGGCAACGTGGTGCACGCGGCGGATACGAACGGTCTCGTGGTCATGACGCAGACGCAACCCATCAACGTCGTGTTCGCGGTGCCGGCCGACAGCGCCCCCGACATCCAGCGGCGCTGGAAGTCGGGGGCCACGCTCAACGTCGACGCCTTCGACCGCGACGGCAAGACGGTGCTCGCGCACGGCACGCTCGAGAGCGCCGACAACGTCGTCGACTCGACGACCAGCACCGTGAAGCTGAAGGCGCTCTACGACAACGCCGACGGCGCGCTGTTTCCAAACCAGTTCGTAAACGCGCGCATCACCCTCGCCACGCTCGAAAACCAGACGCTGATTCCGGCGACTTCCGTGCAGCGCGGCACGCCCGGCACCTTCGTCTACGTCGCCAACGCCGACTCGACGGTCACGGTCCGCAAGCTCACGCTCGGGATCGTGCACACGGACTTCGTCGCGGTGACCGCCGGGCTCAAGCCCGGCGAGCAGGTCGTCATCGAGGGCACCGACAAGCTCAAGGACGGCGCCAAGATCGAGGCCGCGGTCGACGCGCCCGCCGCCCCGGCCGGCGGCACGCGCGGCAAGGGTCAGTGGAAGGGCAAGGCGGGCACCGACAGCGCCGCGGCGCCGGCCGCTCCGGCCGCCAAGGCGCCTGCGGCCGCGGCGGCCGACAACAAGGAACCGGCGACCGCTAAACGGCGCCGCCCGGACACGGGTGGCTCCAACCAGTGAATCCGTCACGCCTGTTCATCCTGCGACCGGTCGCGACCTCGCTGACCATGCTCGCGGTCGTGCTCGCAGGCGCAATGGGCTACTTCGGGCTTTCGGTGTCGGCGCTTCCCGAGGTCGACTACCCCACCATCGAGATCACCACGCTCTATCCGGGCGCGAGCCCCGACGTGATGACCTCCGCGATCACAGCGCCGCTCGAACGCCAGTTCGGCCAGGTCCCCGGCCTCCTGCAGATGTCCTCGACGAGCTCGGGCGGCGCGTCGGTCATCACGCTCAAGTTCACCCTCGACCTCACCCTCGATGTCGCCGAGCAGGAAGTGCAGGCGGCGATCAACGCCGCGGGGTCGTTCCTGCCGACCGACCTGCCGATGCCGCCGGTGTACGCGAAGGTCAATCCCGCGGACGCGCCGATCCTGACGCTCGCGGTGACCTCCGCGACCTTGCCGTTGCCGGCCGTCGAGGACTACGTCGACACGCGGCTCGCGCAGAAGCTCTCCGAGGTGTCCGGCGTCGGGCTCGTGTCGATCGGCGGCGGACAGCGGCCCGCGGTGCGCGTGCAGATCAACCCGGTCGCGCTCGCGGCCTCGGGCCTCACGCTCGAGGACGTGCGCACCGCGGTCGGCAACCAGAACGTCAACCAGGCCAAGGGCAGCTTCGACGGCAGCATCCAGGCCTCGACGCTCGATGCCAACGACCAGCTGCGCACCGCCGACGAGTACCGGCGGCTGGTGCTCGCCTACAAGAACGGCTCGGCGATCCGCCTGACCGACGTGGGCCAGGTCATCGACGATGCCGAGAACAGCAAGCTCGCCGCCTGGGCCAGCATCAACGGCAAGACGACCCCGGCCGTCATCCTCAACATCCAGCGCCAGCCCGGCAGCAACGTCATCCAGACCGTCAACCGGATGCTCGCGCTGCTGCCGCAGCTGCAGGCGGCGCTCCCGGGTGCGCTGCAGGTGACCGTGCTCGCGGATCGAACGACCACGATCCGCGCCTCCGTGCACGACGTCGAATTCGAGCTCGCGCTCTCGATCGGCCTCGTCGTGCTGGTGATCTTCCTGTTCCTGCGCAACGTCCGCGCGACCATCATCCCGAGCATCGTGGTGCCGGTGTCACTGGTCGGCACCTTCGGCGTCATGTACCTCGTCGGCTTCTCGATCAACAACCTGACGATCATGGCGCTGACGATCGCGACCGGCTTTGTGGTCGACGATGCGATCGTGATGATCGAGAACATCTCCCGCTATATAGAAGAGGGTGTCCCGCCGCTCGAGGCGGCCCTCAAGGGCTCGAGGCAGATCGGCTTCACGATCATTTCGCTGACGGTTTCGCTGATCGCGGTGCTGATACCGCTGCTCTTCATGCGCGAGGTGGTCGGGCGCCTGTTCCGGGAATTCGCGGTCACGCTCGCAGTGTCGATCGTGATCTCCGCGATCGTGTCGCTGACGCTGACGCCGATGATGTGCGCGCGCCTCCTCAAGATCCACGACCCGGCCCAGGAGGCGCCGTGGCTGCGCCGGATAGGCGCCGGCTTCGACTCACTCGCGGCGAGCTACGGCAAGTGGCTCAAGGTCGTGCTGCAGTACCGGCGGACAACTCTCTGGGTCGCGGTCGGGACGCTGGTGCTGACGATCCTCCTCTACATCTTCGTGCCGAAGGGCTTTTTTCCGCTGCAGGACACCGGCGCGCTGCAGGGCCTCACCGACGCGCCGCAGTCAATCTCCTTCGCCGCGATGGCGGAGCGCCAGCAGGCGGTCGCCGAGGCGCTGCTCGCGGACCCCGCGGTCGAGAGCATCTCCTCGATCATCGGCGTCGACGGCGTGAATGCGACGCTCAACAGCGGGCGGCTGCAGATCCAGCTCAAGCCGCACGGCGAGCGCAGCAGCGACCTCGTGGGGCTCATGGCCGAGCTCGGCCAACGGGCCGCCAAGGTCACCGGCATCACCCTCTACCTGCAGCCCGTGCAGGACCTGACGATCGAGGACCGCGTGTCGCGCACGCAGTACCAGTTCACGCTCGAGGACGCGGACGGCACCGAGCTCTCGACCTGGGTCAACCGCCTTGTAGAGAAGCTGAAAACGGTCGATGGGCTCGCCGACGTCGCGAGCGACGTGCAGGACCAGGGATTGCAGGCCTACGTCGACATCGACCGCGCGACCGCGAGCCGCCTCGGCGTCACCGTTGCGGGCATCGACAACGCGCTCTACGACGCCTACGGGCAGCGCCTGGTGTTGACGATCTTCACCCAGGCGAACACCTATCGGGTCGTGCTCGAGGCGCGGCCGCAGGACTCGACCGGGCCCGCGTCGCTCGCCTCCCTCTACGTCGCGGGGCTCGCGGGGCCGGTGCAGCTGTCAACGGTCGCGCACGTGAGCGAACGCACGACGCCGCTGCAGATCAGCCACCTGGGGCAGTTTCCAGCCGCGACGATCTCGTTCAACCTCGCCCGCGGCGTGTCGCTGGGCAAGGCGGTGCAGGCGATCCGCACTGCCGAGACCGACCTCAAGATCCCGGCCAGCATCGCCACCAGCTTCCAGGGCGCGGCGCTCGCCTTCGAGGGCTCGCTGTCGAGTACGGTGTGGCTGCTGATCGCGGCGATCGTGACGATGTACATCGTGCTCGGCGTCCTCTACGAGAGCTACGTACACCCGGTCACGATCCTCTCGACGTTGCCGTCCGCCGGCATAGGCGCGCTGCTCGCGCTGCTGTTGAGCGGCAACGATCTCGGCATCATCGCGATCATCGGCATCGTGCTGCTGATCGGCATCGTGAAGAAGAACGCGATCATGATGATCGACTTCGCGCTCGCAGCCGAACGCGAGGAGGGCAAGTCGCCGGAGGAGGCGATCTACCAGGCTTGCCTGCTGCGCCTGCGGCCAATCCTGATGACGACGGTTGCGGCGCTCGCGGGCGCGCTGCCGCTGATGCTCGGCTGGGGCGTGGGTGCGGAGCTCCGGCATCCGCTCGGCCTCACGATGGTCGGCGGACTCCTTTTCAGCCAGCTGCTGACGCTGTTCACGACGCCGGTCATCTATCTCGAGTTCGATGCGCTCGCCCGGCGCCTGCGTGGCGGCGCGCCGGAGCAGCCGCTACCCGAGGCCTCCGCCCCATGAAGGCCGCGGCAGCCGTTGCCAGCATCTCGAAGCCGTTCATCGACCGGCCGGTCGCGACGACGCTGTTGACGATCGGCATCGGCCTTGCAGGCGTCATCGCCTTCCTCGGCTTGCCGGTGTCGGCGCTGCCGCAGGTCGACGTGCCAACGATCAACGTGCGGGCGAGCTTGCCGGGGGCGAGCCCGGAGACGATGGCGGCCACGGTCGCGACGCCGCTCGAGCGTTCCCTCGGCCGGATCGCCGGCGTCACGGAGCTCACCTCGCAAAGTTCGCTGGGCTCGACCAACATCACGCTGCAGTTCGACCTCAACCGCGACATCGACGGTGCGGCGCGCGACGTGCAGGCGGCGCTCAACGCCGCGCGGGCGCT
>JANXZZ010000161.1 GCA_025355245.1 Pseudomonadota bacterium | reverse complement strand
CGGCCGCGCCCGTGGCCGTGGCCGTGGCCGTGGCTGCGGGCGCGGCGACCGGCGGCGCGGCGGGGGGGGCCTCCGGTGCCACCAGCGTCGCGACCACCTTCGGGTCGAGGCGGGTCGCGAGCGGCACGTAGGCACTGAGTTCGGTGCCGAGCAGCGGGATCGCGACCTCGTCCCAGTGCGCGAATGCCTTGCCGAGGAAGCCGCCCGCGCTCGCGGCCATCGCCGGCAGCACCGGCTGCAGGTAGCTCATCAGCACGCGAAACAGGTTGATGCCCTGCGTGCATACCGCAAGCACGTCGGCGGCGCGCGCGGGATCCTTGGCGAGGTTCCACGGCTTCTGGCCGTCGATGTACTGGTTGGCGCGGTCGGCGAGCGCCGCGATCTCGCGGATCGCCGCGGCGAACTCGCGGCCTTCGTAGGACACCGCGATGCGTTCGCGCGCCGCCGCGAACTCGGCGTAGAGCGTTGGATCCGGGAGCGCAGCCGCGAGGCGGCCGCCGCCGCGGGCGATGAACCCGGCGCAGCGGCTCGCGATGTTGACGAGCTTGCCGACCACGTCCGAATTGAAGCGGCTGACGAAATCATCGAGCGACATGTCGATGTCGTCGATGCCGGCGGTCAGTTTGGCCGCGAAGTAGTAGCGCAGCGGCTCCGGCGGCAGGCGGTCGAGGTAGTGACGCCCGTTGATGAAGGTGCCGCGCGACTTCGACATTTTCTGGGCATTGACCGTCAGGAAGCCGTGCGCGTGCACGGCGGTCGGGCGCCGGAACCCCGAGCCCTTGAGCACTGCCGGCCAGAACAGCGTATGGAAGTAGAGGATGTCCTTGCCGATGAAGTGGTAGAGCTCGGCGGTGCTGCCCGCGCCCCACCACGCGTCCCAGTCGAGGCCGCGGTCGCGCGCGAGCTTCAGGCTCGCCGCCATGTAGCCCACCGGCGCATCGAGCCAGACGTAGAAGAACTTGCCCGGATACCCGGGGATCTCGAAGCCGAAGTAGGGCGCATCGCGCGAGATGTCCCAGTCGCGCAGTCCCGTCTTGAACCACTCGTCGAGCTTGTTGGCGACACTGTCGTCGACGGCGCCCGAGCGCGTCCACTCGCGCAGCATCCCCTCGAAGGCGCCGAGCGTGAAGAACAGGTGCTCGGATTCGCGCTCGACCGGGCGCGTGCCGCTCACGACCGACACGGGGTCGATGAGCTCGGCGGGCGTGTAGGTGGCGCCGCAGTTCTCGCAGCTGTCGCCGTACTGGTCCTTCGTGTGGCACACCGGGCACGTACCCTTCACGTAGCGATCCGGCAGGAACATCTCGGCTTCGGCATCGTAGGCCTGGCGGATCGTGCGCCGGGCAATGTAGCCCGCCGTGTCGAGCGCCTTGAAGATGCGTTCCGTGAGCTCGCGGTTCTCCGGGCTGTGGGTCGTGTAGAAAATGTCGTGGTGGATCAGGAAGTCGGCGTAGGTCGCGGCGTGATCGGCGGCGACCGTCTCGATGAGTGCTTCCGGGGTCACGCCCTCGGCCTGGGCCTTGAGCATGATCGGCGTGCCGTGCGTGTCGTCCGCGCACACGTACACGCACTCGTGGCCGCACAGGCGCTGAAAGCGCACCCACATGTCCGTCTGCACGGCCTCGAGCAGGTGGCCGATGTGCAGGGGCCCGTTGGCGTAGGGCAGGGCGCTGGTGACGAGGATGCGGCGCATGGGGTTCGCAGGCAGCTTAACAGCCGCAAAGTATGCCAGCCGTGCGCGCCGACCGCTCAGCCGTCGTTGCGGTGCGCCTCGAAGCGCTGCTTGTTGATGGCCTTGCGGAACGCATCGCGCCCGCTGATCGCGCGTGAATCGAAGAGCTGCTGGATGGCCATGTCCATGGTGCGCATGCCGAAGCTCGCGCCACTTTGCATGGTGTTCTCGAGCTGGTCGATCTTGCCCTGACGGATCAGGTTCGCAACCGCCGGGGTGTTGACCAGGATCTCGAGCGCCGCGACCCGCCCCGACTGCCCGGCGCGCGGCACCAGCTGCTGGGAGATGACCCCGCGCAGGCTGGTCGAGATCATCGTGCGCACGTGCCCCTGCTTGTCGGCGGGGAAGGCGTTCACGATGCGATCGACGGTAGCGGCCGCGCCGTTGGTGTGCAGCGTGCCCATGACGAGGATGCCCATCTCCGCGGCGCTGACCGCGACGCTGATGGTCTCGAGGTCGCGCATTTCGCCGACCAGAACGACGTCTGGATCCTCGCGCAGCGCCGAGTGCACGGCGTCCGAGAACGAGGGCGCGTGCACGCCCACCTCGCGCTGGCTGATAAGGCAGCTCTTCCTCACGTGCACGAACTCGATCGGGTCCTCGACGGTGAGGATGTGGCCCTTGAGGCGCGTGTTGATGTCATCGATCATCGCCGCGAGCGTCGTCGACTTGCCCGAGCCGGTCTTGCCGGTCACGAGGATGAGCCCGCTATTGACCCGACAGAGCGCGCGCACCGACTCCGGCATGTTGAGCTCATCGAGCGTGAGTGCGGCGGAGGGAATCACCCGGCAGACGGCACCCATGCCGTTGAGCTGGCGCATGATGTTGACGCGAAAGCGCGCGAGCTCGGGGACCGCGTAGGCGAAGTCGGCGCCTTCCTTCTCCTCGAAGCGCGCGATCGCCTTCGGCGGCATGATCTCGTAGAGCGTTTCCCTGACGAACTCGGCCTTCAGCACCTCGGGCCTCAACGCCTGCAGGTCGCCGTAGACGCGCAGCCTGGGCGGGTCGCCCGCCAGGAAGTGCAGGTCCGAGCCCTTGCGCTTCAGAACCTCAGCGAGGAATTCGTCGATCTTGGCCATGGTGCGCGGCTCAGCCGCTCGTGATGTCGAGCTTCGGCAGGATGCTGGCGTCGGTCACGAAGCGCTGGAACTGCTTGCGGTCGAGTGCATGCACGTAAGCATCGTCGGGATCGAGCTCCTTCGCCTGCACGCCCGCGAGCAGCGCCTGGTCGAGCATCTGCATGCCGGCGTCCTTGCCGGTCTGCAGCTGCGTCGGAATCTGGTGCGTCTGGTCGGTCTGGATGAGCTTGCCGATCGCGCGGTTCATGACCATGACCTCGCAGACCGCGCGCCGCGCGCGGCTGTCACCGCGTTTGACCAGTACCTGGGTCACGACCGCGAGCAGGCTCTGCGCGAGGAAGCTCTTGGTCTGCTCGCGTTCCTCGATCGGCAGTGCATCGATGATGCGGTCGATGGTCTTGGTCGCGCTCGTGGTGTGCAGCGTGCCGAGCACCAGGTGACCGGTCTCGGCGGCGGTCATCGCCATGCGGATCGTCTCCGAATCGCGCATCTCGCCGACCAGGATCACGTCCGGGTCCTCGCGCATCGCGGCGCGCACGCCCTCGGCGAAGGAGGGCACGTGGGTGCCGTACTCGCGCTGAATGATCTGCGCCTCCTTGCTCCGGTGCACGAACTCGATCGGGTCCTCAAGACTGATGATGTTGAGGCGCCGGGTCGAGTTAAGCTCGTTGATCATCGCCGCGAGGGTCGTCGACTTGCCGGAGCCGGTCGAGCCCGTGACCAGGATCATGCCCTGGTGGAAGTCGAGGAGCTTGGTGACCACGGGCGGAAGGTTCAGGCTCTCGAGCGTCGGCACGTGCGCCGGGATCGCGCGGAATACCGCGCCGACACCGGTCTCCTTGCGAAACACGTTGACCCGGAAGCGGCCGCCGTCCTCGGCGACGTAGGAGAAGTCGAGGTCGTGGCCTTGTTTGAAGAGCTCGGTCTGCGTCTTGGTCAGGATCTCGGTGACGTAGGCCTCGAGTTCCGAGTCGCCGAGGTCGCGAAAGCGGATCGGCATCAGGTCGCCGCTCATCCTCAGCATCGGTGGCACGCCGACCGCAAGGTGGATGTCCGAGCATCCCTGGGCGGTACCGAGTTTCAGGAATGCGTCTATGCGTGGCATCGTGCGCGGCCGGGACTAGGCGTATTTCTCAAGCGCGGTCTTGAGCTCTTCCATGCTCTGGTAGCGCTTGGTCTTGTCGACCGCCATGGCCTTCATCACGACCTCGGCGAGGCCGGGGGCGAGCGCCTTGTTGACGTCGGTCGGCGCGCGCGCCTTGCCCTGCACGTGCTGGTACATGACCGCCATGTGATCGCCGCGGCTGTAGGGCGGCACGCCCGTCAGCATTTCGTAGAGGATCACGCCGGTGCTGTAGATGTCGGCGCGCGGGTCGACCTGCTTGCCGAGAATCTGCTCGGGTGCCATGTACTTCGGTGAACCGATGACGTAGCCGGTCTTGGTCAGCTGTACGTCGCCTTCCTTCTGCGCGGCGGCGACGCCGAAGTCGACGATCTTGAGCAGGCCCTCGTTGTTGATCAGGACGTTGGCGGGCTTCAAGTCGCGGTGCACGATGCCGACCTGGTGCGCGACCACCATGCCGGTCGCGATGTCGCTGCCGTACTGGACCGCCTTCTTCACCGGCATCGGCTGCTCATTGACGATCTCGGCGCCGAGCGTGTGGCTCGGAAAGTACTCCATCGAGATCGCGTAGTTGCCGCGGATGAACAGGAAGTCGTAGATGCGGATGACGTTGCGGTGCGTGATCTTGCGCGAGTAGCGCAGCTCGTGCACGAAACGCTGCATCATCTCCTCGTCGGTCGACACGGCGGGGTTCAGGAACTTGAGGATCAGCCGCTCATCGACGACGGTGTCCTCCATGAGCAGCACCGTGCCGAACGCGCCCTTGCCGAACTCTCGATGTACTTGTAGCGGCCGTCGAGGATCTCCCCGGGGGTCAGCGTCGAGATATCGAGGCGCTGCGGGGCGGCCTCGTTCGCGCGCACGAGCTCGTGCACGTCAGCGTTCTCGATGAGCATCGTTCGTGCCGCGACCACCATCTGCTCGGCTTTCTTGTTCGCCGCCACCTGGCTCGTCGAGAACCGCGCCTCGAGCGCATCGAGCGCCTTGCTGGCGGCCAGGCTCACGGTCTGGTCGGTCGACAGCTCCTGGACCGACTTGATGCGCGTGCGGATCGTGTCCGCGCTCTTGTCGTCGGTGAGCTTGGCGAGCGCGGCCATCGCCTCGACCCTGATTTCCTTCTCGGGCCGGGCCAGCTGCGGCAGCAGGGCCTCGATGACCTTGGCATCGCCGAGCTTGGCGAGCGCGCGGATCGCCGAGGGTACGGAACGCGGTGGCCCCTTCAGCATCTCGATGAGGCGCGGCAGCGCCCTGTGGGTGCCGATCTCGGCGAGCGCATCGACCGCGCGCTCGCTGACCCACCAGTCGGTGTCGCGGGTCGCCTGCAGCAGGTATTCGACCGCGCGTTCGTCCTTGGTGAGGTTGAGGATCTCGATGGCGGTGCGGCGGATGTCCTTGTCCGGATCCCGGACCAGCACCAGCACCGCGTCGACGACGCGCGGGCCGCCGATCTTGCCGAGCGCATCGGCCGCGCGGCTGCGCACCCACCAGTCGCTGTCCTTGATCGCCTCGAGCAGGTGCTTGATCGAGTTCGCGTCGCCGACCTCGTTCAGCACCTCGACCGCGGCGCGGCGCGCGTACTCGGATTCGTTCTTGAGGATCGGGACGAGGTGCTTGACCGTCGTCGGGTGGCGCGCGCGGATCATGAGCTCGATCGCGCGGTTGGTAACCTCGATGTCGGGATCGGCGAGCAGCGGGGCGACGGCGTCGATCGACGGCAGCGCCGGCGTCTTCAGGAGCGCGCCGAGCGCCGCCTGGCGGATCAGCCGGCTCGAATCCTTGAGCTGGGCGCAGAGCGCTTGCTGGACCTCGGGGGTGCCGAAGCGGGACAGGATCTCCATCAGGTGCGTGCGCACGCTGACGTCCTTGCCCTCGAGCCGGGCCAAGAGGTCGGGGATCGAGGCGGGGTCGGCGATGTCGCCGATAATCTTGAAAAGTGCCGCCTTGTCGCCCGAATCCTGGTTGTAGGCAGCCGCGAGCAGCTCGCGCAGCGGAATCCGGGTCTTGTGAGCGCCGATCACGTCGAGCAGCGCGGCGCTCGAAACGTCCGGGTTCTTGAGCGCCTCGAGCAGCTGCGAGGCGGGAAAGGTCTTGGCGCTCGACAGCGCCCAGGCGACGGCGGCGACGGTACGTGGATTGCTGTTCGCAAGGCCCTCGAGGAGCGCCGGCAGGTTGCGGGCGTCGGCGAGCGCGGTCAGGACCTCGACGAAAGCCATCGTTTCGCGCTTGTCGGCGGAGCCGAGCCCCTCGAACACGATCGGAATTGCTTCGCCCTTCAGCGCAATCAGCTTTTCGACGACTTTGCGCGACCGTGGCGTCGACAGATCGCCACTGGCCTTGAGTTCCGCCAGAAGGCGTTCACCGCGAAGAGACGTCAGAAACTTCACCGCCGAATTATGCCATAGGGGCGCGGCGCGGCCCCGTCCGGAGGCGCATTCGGCGCCCGGGATTGAGACGCCTTCGCTAGAATGGGGGTTTGCGCACCAGCTCCCTCACCCCATGAATGCCGCCGAACTGCGTGAACTCGTCGCCGCGGTCGTTGAACCGTACCTCGGCAAGCCGCTCGGCGCCGCCGTGCAGGGCGTCGAGGTCGCCGGCGGCGAAGCGGTCGCGCGGATCGTGCTCGGCTTCCCGGTCGGCGGTTACGAAACGACACTGACGGCCCAGCTGGCCGCGGTGCTGGTCGCCGCCGGCTGGACCGGCGGCCTCAGGCTGGAGCTGTCGGCGAAAGTCGAGTCCCAGGGGGTGCAGGGCAGCCTCAAGCCGCTGCCGACGATCCGCAACGTGATCGCGATTGCCTCCGGCAAGGGCGGCGTCGGCAAGTCGACCACCGCGGCCAACCTCGCGCTCGCGCTCGCCGCCCAGGGCGCCCGCGTCGGGCTCCTCGATGCCGATATCTACGGTCCCAGCCAGCCGCTGATGATGGGGCTGGCCGGGGAACGCCCGACCACGGAGGACGGCAAGCACCTCAATCCGCTGCGCGCCTACGGCCTCGAGGTGATGTCGATCGGCTTCCTGATCGATCCCGAGCAGCCGATGGTGTGGCGGGGTCCCATGGTGACCCAGGCGCTCATGCAGCTCATCGGCGACACGCTGTGGGGCGAACTCGACTACCTGCTCGTCGACATGCCGCCCGGCACCGGCGACACCCAGCTCACGATCTCGCAGCGCATCCCGGTCAGCGGCGCAATCATCGTGACGACCCCCCAAGACATTGCGCTCGCCGATGCGCGCAAGGGGCTCATGATGTTCCGCAAGGTGTCGGTGCCCGTCCTCGGCGTCATCGAGAACATGTCGACGCACATTTGCACGAATTGTGGACACGAGGAACACGTGTTCGGCGCCGGCGGCGGCCAGCGGATGGCGGACCAGTACGGGATCCCACTGCTCGGCAGCCTGCCGCTCGACATCCGCATTCGCGAGCAGGCCGACGGCGGCAATCCGACCGTGGTCGCGGAGCCCAACGGCCGGATCGCGGCGGCCTACCACGAGATCGCGCGGCGCGCGGCCGGTCGGCTCGCCTCGGGTGAGGCGGCGAATTCGTTTCCGACAATCACGGTTAGCGACGACTAACGTGACGGTCCAGTGCAGAATTCCGGGCGAGCCGCGCAGTTTCGCGGCTCGAGCTCCCCGATCAGCATCTTTACCAACTGGTACAAAATTTCCAGGGCGCCCATGAGCATCAAATCGGACAACTGGATTCGCCGAATGGCGGCGGGCGGCATGATCGAGCCGTTCGAGGCGGAACAGGTGCGCGCTGTCGACGGCCACAAGATCGTGTCCTACGGCACCTCGAGCTACGGCTACGATGTCCGTTGCGCGCGCGAGTTCAAGATCTTTACCAACATCAACTCGAGCATTGTCGATCCAAAGGCATTCGATCCGCAGAGCTTCGTCGACCTTACTTCCGATGTCTGCATCATTCCGCCGAACTCTTTCGCGCTCGCGCGGACCGTCGAGTACTTTCGCATCCCGCGCAGCGTACTCGTGATCACACTCGGGAAAAGTACCTACGCTCGGTGTTTTCGCGGCGATACGCGCGTTGCACTCGTCGATGGCACGGCGCCGACGCTTGAGGAAATGGCGCGCCGCGCCGACGGCGGCGAAGTTTTTGTTGGCTACAGCATCGACACCGGCGGGCGGATCAGCGTCGCGCGGTTGGACGCACCGCGATTCATCGGACGGGATTCGCTGCTCGAGGTCGCGCTCGACGACGGCGCAACGATTCACGCGACCCCGGAGCACCTTTTCTTCACCCGTGACGGTCGCATGGTCGCCGCCGCCGAGCTGCGCCCCGGCGACGCGCTGATGCCGCTTTACCGCCAGCAGCGGCAGGGCCAGGAAATGGTGTACCAACCGATCGGCGGCCGCTTCGCGCTGACGCTACGGCTCGAGGAGGAATCGACGACACGGCACGACGTGCCAATGTCGCCGTCACAAGCGTCTCATCGACTCGTTCCGGGCGGTCGCCGGCGTGGCGGTGTCCTTGCGCGGGCCTCAGGGTCCGCGTATCTCAATCACAAGGTGGCGCGCATTCGCGCGCTCGCGGGCGATCACGACGTTTACTGCCTGACGGTCCCGGAGGCTGGCAACTTCGCGCTCGAGGCCGGCGTCTTCGTCCACAATTGCGGAATTATCGTGAACGTAACGCCCTTGGAACCCGAATGGGAGGGCCACGTCACGCTCGAGTTCTCGAACACGACCACCCTGCCCGCCAAGATCTACGCAAACGAGGGCGTCGCGCAGATGC
>JANXZZ010000140.1 GCA_025355245.1 Pseudomonadota bacterium | reverse complement strand
GTCGTGAACCACTCGGGCGCGTGCGCGTGGCTCGCGTAGGCGACCAGCTTCGCGATCGGCTTCAGGCCCTTGGTCGCGGCGGCACTCGCGCGCGCGAGCACGAGCGCGGCGGCGCCGTCGGAGATCGAGGAGGAACTCGCTGCCGTCACCGTGCCGTCCTTGCGAAAGGCGGGCTTCAGCGTTGGGATCTTGGCGAGGTCGCAGGTGAAGGGTGTCTCGTCCTTGTCGACGACGGTCTCGCCCTTCCGCCCCTTGACGGTGACCGGCACGATCTCGCCGACGAACGCGCCCGCCTCGACGGCCTTGAGGCTGCTCCTGACCGACTCGGTCGCGAACGCGTCCTGCTGCTCGCGCGTGAAGCCGTACTTCTGCGCGGTGCTCTCGGCGAAGCAGCCCATCAGCTGCCCGTCCCAGGGACTCTGCAGACCGTCGTAGAACATGTGGTCGATGATCTCGCCGTGACCCATGCGGTAGCCCGCGCGTGCCTTCGGCAGGAGGTAGGGTGCGTTGGTCATCGACTCGAGGCCGCCCGCGACCGCGAAGTCGATGTCCCCGGCGCGCAGCGCGTCCGCGGCGAGCATCACGGTCTTCATGCCGGACCCGCACATCTTGTTGACGGTGGTGGTGGGCGTTGCGACCGGCAGGCCGGCCGCAATCGCCGCCTGGCGCGCCGGTGCCTGTCCGAGCCCCGCGGACAGCACGCAGCCCATCAGCACTTCCTGGACGGCCTCGGCCGGCAAGCCCGCGGCCGCGAGCGCACCCCTGATCGCGGCGCCGCCGAGGAGCGGCGCGGTGCTCCCGGTCAGCACGCCCTGGAACGCGCCGATCGGCGTGCGCTTGGCGGCGAGGATCACAACGGAATCGGTGCTCATGGCAGACCCCTCTCTCACAGGCGGCAGAGTCTACGCCGGACCCTTTTTGCAGTGCAACGTGACTCGTCAGCCCGGTGAACGGGTCGTTTTGCGACCCGCGGGGGCCTGCGGCGCGCGTGCGCGGCCGCGGCTCTCGACGATATTGATCGGGATTCGGACCGACAAGTCCAATTAGAAACAATCCATCCGGATTGTTCTTAGGGCGACGTGGCGGCACTGTTAGTATTTCGCGTCCAGCCGGACGCCGCCCCGCGGGTACCGGACGGGCGAGCGACCTCGACCAGGAGAGGACGAGCCGCGATGAGTTCTTCACTCGACCCCGTGAACGTCGCCTCGGCCGAGGAGCGCACGCGCCTGCGCTTCGTCAGCGCCGCCTCGCTGTTCGACGGCCACGACGCCGCGATCAACATCATCCGCCGCATCCTGCAGGCACAGGGCGCGGAGGTCGTGCACCTCGGCCACAATCGCTCGGTCGCCGAGATCGTCCGCGCCGCGATCCAGGAGGATGCCGACGGCATCGCGGTCAGCACCTACCAGGGCGGCCACAACGAATACTTCAAGTACATGATCGACATGCTCAAGGAGCGTGGCGCCGCGCACATCCGTGTCGTGGTCGGTGGCGGCGGCACGATCGCTCCCGATGAGATCGCGATGCTGGAGCGTCACGGCGTCGAGCGGATCTACACGCCGAACGACGGCTTGACGCTCGGCCTCGACGGCATGATCGCCGACGTCGTGCGTCGCGTACGCGGTTTCAGCCGCCCGCTGTTCGCGCCGGGTCCCATCGAGGCGGGCGACCAGCAGCGCCTCGCGCAGGCGATCTCCGTGTTCGAGAGCGGCGAGGCCCACGCCGTCGAGGCGCTGCGCGCCGCGAGTCAGAAGACCCTGAATCGGCCGCCGGTGATCGGCATCACCGGCACCGGCGGCGCCGGCAAATCCTCGCTCACGGATGAGCTCCTGAGTCGCTTCCTGCGCTTCTTCCCGGACCGGCGCATCGCCGTCATCGCGATGGACCCGACGCGTCGGCGCACCGGCGGTGCGCTGCTCGGCGATCGGATCCGCATGAATGCGCTCGACAGCGACCGCGTGTTCATGCGTTCGCTCGCGACCCGGCGCCAGCACCTGGCGACGAGTGCGGTGCTCGCCGACACGATCCAGCTCATGAAGTACGCGGGCTTCGACCTGATCGTGATCGAGACCGCGGGCATCGGCCAGAGCGACACTCAAATCGTCGACATGACGGACCTGTCGCTGTACGTGATGACGAGCGAGTACGGCGCGGCCAGCCAGCTCGAGAAGATCGACATGCTCGACTTCGCCGACTTCATCGTGCTCAACAAGTTCGAGAAGCGCGGTGCCGAGGATGCGCTGCGCGACGTGCGCAAGCAGTGGCGGCGCAATCACCAGGAGCGCGCGCGGATTGCCGACGAGGCGGTCCCGGTGTTCCCGACTATCGCGAGCCAGTTCAACGATTCGGGCGTCAATTCGCTCTTCAAGGCGCTGTGCGCGCGCATCGAGGAGCAGTGGGGACGCTTGAAGCCCTGGGCCGTAGGCGAGATCGCGCCGCTCGGCCACCCCAAACGCGCCGCAGTGATTCCCGGGCAGCGCGTGCGCTACCTTGCCGAAATCGCCTCGGCCGGCCGCGCCGAGCGCGTCGAGATCGAGAAGGAAGCGGCGGCGGCGGGCCGCGCCGAGTCCTGCCGCGCGGCGCTCGAGGCGCTTGGCGATCCGCAGCTGCCCGCGCCCTTCGAGCGCAGCGCCGCGGCCGGGCCCGCCGATGGCGCGCTTGCGCAGCTGCGCCACGCCTACAACCAGGCGCTCGATGCGATCGGCAGCGAAAGCCTCGCGCTGCTGCGCGAGTGGCCGGCGCGGGCGAGGAACGCGACCGACGCCGAATACCGCTACACGGTGCGCGGCCGCGAGCTGCGCGGTTCGAACTACACCGAATCCTTGTCGCAGCAGAAGATTCCGAAGATCGCCGTGCCGAAGTTCCGCGGCAGCGGCGACCTGCTCGCCTGGCTGCGTCACGAGAACCTCCCCGGGTCCTACCCCTACACGGGCGGCGTCTATCCCTACCGGCGCGAGGAAGAGGATCCGATCCGCATGTTCGCGGGCGAGGGCATGCCCGAGCGCACCAACAAGCGCTTCCACTACCTCGGCGCGAACTCAGCCGCAAAGCGCCTCTCGACCGCCTTCGACTCAACGACGCTCTACGGCGAGGATCCGGACGAGCGCCCCGACATCTACGGGCGCGTCGGCAACTCCGGCGTCTCGATCGCGACGCTCGATGACATGAAGCGCCTGTATTCGGGCTTCGACCTGTGCGCGCCGCTGACGTCCGTCTCGATGACGATCAATGGGCCCGCGCCCATGATCCTCGCGATGTTCCTGAACACCGTCATCGACCAGCGCATCGAGCGCCACCTCAAGGCGTCGGGTCGCTGGCCGGAGGTCGAGAAGGCGGTGCGCGCGCTCGGCGCGGGCCAAAAGACCCCCGAATACCGCGGCGAGCGGCCGGCCGGGAACGACGGCTACGGCCTCGGGCTGCTCGGCGCCTCGGCCGCGGACATGGTCGCGGCCGGGCTCATCGACGCCGCGTCCTGCCAGCGCATCAAGGCCGAGGCGCTCGCGCAGGTGCGCGGCACCGTGCAGGCCGACATCCTCAAGGAAGACCAGGCCCAGAACACCTGCATTTTCTCGACCGAGTTCGCGCTGCGCATGATGGGCGACGTGCAGGCGTACTTCATCGACGAGAACGTCCGCAACTTCTACTCGGTATCGATTTCGGGCTATCACATTGCCGAGGCAGGCGCGAACCCGATCAGCCAGCTAGCCTTCACGCTCTCGAACGGCTTTACGATCGTCGAGTATTACCTCGCGCGCGGCATGAAGATCGACGACTTCGCGCCAAACCTGTCGTTCTTTTTCTCGAACGGCATGGATCCGGAGTATGCGGTCATCGGCCGGGTGGCGCGGCGCATCTGGGCGCGCGCGCTACGCGCGCGCTACGGCGCCGATGCGCGCAGCCAGATGCTGAAGTACCACGTGCAGACCTCGGGGCGCTCGTTGCACGCGCGCGAGATCCAGTTCAACGACATCCGCACCACGCTGCAGGCGGTGTATGCGCTGTTCGACAACTGCAACAGCCTGCACACCAACGCCTACGACGAGGCGCTGACGACGCCGACCGAGGAGAGCGTGCGGCGCGCGGTCGCGATCCAGCTCATCATCAATCGCGAACTGGGGCTCAACAAGACGCAGAACCCGTGGCAGGGCTCGTTTGCGATCGAGCAGCTCACCGATCTCGTCGAGGAGGCGGTCTACCGCGAGTTCGACTCGATCGCCGAGCGCGGCGGCGTGCTGGGCGCGATGGAGACGATGTATCAGCGCGGCAAGATCCAGGAAGAGAGCCTCTACTACGAGCACAAGAAGCACGACGGCTCGCTGCCGATCGTCGGCGTCAATACCTTCCTGGCGGCGAACGCGGCGGCGGGCGAAAGCCACGTCGCCGAGCTCATCCGCTCGACGGACGAAGAGAAGGACATGCAGGTGTCCGCGGTCCACGAGTGGCAGGCGCGAAACGCCAAGCGCGCGCCGCCCGCGCTCGAGCGGCTCAAGCAAGTCGCGGCGGCGGGTGGCAATGTGTTCGCGGAGCTCATGGAGACCGTGAAGGTCGCCTCGCTCGGGCAGATCTCGCACGCGCTCTACGCTGTCGGCGGTCGCTACCGCCGCAGCATGTAGGCCCGCTCAGGCCTCGAGGTCGGGCTCCGGGATGTGCGCGAGGATCGCGGCGCGCGCGGCCTGGCGCAACTTGACCGCGCCGTCGCGCTGCTCGGGCGCGGGCGGCGCGAGCGGCTCCAGGATCTCCACCTCGATCGCCACCCGACGCGGCAGGATCGAGGCGGGCGGCAGCGCCGCGCGCGCGCCGCGGATCGCGGTTGGCACCAGCGGCAGGGAATTGCGGTGGGCGGCAACGAAGGCGCCCGAATGGAAGCGCCCGAGGCCGACGGCTTCCGTGAACGTGCCCTCGGGGAAGAACACGAGCGCCTGGCCACCCGCCGCGGCGCGCAACACCCGCCGCGCATCGACGCTGCCCTTGTGCCGGTCGAAGCGTTCGACGAACTCGGAGCCGAGGCGCCTCAGCAGCAGGCTGGCAACCGGGACGCTGCCCATCTCCTTTTTGATCACGAACGCGAAACGGGCGGGGAGCGCGGCCTGCAGAACCACGCCGTCGATGTAGCTGGTGTGGTTGGCGACCAGCACCGCGGGCCCCGGCGGCAGGCGCTCGAGCCCGGTCACGGTCAGGCGCATGCCGGTCGACCAAAAGAACGCCCGTGCGGCCCGACGGGCGATGCGGCGCCGCAGCAGCACGCCGGGCAGGGGGAGGGCAAGGACCAGCGCCCCGAGCGCGACCACGACGAACACGGTCCAGCACCAGATCGCGTAGGGAAGCGAGAGCCAGACTTTCACGGGCTTGTGGTCGTCTGGACGGGGTTGCGGCCGGCTTTAATGTGAACTGATTCTCTTTATGTAAACCCGCGCGCCCATTCGTGAGGCAGGTCACGCACCGGCCCATGGGCCGTGGCGATACTCATCCGGAACGTCCGCCAACCGGCGGGACGTAGGTGACGAATGCGCTTGCAGGCGCTGCGCGGATTGTGCCGGTCCCGGCCGGAGTTGCCCAGTGTCGCGGCGGAACAGCGAGCCCAAGGTAAAGATGAACTCGGTGGTCAAAACTGCAGTGCATGCGAGCACGGCTCGGCCGGCCAAGGACGGAGTCGTCGACGCCGATCCGTCGATCAGCCGTTTTCTTGACGCGGTGTGGATGGAGCGCGGGCTCTCGCAGAACACGCTCGCCGCCTACCGTGCGGACCTCACGGCGCTGACGCGCTGGCTCGACGAGCGCCGCCTGATGGTCACGCGCACCACGCGCGCCGACCTGGTGGGTTTCATCGCCTGGCGCGTCGAGGCCGGCGCCCGTCCCCGTTCAACCGCGCGGCAGCTGTCGAGCTTCCGGCGCTTCTTCCGCTTTCTGGTGCGTGAAGGCACGGTCACGGAGGATCCGACCGCGCAGATCGCGATGCCGAAGATCGGCCGCTCCTTGCCCAAGTCGCTCACCGAGGACGAGGTCGAGTCGGTGCTCGCCGCGCCCACCGTGACCGACCCGCTCGGGCATCGCGACCGCACGATGCTCGAGGTGCTGTACGCCACGGGCCTGCGCGTCTCCGAACTCGTCAACCTGAAGCACACGCAGGTCAACACAAACCAGGGTGTGATCC
>JANXZZ010000116.1 GCA_025355245.1 Pseudomonadota bacterium | reverse complement strand
GCCTCGCCATCGTCGTCGAGGACTACGTCCCGAACCGCGCCACGAAGACACTGACGCTGCTCGCGATCCAGTTCCTGCATTTGATCGTCGCTGCGGCCGCGCTGTTCGCCGTCCTCAAGATCGCCTTCGGCAGCGCGCCATGAGCGACTACGCATTCATCGACCACAGCTACGACGTGGTCATCGTCGGCGCCGGCGGCGCGGGCCTGCGCGCAACCTTCGGGCTTGCCGAGGCGGGCCTCAGCGTCGCCGCGATCACCAAGGTGTTCCCGACGCGCAGCCACACCGTCGCCGCGCAGGGCGGCATCTCGGCGGCGCTCGGCAACATGGGCGAGGACGACTGGCGCTACCACTTCTACGACACCGTGAAGGGGTCGGACTGGCTCGGCGACCAGGACGCGATCGAGTACATGTGCAAGGAGGCCGCCAGCGCGGTCATCGAGCTTGAGCATTTCGGCGTGCCGTTCTCGCGCACCGAGGACGGGCGCATCTACCAGCGCCCCTTCGGCGGCATGACGACCAACTACGGCAAGGGCATCGCGCAGCGCACCTGCGCCGCGGCGGATCGCACCGGGCACGCGATGCTGCACACCCTCTACCAGCAGTCGCTCAAGCACGACGCGACGTTCTTCATCGAGTACTTCGCGCTCGACCTCATCATGGAGAACGGCGAGTGCCGCGGGGTCATCGCGCTCGACCTCGCCGACGGGCGCCTGCACCGCTTCCGCGCCCACCAGGTGATCCTCGCGACCGGCGGCTACGGGCGCGCGTATTTCTCGTGCACCTCGGCGCACACCTGCACCGGCGACGGCGGCGGCATGGTCGCGCGCGCGGGGCTGCCGCTGCAGGACATGGAGTTTGTGCAGTTTCATCCGACCGGCATCTACGGCTCGGGCTGCCTCATCACCGAGGGCTCGCGCGGCGAGGGTGGCTACCTCACCAACGCCAAGGGCGAGCGCTTCATGGAGCGCTATGCGCCGAACGCGAAGGACCTGGCGAGCCGCGACGTCGTGTCGCGCTCGATGACGATCGAGATCCGCGAGGGGCGGGGAGTCGGTGCGCACGCCGACCACATCCACCTGCACCTCGAGCACCTGGGTGCCGAGGTGATCAAGGAGCGCCTGCCCGGCATCGCCGAGACCGCGCGCATCTTCGCGGGCGTCGACGTGAACCGCGAGCCGATCCCGGTGCTGCCAACCGTGCACTACAACATGGGCGGCATCCCGACCACGGTGCAGGGCGAGGTCGTGACCCTCAGGAACGGCGATGCCGAGAGCGTCGTGCCGGGCCTCATGGCGGTCGGCGAGGCCGCCTGCGTGTCGGTGCACGGCGCCAACCGGCTCGGTTCCAATTCGCTGCTCGACCTCGTCGTCTTCGGTCGCGCGGCCGCGCGCCACGCCGCGAGCGTGATCGCCCCCGGCACCGCGCACCGCCCGCTTGCGGCGGATGCCGGTGCCGAGGCGGTGCAGCGCCTCGACAAGCTGCGCAACGCCAAGGGCTCGCGTCCGACGGCCGAGATCCGCCTCGAGATGCAGAAGATCATGCAGGCGGACGCGGCCGTCTTTCGCACCGGCGACAGCCTCAGGGAAGGCTGCAGCAAGCTCGCGCGCACGGTCGACTCCTTCCAGGACGTCGCGGTTGCCGACCGCTCGCTCATCTGGAACACCGACCTCGTGGAGACGCTCGAGCTCGACAACCTGCTGCTGCAGGCGGTCGCGACGATCCGTTCGGCGGAGAACCGCAAGGAAAGCCGTGGCGCGCACGCGCGCGAGGATTTCCGCGACCGCAACGACGTCGAGTGGCTGTAGCACACGCTGTGCTGGGTCGATGACAAGGGCGCGACCCGCATCGACTACCGGCCGGTGCACACGCGCACGCTGTCGACCGACGTCGCCTACATTCCGCCGAAAGCCCGCACCTACTGAAGATCCGACCACCCGGTCGAGCAAGGGTCGATACACATGGCCGAGTTCTCGCTCCCCGCCAACTCCCGCTACAAGGACATCCCGGGCCGGGTGCATCCGGCACCGGCGGGTGCGACGAACGTGCGCACGTTCCGCATCTACCGCTTCGATCCGACCGGCACCGAGAAACCGCGCATCGACCGCTACGAGCTCGACCTCGACCACTGCGGCCCGATGGTTCTCGATGCGCTCCTCAAGATCAAGAACGAGGTCGACGCGACGCTGACCTTCCGTCGTTCCTGCCGCGAGGGCATCTGCGGCAGCTGCGCGATGAACATCGACGGCATGAATACGCTCGCCTGCACCAAGGCGATCGGCGAGGTGAAGGGCGAGGTGCGGATCTTCCCGCTGCCGCACATGCCGGTCATCAAGGACCTGGTGCCGGACCTCAGCAATTTCTACGCGCAGTACGCGGCGGTGAAGCCTTGGCTGCAGACACGCACGCCGCCGCCGCCCGACCGCGAGCGGCTGCAGAGCAAGGAAGACCAGGAGAAAGTCGACCGCCCCTCCGCCTGCATCCTCTGCGCCTGCTGCTCGACCAGCTGCCCGAGCTACTGGTGGAACAGCGATCGCTACCTCGGCCCCGCGGCGCTGCTCGCGGCCTACCGCTGGATCGTCGATTCGCGCGACGAGGCGACCGGCGAGCGACTCGATGAGCTCGACGATCCGTTCCGCCTGTATCGCTGCCACACGATCATGAACTGCACCGAAGCCTGCCCCAAGGACCTGAATCCCGCCCGCGCGATCGCCGAGATCAAGAAGCTCCTCGTCGAGCGGCAGCACTGAGGCGCCGATGCCCGGCGCCGATGCCCCGATGACTCCCGCCCAGCTGAGGTGGCGCTGCCGGCGTGGCATGCGCGAACTCGACGTGCTGCTCGAGCGCTACCTGACCGCGTGCTGGCCGGTGGCGGGTGCGGCGGAGCGCCAGGCCTTTGCCGAGCTCCTCGAACTCAGCGATCCCGACCTCGCCGGGCTCTGCCTCGGCAGGGCCCCGGCCAGCGGGGTGCGGGGACGGGTGCTCGGCGACATAACGCAGGGACGACGCCGCGAACTTTCTGGCGGCGGCCCGGTCTATGAGTGCGACCCGGCGGGTGGTCCACTGCCCGGGGCGGGTCCGTGACGGGGGAGAACACTGTAGAGAGCGATCTTTCGCTCGTGGAACGGGTCCAACGGGGCGAGAAGTCGGCATTCGACGTGCTGGTGCTGCGATACCAGCACAAGGTCCTCAAGCTCGTTATGCGATACATCCGCGATGCAATGGAGGCGGAAGACGTGGCGCAGGAAGCCTTCATCAAGGCCTACCGGGCGCTGCCGGGCTTCCGCGGCGACAGCGCGTTCTACACCTGGCTCTACCGGATCGCGATCAACACCGCAAAGAATGCCCTGGTCTCCAGCAAGCGCCGGCCCATCGACTATTCCATCGACCTGCAGGACCCGGAGCAGTTCGAACTGCAGGCGCGCCTCAAGGACGTCGAGACGCCGGAGCACCTGGTGCTCACCGAGGAAATCCGCGAAACCGTCAACGGCGCCATGGCGGAGCTTCCCGAGGACCTCAAGACCGCGATCGTGCTGCGCGAGATCGACGGTCTCAGCTACGAGGAGATCGCCGCCGCGATGGACTGCCCGGTGGGCACCGTGCGCTCGCGCATCTTCCGCGCCCGCGAAGCCATCGACCGCAAGTTGCGCCCCATTTTCGACGGCGGCCTCGGCCGCCCCGAGGAATAAGCCATGCTGACCGCCCGGGTTCACTCCAAGTACGCAGGGTGCCTATGACCGACCTTCTCCACGAGCAGCTGTCCGCACTGATCGACGGCGAACTGCCGGCGAGCGAGACCACGCTGCTCCTGAAGCGCCTGACGCGCGAGCCCGGCCTGCGCGAGCGCCTGGCGCGCTACCGCGTCTGCGGCGAGACGCTGCGCGGTGCGCGCGTGCAGGCGAAAGCTGATTTCACGCTGCGCGTCTGCGCGGTGCTCGCGAGCGAGCCCTGCCACGCGGCGAGCGACTCGTCGCGCCGCCCGCAGCACGCCCGATCGCCGCTCGCGCGATTCTTGCGCCCGATCGCGGGCCTCGCGGTCGCCGCCGCCGTTGCGGCGGTCGCGATCCTCGCGGTGGGCCGCCCCGGTGCGAGCGACCCGCTGCCCGCACAGACGGCCGCGAACCGCGCAACGCCCGCCGCCGCGCCAGGCCCCGCCCCGGTCGCGGTCCCGGTCGCCGACGAGTCAAGGGCTAAAGGCACGGCGACGCCGGGCGAGGGCGGCTTCGTGTTCGCGCAGAACTCGAACGGCGAGCCGCCAAGTTACGTGACTCCCGCCCCGCACCGCGGGCTCAACGTGATACCGCAGGCTGAGCTCGCGAACTACGTCGTGGTCCACTCGGCGGTGGGCGGGTCGCTCGGCTTCCCGACCGGCCTCAACGACCTCGTCTCCGCAGAGCCATTCGCTGCCGGGGTCCCCGCGCGATGAGCGGGACGCGCGTCGCCGCCGGCGCGCTCGGCGCGGCACTCGCGCTTGGCGCGTCGCTCGGCGCGCCAAGCGCGCGCGCGGACGAGGAGGCGCGCCAATGGCTCGCCGACATGACGACGGCGGTCGCGACCCGCAACTACCAGGGTGAATTCCTGCACCTGTCGGGGTCGCACGTCGAGAAACTGCAGATCCTCCACCGGGTGAAGGACGGCCACGTCACCGAGCGCCTGGTCAGCCTTTCCGGCAACGGCCGCGAGGTCGTGCGCAACGACGGCGAAGTGCAGTGCTACCTGCCGGATCAGCGCAAGGTGCTCGTCGAGACGCACGCCGAGCACGGCCCGCTGCTGGGCCCGCTGCCGAGCGGTGCGGACCAGCTCGAAGCCCACTACCGCATCGAGATGGCTGCGCGCGTGGGTTCGGTGATCGGCCGGCCCGCGCGCATCGTCGCGGTCAATCCCCTCGACGGTTACCGCTTCGGGTACCGGGTGTGGATCGACGAGGGCACGCACATGCCGATCCGCACGGATCTGTGCGATGCCGAGGGCAACGTCCTCGAGCAGGTGCTTTTTACGTCCCTCAAGGTCGGCGGCGTACTGCCCGATAGCGCGTTCCGACCCGGGCTCGCAACCGAGGGCTACACCTGGGTGCGGCAGGCCTCCGGCACCGTCCGCGCCAGCGCGGGCGAACTGCCGTGGAGCGTGCTGCAGATGCCGCCCGGGTTCCAGATCCGCTCGCGCGGCATGGAACGCCTGCCGGGCAACGAAATTCCCGTCATGCACGTCGTGCTCACCGACGGACTTGCCTCGGTGTCGGTCTTCATCGAAGGCCCGCCATCGCCCCCGCACCGGCCGACCGAAGGCGAGGGCCGCATCGGCTCGTCCTTCGCCTACTCCAAAGTCGTCAACGGGCACCAGGTAACCGCCGTCGGCGAAGTGCCGGCCTCGACCGTGCAGCTGATCGCGACCGGAGTCGCCCAACTGCAGTCCCCGCGCGGTGGATTCAGCGCGCCGGCGGGCATTTCCCCGCCGCCGTGAGCCGCCTCGCGGTCTATTCGCGCGAGGGTTGCGGCCTGTGCACCGAGATGCTCGAGGAACTCGCACCCTGGGCCGCCGCACGCGGGCTCAGCGTCGAAGTCCGCGATGTCGACGCCGATCCCGAGGCGCGGCGCCGCTACGGCTACCGGGTGCCGGTGCTGCTGTTCGACGGCGAACCCGCCGCGCACGGCCACCTCGAGCTCGACACGCTCGAACGCCTGTGGCGGACGGCCGGCTGAGGGCCGGGGGAGAGGGGTCCGGCTGCTATAATCCCGCGGCTGGCCCGACCGTCGTCGCCGGCAGGAGCCGACGACCCGAATGCCCCCGATCCGTAACTTTTCCATCATTGCGCACGTCGATCACGGCAAGTCCACGCTCGCCGACCGCCTGATCCAGCTCTGCGGTGGGCTCGAAAAACGCGAGATGCAGGAACA
>JANXZZ010000108.1 GCA_025355245.1 Pseudomonadota bacterium | reverse complement strand
CGGCGACCGCCGCGCCGAGGGCGGCCACCGTGAGGCCGCCGACGGCGGCGGCGAGGGCGAGGACACGGGCAGAGGCCATGCGGTGCGCGGCGCGAGCGTACACCATTCCAAACCCGCACGAGCGTCACCCTGATCAGGTACCAAGAGCGCGCGGAAGGTCGTAGGTGCGCAGAATTGCTCCATTTCCGGCGGGCGACCTCCTCACCTGCCAGGTGACGCTTTCGACCGCCGACCGCCGACCGGGATCGTCCCCCGTCCTCGACCTCCCCGCGACCGCTGTCCCGACCTCCCCTGCGACCGCGGCCCCCAACCGCGAGTGCCTCGATGCCGACACTCCCCGGTGGACGGTGTGGATCGAGGTTGTCAGTCGCAGTGACGTTTTCACATGATTGGTCTTGTCGATCGGCGAGCATTCGTGCACATATATCGTTCGTCATGGCGAGCAAAAAAGGCCTCCTCCCCTACACGATCGAAGTTGTCGAAGACGCCGACGCCGTGACGGCGCACGCGGGACTTCCGCTCGTCCTCGAGACGATGCGCAAGCTCGGCGTGAGCGCCAATCTTGACGCAGAGCTCGGCCTCCGTCAGCGCAACCACGGTGCGACCGACAGCGCCAAGTCGGAGAGCATCGTGCTGCTGATGGCCGCAGGCGGCGACTGCATCAGCGACATCGACGTCCTGCGCGCAGACAAGGGCCTTCAGCGTCTGGTCGGCGCTGAGTTCCCTACCCAAGAAGTCCTCCGGACCTTTCTCTACGGGTTCCACAGCGACAAACTCATCGACGAAGCGAAGCGCCGCAGGGCGCCCGGCGAGGTCGCCTACATCCCCGCGGAGACGGACGCGCTTCAGGGGCTGGGACGCGTGAACATCGCTCTCACGCTCGAAGTCGCTCGCCAGATGAAGCTCACGTCCGCCACCCTCGATCACGACGCGTCGATCCAGGAGAGCCACAAGAGAGAGGCCATGGCCCACTACAAGGGAGGCCGCGGCTACCAACCCGCGGTGTTCTATTGGGTCGAGGCTGATCAGATCATCGGCGACGAGTATCGCGACGGCAACGTGCCTGCGGCGATGGAGAACCTGCCGCTCATGCGGAAGGGATTCTCTTCGCTCCCCGCAAGCATCACGACCTACTTCCTGCGCGGTGACAGCGCTCTGTACGACCAGGCCGTGCTCAAGTGGCTCGTCAACGAGGACCGCGACGACGGCCCCAAGGGCTTCATCGGCTTCAGCATCAGCGCAGATATGTCGAAACAACTGCGCGCCGCGTGCGTGGCGTTGCCGGACGACGCCTGGAAGCTCGTCGAAGACCGCGCCAACGAGACGGTCTTCGCGGCCGACGTCGAGTTCGCGCCCGGCGATTGGCCGAAAGACGCCAAGCCGCTCCGCTACGTGGCCGTGAAATTCATCGGAAAGCAGCTCGATCTCGACGGCGCGGTTCACATCAAATACCTCGCCGTCGTGAGCAACCGTCGCGACATGAAGGCCGCCGACCTGCTCACCTGGCACTGGCAGAAGGCCGGCACCATCGAGCACGTGCACGACGTGATCAAGAACGAGCTCGGCGGTGCGCCGCCGTGCGGGCGATTCGGCGCCAACGCCGCGTGGTTCCGCTTCGCGCGGCTCACCTACAACGTGCTCAGCGCCATGAAGCAGCTCGCGCTACCTCCCTCGATGGAGACGGCCCGACCCAAGCGTCTGCGCTTCTCCCTGTTCTCCCTCGCCGCCCGCATCACCTCGCACGCCGGCTCGCTCGTGATGAAGATCGGTCGCGCCGCCGAGCAGCTCGCCGATCTCGTCGCCAGCAGGCTCCGCCTCGCGAAGCTCGAGGTCGCATAGCCCTCGCCGTGCGCTCGCGCTGATGCTCGTCGTGCAACCCGGCGGCGACGCCGCGTCCGGGCGCTGACGGATCGGCCACGGAATGGCCGAGAACGGGCGGGAAGCGCCCGCGGCCACCCGAGAGGGGCGCCGCGGTGGCCGCTGCGCCCTGCGAAGCCGCGGTGAATCGCTCCGGGGATGCTGGCGCGCCGCACCTCGCAGGAAGCAGCAAGGATTGTGCCTTCGGATCAGGGGAGGGCGTTTGCTCTTGCATTCCCCGCAAGGGCCGTCTCTACTCGTACCCAAGTCGGAGCACCGGAAGGCTAGTACCCGCCGATGCTCCTGGCCTGCACCCCGAGAACAACGGAGCACAGCTTGAACAAACCGTCGCGCATTCGCGGCGCCGGCGCAACCCTGCGCCCGCGCTCCAACCCCGGCCCTCCCACCTCGGCCGAGGGCTTCCCCTCGGCGGACGACCCGTCCCCGCCCCCGCTCATCCCGAGCGATCCCGCCGAAATCGAGCGCTGG
>JANXZZ010000101.1 GCA_025355245.1 Pseudomonadota bacterium | reverse complement strand
ATCCAGGCTACGGATTCCTGTCGGAGCGCGCCGAATTTCCGGCCGCCTGCGCGGCCGCGGGCCTCGCATTCGTCGGTCCGCCCGCCGCGGTGATGGCGGCGATGGGTTCCAAGAGCGCCGCGAAAGAGGCGATGCGCCGCGCGGGCGTGCCGGTGCTGCCGGGCTATCACGGCGAGGCGCAGACGCTCACCGAGCTCGAGGCCGAGGCGCTGAAAGTAGGCTTCCCGCTGATCATCAAGCCGAGTGGTGGTGGCGGCGGCAAGGGCATGCAGATCGTTGCGGAAGCGGGCGCCCTTAAGGGCGCGCTCGCGAGCGCGCGGCGCGTTGCCGAGAGCGCCTTCGCGGATCCCAAGCTCCTCATCGAGCGCTACCTGCCGGCGCCGCGCCACGTGGAAGTGCAGGTGCTGTGTGATTCGCACGGCAATGCGCTGCACTTGCTGACGCGCGACTGCTCCTTGCAGCGTCGCCACCAGAAGTTGATTGAGGAGGCACCCGCGCCGGGCATTCCGGAGGCGGTGCGCGAGAAGCTGCACGCCGCGGGACTGCTCGTCGCGCGCGCCGTCGGCTACGTAAACGCAGGGACGATCGAATTCCTGTATTCGAACGGCGAGTTCTGGTTCATGGAGATGAACACCCGGCTGCAGGTCGAGCACTGCGTGACCGAGGAGGTGCTCGGGCTCGACCTCGTCGAGTGGCAGCTGCGCATCGCCGCCGGCGAGCGCCTCGGCTTCGCGCAGTCCGCGGTCGTCGCGCGCGGTCACGCGATCGAGGCACGGGTCTGCGCGGAGGACCCGGCGAGCGGCTTCGTGCCGAGTGCGGGGCGCCTCGTGCACGCGCGGTGGCCCGACAATTTGGCGGGCGTACGCGTCGATGCCGGCTTCGAGCAGGGCGACGAGGTCCCGAGCCACTACGATTCATTGATTGGCAAGATAGTCGGTTCGGGCACGGATCGCGAGGCGGCCATCGCCGCGCTGGCCGCAGGGTTGGCGGCGCTGCGCATCGTCGGCGTCACCACCAACGCCGCCTGGCTCGCGCGCGCGCTCGAGGTCGAGGACTTCCGCGCCGCACGCCTGAGCACGGGCTTCGCGACCACCCACGCCGCGACACTCGTGAAGCCACTGGCCGCGAGCGCCGCGGACCTCGCCGCGGGCGCGCTCGCGATCGTCGGCATGGGCGCGCAGGCGACGCGCGCGAGCAGCTCGCCGTGGGACGCACACGATGCGTTCCGGCTCAACCTGCCGGCGTCGCAGGCCTGGCTCATCCGCGAGCGCGACACCGACCACGCACTGACTGTGACCCGTGACCGCAGCGCCTGGCGCGTCAGCGCGCTTGGCACCGAGGAGCGCTACGAGTGTGAGTTCGGCCCGGACGGCCTTGAGATCGCGAGTCCCACGTCGCGCCGCCGCGTCGATGTGTTCCGCGCCGGCGACCGCCTCTGGCTGTGGCGCGGCGCCGAGCGACTCGATTTCGCGATCATCGATCCCCGGCACGTGGACGCCCTCGAGGCCGATCATGCCGGGGAGCTCATCGCGCGCCTGCCGGGCACCGTGGTCGCGGTGCAGGTCAAGGTCGGCGACGTGGTGGCGGCGGGCGCACCGCTGATGGTCCTCGAGGCGATGAAGATGGAGCACGCGGTCCTCGCGCCGCACGCGGGCACGGTCACGCAGCTCTATTTCGCGCGCGGCGATCGCGTGCCGGAGGGCGCGGCGCTGGTCGAACTCAGCGACCCGGCGGCCGCGCCGGCCGCGCCCACGAAGTGACGGCGTTAACACCCGAATGAAGGCCGAGATCGTCACGCGCGCGTCCCACGCTCCGCCCCTGGCGGCGGCGGACCTCGCGCGCTCCGCCCAGGCGGCGTTCGACTGCGCGACCCTGCCGATGAAAGTCGCCGTCAACGGCGGTGGCACCGCGGACGAGCAGCTGACCGCCATGGCGCGAGGCTTTGCGGATCTCGTCGCGAGCGAGTGGGGCCGCGCACTCTCGCTGATGGATCTCGCGTCCGTCCCGGAGGCGGTGGCCAACCGCGTGCGCCGGCACCGCACGCTGCTGGCTTCGCTCGCGCGCAACATCCTCGAGTCGGGACGCTCCTCGGGCGAGTTCGAGGTGCCGAAGCTCGAGGAAGAGGCGCGCCGCTGGATCTGGCTCGCCGATTCGCTGCCGCGCTGGCTGTCGGTTGCGCCGCAACGCCAGCGCCGCGCGACCGCCCGCTGGGTGTTCGAGTCGCTCGCCGAGGCTTACCGCGACGCCGCGCGCGCGAGCTGGCCGCGGCGCCGGACCCGGTCGCCCGCACGCTGAGCCCGCGGCCGCCGTGCCTCACCGCATTCCGGTCGTCGATGCGAGCGCACTGTTCGGCGCGCGCTCGGCAGCGCGCGAGCAGGCGGACGCCGCGATCATGGCGGCGGCAGCGGCGCCCGGGTTCCTCGCGGTGACCGGGCTCCCGGCCGGTATCCCGACGGGGCCGGCGGCGCGCGCCGCGCTCTTGGAACTCTTCGATGCGCCGGCCGTCGTGCTCCGCGCGCTGTGGCGCCAGAAGTTCTCGCCCGGTCACCCGAATGTGTACCGCGGCTGGTTCCCGCTGCAGCCAGGCAACCTCACCAGCAAGGAAGGCATCGACATGGGCGGCGACATCGCCTACGGGGCCGCCGTCGTTGCGGTCGGGGATCCGCTTCGCGAAGCGACGCCGCTGCCGCCGGTGGCTGCGCTGCCCGGCTGGCACGCGGCCGCGAGCGACTACTACCTCGGCATGGAACGACTCTGCCAGGCGCTGATGCGCTCGCTGGCGCGCGGACTTGGGCTCGACGAGCATTTCTTCGATGCATCCTTCGAACGCGGACTTTCGACGCTGCGACTCCTGCGCTATCCGGTGCGAAGCGCAGCGGAGCTCGCGAGCTGCACGGATCCGACGCTCTGGCAGCTGCACGAGGGCAGGCGCCACTACGTGACGGGAGCGCCGCACGTGGACTCGGGGTTCCTCACCGTGCTCGCGCAGGATCGCGTCCACGGCCTGCAGGCCCGCCACCGCGACGGCTCATGGATCGACGTGCCACCGGCGGACGAGGCGCTCGCAGTCAACTTCGGGCGCGTGCTCGAACGCTGGTCGGCGGGCCGCATCAAGGCGACCGAGCACCGCGTGATCGGTACGGGCACCGAGCGCTTCTCGATCGCCTACTTCCACGAGGCGCGCGCGGACGCGCAGATTCGCCCGCTGCCGGGCGATGACCCGGGAGCCTTCGCGCCGTTCCTGTTCGGCGACTACCTGTGGGCGACGATCACGCAGTTCGTGGAATTTCGCGGCATGGAGCAGCTGCGCACGCCCGCGCTGCCGCGCACACGTCCGCACGCATGCTAGGCTTTCGGCCCGCAAGTGAGGGACACCGATGCGCCAGCTGATCAGCTCGGGTTCGACCTTCGAGACCGATATCGCCTATTCGCGCGCGGTCGTCGACGGCGACTGGATCTTCGTGTCGGGGACGACGGGCTTCAACTACGAGACGATGTCGATACCGGCAGGCCTGCTTGAACAGACCGAGCAGTGCCTGCGTAACATCGATGCGGCGCTCGCGCGCGCGAACGCGAGCCTCAAGGACGTCGTCAGGGTGCACTACATCCTGCCGAACGCCGCCGAGTTCAAGGAATGCTGGCCGGCGCTGCGTCGGCATTTTGGCGAGGTGCGGCCGGCTGCGACGATGATCAGCGCGGGTCTTGCCGACCCGCGCATG
>JANXZZ010000087.1 GCA_025355245.1 Pseudomonadota bacterium | reverse complement strand
CTCCATCGTCGCCTTCTGCGCGCCGATGGCCTTCGGTGACTTCGTGAAGACCTTCATGCCCTCGGCGATCGGCGTTGCGCAGGCGGGCAAGGGCTTCGGCGCCTTCTCGACCTCGACGAGGCACATGCGGCAGTTCGCCGCGACCGTCAGCTTCGCGTGATAGCAGAAGCGCGGGATGTAGGCATCGGTCGTGTCCGTGACCTGGATGATCATCTGGCCCTTGCGGCCGGTGACCGCAACGCCGTCGACCTCCAGGTTGACGATGTCCTGGCTCATGCGGCCCGCCGCGCGGGGTCGTCGACGATGCTGCGACCGCCGTTGTCGATCATGTACTCGAACTCGTGCCGGTAGTGCTTGAGAAAGCTCTGCACCGGCCACGCCGCGGCATCGCCGAGCGCGCAGATCGTGTGTCCCTCGATGCGGTTGGCGACGTCGAGGAGGAGGTCCAGGTCCGCGCGCACGCCCTGCCCTGCCAGCATCTTGAGGATCAGCCGGTTCATCCAGCCGGTGCCCTCGCGGCACGGCGTGCACTGCCCGCAGGACTCGGCGCGGTAGAAACGCGAGATGCGCTCGAGCATCTTGACCATGCAGGTCGTGTCGTCCATCACCACGACCGCGCCGGTGCCGACGGATGAGCCGATCTTGCGCAGCGCATCGATGTCCATCGTGACGCCCATCATGAGCTCACCCGGTACCACCGGAACCGAGGAACCGCCGGGGATCACGGCTTTCAACTTGCGCCCGCCGCGCATGCCGCCGCACACGTCCTCGAGCAGCTCCTTGAATGGAATGCCGAGCGGCAGCTCGTAGTTGCCGGGACGGTTCACGTGGCCGGACACGGAGAACACGATGGTCCCGCCCGAGTTCGGCACGCCGAGCCCTGCGAACCACGCCGCACCCTTGCGCAGGATCGTGGGCACGGAGGCGTAGCTCTGGGTGTTGTTGATCGTGGTCGGCCGGCCGTACAGGCCGAAGCTCGCCGGGAACGGCGGCTTGAAGCGCGGCTTGCCCTGCTTGCCCTCGAGCGATTCGAGCAGCGCCGTTTCCTCGCCGCAGATGTAGGCGCCGGCGCCGGCGACCGCGTGCAGGTCGAAGTCGACTCCCGAGCCCTGCACGTTCTTGCCGAGGAGCCCGGCGGCGTAGGCTTCCTTGAGGGCACCCTCAAAGCGCGGGAAGGGCTCGGCCAGGAACTCGCCGCGGATGTAGTTGTAGCCGACCGTCGCACCCATCACGTAGCCGCCGATCGCCATGCCCTCGACCACCGAGTGCGGGTTGAAGCGCAGGATGTCGCGGTCGTGGCAGGTGCCGGGCTCCGATTCGTCCGAGTTGCACACGGCGTACTTCTGGCCGGGTGCGTTCCTCGGCATGAAGCTCCACTTGGTGCCGAGCGGGAAGCCCGCGCCGCCGCGGCCGCGCAGCCCCGAGGCCTTCAACTCCTCGATCAGTTTCTCGGGCGGCGTTTTCTCGCGCAGGATCTTTTCCCACGCCTCGTAGCCACCGATGCTGCGGTACGTCTTCAGCGTCCAGCTTTCCGGAAACTTCAGCGTCTCGAACACGACCTGGTTCATTTCACGGGGCATGCGCGCTCACTTCAGGCTCTCGAGGACCTGGTCGACCTTCTCGGGGGTCAGGTTCTCGTAATAGACGTGGTCGATCATCATCATCGGCGCGTTGTTGCAAGCCGCCAGGCACTCCTCCTCGCATTTGAGGAAGAACTTGCCGTCCGGCGTCGACTCGCCGGTCTTGATGCCGAGCTTCTTCTCGATGTGCGCGACGATCTTGTCGGAGCCCAACAGCGTGCAGGCGATGTTCGTGCACACCGACACGTGCAGGCGGCCCACTGGCTTGGTCTCGAACATCGAGTAGAAGGTCGCGACCTCGTAGACCTGGATCGGCCGCAGCGACAGGTAGTCGGCGACGGCGTCCATCAGCGGCGCCGTCAGGAATCCCTGGTTCTGGTGCTGTGCGGCGCGCAGCGCGGCGAGCAGCGCCGAGCGCTGTTTCCCGTCCGGAAACTTCGCGACCCAGTGGTCGATCTCGTGGCGCGTGTGCTCGGAAAGCAGCGAGGTGGCGGTCGACTCACTCATCGGTCGATCTCTCCGAAGACAATGTCGAGCGTACCGATCACCGCGACGACGTCGGCGAGCATGTGGCCGCGGACCATCTCATCGAGCGCCGCCAGGTGCGGGAAGCCGGGCGCCCGCGCCTTGAGCCGGTAGGGCTTGTTGGCGCCGTCGGACACGAGCCACACCGCGAACTCGCCCTTCGGCGCCTCGACCGCCGCGTAGGCCTCGCCTTCCGGCACCGAGTAGCCTTCCGTGAACAGCTTGAAGTGGTGAATGAGGGATTCCATGTCGCCCTTCATCTCGACGCGGCGCGGCGGCGTGATCTTGTGATCGGCGAGCAGCGAAGGCCCCGGGTTCGCCTTGAGCCAGTCGACGCACTGCCGGACGATGCGGTTCGACTGCCGCATCTCCTCGACGCGCACCAGGTAGCGGTCGTAGCAGTCGCCGTTGACGCCCACCGGGATGTCGAAGTCGACCTTGTCATAGACCTCGTAGGGCTGATGCTTGCGCAGGTCCCAGACGACGCCGGACCCGCGCAGCACCGGCCCCGAGAACGACAGCGCCTTGGCGCGCTCCGGCGTCACGATGCCGATGTTGACCGTGCGCTGCTTCCAGATGCGGTTGTCGGTCAGGAGCGTCTCGTATTCGTCGACGCACTTCGGGAAGCGCTCGGTGAAGTCCTGGATGAAGTCGAGAAGGCTCCCCGAGCGTGCCTCGTTCAGACGATCGATTTCGCGCCGTCCACGGAACTTCGAGGGCTGGTAGCGCGGCATCGTCGCCGGCAGGTCGCGGTAGACGCCGCCCGGGCGGTAGTAGGTTGCGTGCATACGCGTGCCCGAGACCGCCTCGTAGCAGTCCATGAGGTCCTCGCGCTCGCGGAAGCAGTACAGGAAGACCGTCATCGCGCCGATATCGAGGCCGTGCGCGCCGAGCCACATCAGGTGGTTGAGGATGCGGGTGATCTCGTCGAACATCACGCGGATGTACTGCGCCCGGATCGGCACCTCGACGCCGAGCAGCTTCTCGATCGCCATCACGTAGGCGTGCTCGTTGCACA
>JANXZZ010000118.1 GCA_025355245.1 Pseudomonadota bacterium | reverse complement strand
GATCGCAACCTCGCGCTCGAGCTCGAGCGCCGGGGCTACGACTGGGTACGCCACGAGGCGAGCGCGGCATGAGCGCAGCACCCGCAGCCACGACGCCGCTCGGGCGTCTCGCCGCGGCGCAGGCGGCGCTCGCCGGCAGCGCCGAAGCCGTCGCGCGCCGCCGTGACGCGCTCGAGCGCCTGCTGGCGCTCGGCCTGCCGACCCCGCGCGACGAGCCGTGGAAATACACGAACCTGCGCGCACTCGGCACGCGCGAGCTCGCACCCGCGCCCGCGCGGCCGGTTGCAGCCGATGCCTTCGCCTCGCTGCCGCAGCGCGACGGCCCGACGGTCGTATTCGTCGACGGCGCTTTCCACGTCGGTCTCTCGAGCCGGGATCTGCCACCCGGCGTCGAAGTCAGCGCCCTCGCGCCGCTGCTTGCCGGTTCAGTGCCGGCTGCGCTCGCAGTTCGGCTCGGCGCGGGCGATACGGTCGACGAGCGGATCCGGCTGCTGAACGCCTCGGTCCTGGCGGACGGCGCCGTCGTTAGCGTCGGCGCCGGCTGCGCCCCCGAGCAGCCGCTGCACGTGGTGCATCTTGCGACCGGCGGCGGCGCCTACCCGCGCCTCGTCGTGAGCCTCGAAGCGGGCGCGAGCGCGCGGCTCATCGAGTACCACCTGACGACGGGCGAGGCCGACAGCGTCGCGGCGCCGGTGACCGACGTCGTCCTTGGCGCCGACAGCCGGCTCGAGCACTACAGCGTCACGCGCATCGGCGCGCGCGCGATCCAGCTCGAGGACGTCGCCGTCCGCGTCGGCGTCAACGCCGACTACCGGCACCGCCACCTCGCCTTCGGCGGGCAGCTCACGCGCCTCGACCTGCGCGTACGCCTCGAGGGCCCCGGTGCCCGGACCCAACTCGCGGGCCTCTTGATCGCCGAGCGCAGCCACCAGATCGACGTGCGGACGCGTGTGGACCACGTCGCGCCCCACACCACCAGCGACCAGGTGTATCGCGGCGTCGCCAACGATCGCGGCCGCGGCAGCTACGACGGCAAGGTCGTCGTGCACGCGGGCGCCGTGAAGGCGGACTCGCGCCAGTCGAGCAGGAACCTCATCCTCTCGGCAGAGGCGAGCCTCGACTCGCGGCCGCAGCTCGAGATCAATGCGGACGACGTCAAGTGCAGCCACGGCGCGACCACGGGTGCGCTCGATGAACAGATGCTGTTCTACCTGCTGGCCCGCGGGCTCGACCGCGACACGGCGCGGGCGCTCCTGACCTTCGCCTTCGCGGAGGACGTGATCGCCAGGTTTACCGTCGCGCCGCTGCGCCGCTTTGCCGAGGAACAGGTCCTCGGCAGCCTGCCGGCCGGCGCCCTGATCCGGGAGTTCGTCGCATGAGTGCCGCGGTCGTGAGTCCCAGCGCCGATCAGGAGTTCGCGCGCTACCGGGCGGATTTTCCGATCCTTGCCGAGCGCATTCACGGCAAGCCACTCGTGTACCTCGACAACGGCGCATCCAGCCAACGGCCGACCGCGGTGCTCGACGCCGAACGCCGCTACGCCGAGCACCTGCACGCCAACGTGCACCGCGGCGTGCACACGCTCTCGCAGCGCGCGACGGACGCCTACGAGGGCGCACGCGAGCGCGTGCGCGTGTTCCTGAACGCCCGCACGGCCCGCGAGATCATCTTCACGCGCGGCACGACCGAGGCGATCAACCTGGTGGCGCAGTCCTACGCGCGCCCGCGCCTCGGGCCCGGCGATGAGATCCTGATCACCTGGCTCGAGCACCACGCGAACATCGTTCCCTGGCAGATGGTCGCGGAGGCGACGGGCGCGCGCCTCGTCGTTGCGCCGATCGACCGCCGCGGCGAGCTCGACCTGCCCGCTTTCACCGCCCTCCTCTCGGAACGCACGCGCATCGTCGCCACCGCGCACGTCTCGAACGCGCTCGGCACGGTGCTGCCGGTGCGCGAGATCGTCGCGCTCGCGCACGCGCGCAACGTCCCGGTCCTGTTCGACGGCGCGCAGGCGGTGCCCCACCTCAAGGTCGACGTGCGCGCGCTCGACTGCGACTTCTACGCTTTTTCCGGCCACAAGATGTACGGCCCGACCGGCATCGGCGTGCTGTACGGGCGCGAAGCGATCCTCGAGTCGATGCCGCCGTGGCAGGGCGGCGGCGACATGATCCTGACGGTCAGCTTTTCGGGCACCACCTACAACGCGCTCCCCCACAAGTTCGAGGCGGGCACCCCGAATATGGGCGGCGCGGTCGGCCTTGCGGCGGCGATCGACTACCTCGATCGCATCGGGCTCGCGCGCATCGCCGCCTTCGAGCACGACCTCCTCGAGTACGCGACCGAGCGCCTGAGCGCGATCGACGGCCTCACGATCATCGGCACCGCGCGCGCCAAGGCAAGCCTCGTGTCCTTCACGCTCGCCGGGGTCCATCCGCACGACCTGGGCACGATCCTCGACCAGGAAGGCATCGCGATCCGCACCGGCCATCACTGCGCGATGCCGGTCATGGAGTTCTTCGGCGTGCCGGCGACGGCGCGCGCCTCGTTCGCGTTCTACAACACCCGCGCCGAGATCGACCGGCTGGTCGAGGCCGTGGCCGCCGCACGCGCGCTGTTCGGCTGAGCACGAGCATGGACCTCAAGGACCTCTACCGCGACGTGATCCTCGATCACAACAAACGGCCGCGGAATTTCGGGCGGCTCGCACCGCCCGCGCAGTCGGCACGCGGCCACAACCCGCTGTGCGGCGACCAGCTGACCGTGTACGCCGCCCTCCGGAACGACGTGCTCGACGACGTGCGCTTCGAGGGCACGGGCTGCGCGATCTCGGTCGCCTCGGCGTCGCTCATGACCGAGGCCGTGATCGGCAAGACGACCGCCGAGGCCGAGGCGTTGTTCGCGAGCGTCCACGAGCTGCTGACCAAGAGCGACGCGCCCGCGCCGGCGGCGCTCGGCAAGCTCGCGGCGCTGTCGGGCGTGCGTGAGTTTCCGGTGCGCGTGAAATGCGCGAGCCTGTGCTGGCACACGCTGCGCGCGGCGCTCGCCGCGGCGCCCACCCCCGTTTCGACCGAATGATCCCCTAGCCCGGCGAAGAGCGAACGAATGCGCCATCACGAAAACGAGCCGGTTGTCGTCAACCGCGATGTCAAGGCGGTGCTGGTTCCGGCCGGCGTCGAGGTCAAGCTGCGCACGGGCAGCGTCGGCTACCTCACCCAGGCGCTCGGCGGCAGCTTCACGGTGTACGTCGAGGGCAACCTGTTCCGGGTCGCGGGCGAGGACGCGGATGCGATCGGCCGGGAGCCGCCGACGCGCCTGGAGCTTGCGCCCGACGCGACCGACGCCGACGTCGAGAAGCTCGCCTGGGAGCAGATGAAGACCTGCTACGACCCGGAGATTCCGGTGAACATCGTCGATCTGGGGCTCATCTACAGCTGCGCGATTACGAGCCGTGCGGACGGCACGCGCGCAATCGCGGTGCGCATGACGCTGACCGCGGCCGGCTGCGGCATGGGCGAGGTGCTGGTGCAGGACGTCAAGGAGAAGCTCGCGCTGATCCCGACCGTGACCGAGCCTGACGTCGAACTCGTGTTCGATCCGCCGTGGAGCCGCGAGATGATGTCGGAAGGCGCCCGGCTGCAGACCGGTATGATGTGATGGCGCTGCGCTGGGTGGACGTCGCCGCGTCGGGCGAGGTGCCGCACGACGGGCACCGGGTGTTCGAGGTCGACGGGCGCTTCATCGCCGTCTACGACGTGGGCGGCGAGCGCTATGCCATCGAGGACGTGTGCACCCACGACGGTAATGCGCTGTCCGATGGTCCG
This sequence comes from Pseudomonadota bacterium, assembly GCA_025355245.1. Taxonomy (GTDB): domain Bacteria; phylum Pseudomonadota; class Gammaproteobacteria; order Steroidobacterales; family Steroidobacteraceae; genus CAIKZZ01. The sequence goes on along the minus strand of JANXZZ010000118.1, from coordinate 10,102 downwards.
GTCGAGGGCCACGAGGTCATCTGCCCGCGGCACGGCGCGCGCTTCTGCCTGCGCACCGGCGCGGCGTTGACGCCGCCGGCCTACGAGCCGGTACCGACCTTCCCGGTCGAGAGCCGGGACGGACGCCTCGTGATCGGCATTGAGTGAGCGGGTTGGCGGGTACGGGGACCTTGCATGAAGCTGGTAACGATCGTGCGGCACGCGCATGCCGAGAAACACGACGGCGACGTCGAGGACTTCGAGCGGCGCCTCGACAAGCGCGGGCGCAAGGAAGCCGAGGAGATGGCGGAGCTCGCGCACGCGCTCGGCGTGCGCCCCGATCACATCGTCTCGAGCCCGGCGGTGCGCGCGATCAGCACCGCCAAGGAATTCGCCCGGTCGCTCGGCTTTCCGTTGCAGAAGATCCGCCACGACGACCGGATCTACCTGGCCGAGCGCGCGATGCTGGTCGGGATCCTGCGCGCGACGCCGGCGGCGTTCCGCCACGTGCTCCTGGTCGGCCACAACCCCGGGGTCAGCCGCCTCGCAGCGTGGCTCGCGGGCGATGATGCGATCGGCGAGCTGCCAACCGCCGCCGTGTGCACGCTGAAGGCGCCCCTCGATTCCTGGGAAGCCCTGGGCCAGGGCGCCTTCGAGAAGGTGCGGCTGCGCTACCCCGACGACGACGGCCCGCGCCGCTAGCGCGCCTCAGCCGGCGAGCGCGAGCAGGCTCGCGTTGCCGCCGACCGCCGCGGTATTGATCGTGACCGTCTGCTCGGTCGCGAAGCGGTGCAGGTAGTGCGGCCCGCCGGCCTTGGGCCCGGTGCCCGACAGTCCGCTGCCGCCGAAGGGTTGCACGCCGACCACCGCACCGACCATGTTGCGGTTGACGTACACGTTGCCGGCGCGCGCGCGCCGCTTGACCCGCTCGACCGTCGAATCGATGCGCGTGTGGATGCCGAGCGTGAGCCCGTAGCCCGTCGCGTTGATCGCATCGACGAGGGCATCGAGATCGCGGGCCTGCCAGCGCAGCACGTGCAGCACCGGGCCGAACACCTCGCGCTCGAGCGCGTCGAAGCTGCCGATCTCGACCGCGAGCGGCGCGAAGAAGCTGCCGTGCTGCGCGCCCGCCGGCAGGCGCAGCCGATGCGACCAGGCCGTGCCGCGCACGATCTGCCCGGCGTGGCGCTCGAGCAGCGCGAGCGCATCGCCGTCGATGACGGGACCCACGTCGGTGGCGATCGCGCCGGGATCGCCGATCGCAAGCTCGTCCATGGCGCCGGCGATGAGTTCCTCGACGCGATCCGCGATCTCCTCCTGCACGCACAGCACCCTGAGCGCCGAGCACCGCTGCCCGGCGCTGCCGAAGGCCGAGGCGACGGCATCGTTGACGACCTGCTCGGGGAGCGCGGAACTGTCGACGATCATTGCGTTCTGTCCGCCCGTCTCCGCGATCAGGGTCGCAATCGGGCCCTTGCGCGCCGCGAGCGCGCGGTGGATCGCGAGCGCGGTCTCGTTCGAACCGGTGAAGGCGACGCCGGCGATGCGCGCATCGGCTGTCAGGAGTCCGCCGACGCGCGCGCCGTCCCCGGGCAGGAACGCGAGCGCGCCGCCGGGCACCCCGGCCGCGTGCAGCAGTCGCGTCGCGAGCGCGGCGACGAGCGCGGTCTGCTCGGCGGGCTTGGCGATGACGGCGTTGCCGGCGGCGAGCGCCGCCGCCACCTGCCCGGTGAAGATTGCGAGCGGGAAATTCCACGGGCTCACGCACAGGAACACGCCGCGACCGCGCAGCGCGAGCTCGTTGCTCTCGCCGGTCGGTCCCGGCAACAGCGTGTTCTTGCCGAAATCGAGCCGCGCGCGCTGCGCGTAGTAGCGCAGGAAGTCGACCGCCTCGCGCACCTCGGCGACGCTGTCCGCGACCGACTTGCCGGCCTCGCGCACGCACAGAGCGATGAGCTCGGCACGGTGGCTCTCGAAGGCCTCGGCCGCCTGCTCGAGGATCACGGCGCGATCCACCGCCGGCGTCTGGTCCCAGCCGTCGAAGGCCTGGGCCGTCGCGACCAGCGCGCGCTCGACGTCCTCGGCCGAGCTCTCGAGCACGTGGCCGACCAGCACCGAGCGATCCGCGGGGCTCGTGATGCGAAGGCCGCGCTTGGCGATCGTCTCGTGCTTCGCGCTCGCGCGCCCATCGATCAGCGGGCAAGCGAAATGCGGCGTGGCGAGCGTTGCCGCAGCCGCGGCCGCCAGCGCCGCGAGCGCGCGCCCGTCGGCCAGGTTGACGCCCGCCGAGTTCGGGCGCTCGGCGCCGAAGATGCGCGCCGGGAGCGGGATGCGCGGGTGTGGAAGGGTCGCGAGCGAATCGATGAACGCGACCGGGTCGGCGGCGATTTCCGCGGCGGGCAGGCGCGAGTCGACGATGCGATTCACGAACGACGTGTTGGCGCCGTTCTCGAGCAGTCGCCGCACCAGGTACGGCAGCAAGTCCTCGTGCGAGCCCACCGGCGCATACACGCGGCAGGCAGCGCCGGCACCCGCCGGGTCGGTCACCAGCGCGTACAGCTCCTCGCCCATGCCGTGCAGGCGCTGGAACTCGAAGCTGCGGGCGCGCCGCTGCGCCTGGTGGAGGATGCTCGCGACCGTGTGCGCGTTGTGGGTCGCGAACTGCGGATAGATCACGTCGGGCGCATCCAGCATCAGCGTCGCGCAGGCGAGGTAGGCGACGTCGGTGCATTGCTTGCGCGTGTACACCGGGTAGCCGGAATGGCCGCGTTCCTGGGCGCGCTTGATCTCGCTGTCCCAGTACGCGCCCTTGACGAGGCGTACGTTGAGGCGCCGGCCGCAGTCGCGCGCGCGCTGCGTCAGCCAGCGGATCACGTCGGGCGCGCGTTTCTGGTAGGCCTGCACGGCGAGCCCGAAGCCCTGCCAGCCGGCGAGCGCGGGCGCGCACAGCACCGCATCGACGATCTCGAGCGACAGCTCGAGGCGCTCGGATTCCTCGGCATCGACGGTGAGCGCGATGCCAACCGCTGCGGCGCGCTCGGCGAGCTTGACGAGCCGCGGGGTGAGCTCGGCGTGCACGCGCGCGCGCTGCGCAAACTCGTAGCGCGGGTGCAGCGCCGACAGCTTCACGGAGATGCTCGGCAGCGACTCCGGGGTCGCGTTGCGCGCGCGCTTCGCGCTCGCGCCGAGCGAGTCGATCGCCCGGCCATAGGCATCGAGGTAGCGATCGGCGTCGTGCATCGTGAGCGCGGATTCGCCCAGCATGTCGAAGGAATAGCGGTAGCGCGCGTTCGTGCCCTCGGCCGCCCGCGTCAGCGCCTCCTCGATCGTGCGACCCATCACGAACTGGTGGCCCATGATGCGCATCGCCTGGCGCAGCGCCGTGCGTACGACCGGCTCGCCGACGCGGGCGACCAGGTTCCTGATGAAGCCCGCGGGATCGCGCTGCGTGCCCGCGTCCGGCTGCACCAGCCGCCCGGTCAGCATGAGTCCCCAGGTCGAGGCGTTCACGAACAGCGAGCCCCCGCCCGAGAGGTGCGCCGCCCAGTCGCCGGCCGCAAGCTTGTCCGCGATCAGCTTGTCTGCCGTCACCGCGTCCGGGATCCTGAGCAGCGCCTCCGCGAGGCACATCAGGATCACGCCCTCCTGCGAGCCGAGGTCATACTCGCGCAGGAACGCATCCATGCCGGTGCGCTCGGTGTTGACGCCGCGCACGGCCTCGACGAGCGCGATCGCCTGCGCCGCGATCGCCGCCCGAGCGCCTTCCTCGGGGCGCGCGAGCGGCAGGAGCTCGCGCAGCACCGTGTCCTCGTCGGCGAGCCAGAGGCGATTGATCGCGCGACCGACGGAGGACTCGAGCGACTGACCGTCGGCACTGATGAAAGCAGGCATCGGAAACCCTCAATTGAATCCGCTACTCTAGTAGCAATATTTAAGTGCTTTAATCTATAATAATCGATTATAGCAGTCGATTTAACTGCCTTGGTGCCCCATGAGTCACGCCCTCGACCGAACCGACCGGCAGATCCTCGCGCTCCTGCAGAAGGACGGCCGCCTCGCCGTCGCCGAGCTTGCGCGGCAGGTGCACCTCTCGGCTACCCCCTGCCTCGAGCGCGTGCGCCGGCTCGAGCGCGACGGCTACATCCGCGGCTACGCGGCGGACCTCGATCCTGCGAAGCTCGGCGCCGGGCTCATTGCCTTCGTCGAGGTGCAGCTCGATCGCACCACCCCCGACGTCTTCAACCGCTTTCGCGACGGCGTGAGCGGGCTCGACCCGGTGCAGGAGTGCCACATGGTGGCCGGTGGCTTCGACTACCTGCTCAAGGTCCGCACCGCGGACATGACCGCTTACCGGCGCTTCCTCGAGGACCTCGCCGCGCTCGCCGGCATCGAGCAGACCCACACCTACGTCGTGATGGAGGAAGTGAAGTCCACCCGCGCGATCGTGATCGACGAGCGCTGAGGCGGGCGCCGGCTAGCGACGCAGGCGCGCCGCGTAGTCGGCGAGAATGCGGGCGTGGTCGAACGCCAGCGGCGGCGGCGCGAGCGGATCGACCGCGGCGACCGCGCGCGCATCGTCCGCGGCCACGGGCTCGCCGTGGGCCGTCGCGGCGAACACCACGCTGACGGTGTGACCGCGGGGATCCCGCGCGGGGTCTGAATAGACGCCGAGCAGCGCGCCGAGCGTGACCTCGAGTCCCGTTTCCTCGCGTGCCTCGCGGATCGCCGCAGCCTCGACCGTCTCGCCGACGTCCACGAAGCCTCCCGGCAGCGCCCAGCCGGGCGGCGGGAAGCGGCGCTCGACGAGCACCACCGGGCGCCCCGGGCGATCGAGGAGTTCGATCACGACATCGACGGTCAGCTTCGGGGTCAGGGGCGCCGGCATCGACACAGTATCGCCGAGCGAGGCGCGCCCTTGATACCGCGCGTCCGCGCCCACAGGCAGGTAGCCGGACCCCCGTACCCCGAGGCTCACCGTGAGCGATCTCTCCCCGTCTCCGCGCGCCGTGACGGCCGCGTCCTTCGCGACCGACGTGCTCGAGCGCTCGCGCACGCACCCCGTGCTCGTCGATTTCTGGGCGGCGTGGTGCGGTCCCTGCCGCGCGATCGCTCCGATCCTCGAGCGCCTCGCGCAGGATTACGCGGGGCGCGCAGAGATCGCCAAGGTCGACACCGACGCCGAAGGCGAGCTCGCGGCGCGCTACGGGATCCGCAGCCTGCCGACGCTCGCGCTGTTCGTGGGCGGCAGGCCCGTCGAGACGGTGATCGGCGCGCAGCCCGAAGCGGTGTTCCGGCAGCTGCTCGAGTCCCATCTCGAGCAGCCCTCCGATCGCGAGCGCCGCGCGGCCCAGGACATCGCCGCGCACGGCGATCCGGAGGCCGCGATCGGTACGCTCGAGCATCTGGTGCAGTCAGAGCCCACCCGCCTCGCGCACCGGCTCTCGCTGGTCGACGTGCTGATCGATGCGGGGCGTCTTGAGGCCGCGCGCGAGCGCCTGGTCGCGGCGCCCGTCGAGTTCGACCGCGAGCCCGCGCTGCGCGAGCGGCGCGCCCGACTCGAGCTTGCGAGCATCGCGGCTCGCGAGCCGCCGACGGATGCGCTCGAGCGGCGCCACCGCCTCGCCGCGCGCGACTTCCTGGCGGGCCGCCACGCGGATGCGCTTGCGGCGTGGCTCGAAGTCGTCCGCGAGCGGCCCGGCTTTGCAGAAGGCGCAGCGCAGACGGCGCTCAGGTCCGCGTTCGAGCTCCTCGGCGATGAGCACGCGCTCGTGCCCGCAAGCCGCCGGCGCCTGGCGGCGCTCTTGCACTGACCGGGACGCGCCTAGTCCCGTCCCTGGCGCCGCGCAAGGTCGAGCAGTACACGGCGCTCCTTCTTGTCGGGCCGACCCTCGGAGCGCGGCACCGACAGCGCGGCGAGCCGGTGCTGCTGAGCCCACGCGACGCCGCGCGCCTGGCTCGCGGCCGTCTCCTCGTAGCAGGCGCGCGCCTCGGTCGCTGGCCCGCGCCGGCGCGGGATCGCGAGCACGTTGAGTTCGACGTCGCGACCGTTGAGCGCGAGCGTCAGGACGTCGCCCGGCTTCACGGTGCGCGAGGGCTTCACGCGCGTGCCGTTGAGTTCGACCCGGCCGTTGTTGAGCGCGGCAGCGGCGAGCGACCGGGTCTTGTAGAGGCGCACGCACCACAGCCAGCGGTCGATGCGCAGCGCATCGCCCGTGCCGGGCTCCCCGGAGTCCTCCTCCCCGTCATCCCCGCGCTCATTGTGTCCGTTCATCGCATCCCGGCCGTGCTGGCGGTTGCCCCGTTCAAGGCCCCGATTTTGCCTATACTTTCCACCCCTTTGCCCCCGGGATCCAGCCATGCACGCGGCGTTCGATGACCGCTTGACCGCCGATACCGAGGCCCTGCGCGCGCAGGGCCTCTACAAGACCGAGCGCGAGCTCGGCTCACCGCAAAGCGCGGTCATCCGCGTCGCGGGCGGCCGCGAGGCGGTGAACCTGTGCGCCAACAACTACCTGGGCCTCGCCAACCACCCCGCGGTGCGCGAGGCCGCGCACCGCGCGCTCGACCAGTACGGTTACGGCATGGCCTCGGTGCGCTTCATCTGCGGCACCCACGGCGTGCACCGCGAGCTCGAGAAGCGCCTCGCGGCTTTCCTCGGCACCGCGGATGCGATCCTCTACTCCTCGTGCTTCGACGCCAATGGCGGCCTGTTCGAGACCGTGCTCGGCGAGCACGACGCGGTCATCTCCGACGCGCTCAACCACGCCTCGATCATCGACGGCATCCGGCTCTGCAAGGCGCAGAAGTTCCGCTACGCGAACCGCGACCTCGCCGACCTCGAGGCGAAGCTCAGCGAGACGGCAGGCGCGCGCACGCGCATGATCGTGACCGACGGCGTGTTCTCGATGGACGGCACCTTCGCGCCGCTCGAGGGCATCGTCGCGCTCGCCGAACGCCACGATGCGCTGGTCGTGGTCGATGACTCGCACGCCACCGGCTTCGTCGGCGCGGGCGGCCGCGGCAGTCACGAGCGCGCCGGCGTGCTCGGGCGCGTCGACCTGCTCACCGGCACGCTCGGCAAGGCGCTCGGCGGCGCGGCGGGCGGCTACATCGCGGGCCGCAAGCCGGTCATCGACTGGCTGCGCCAGCGCTCGCGTCCCTACCTCTTTTCGAACTCGGTGCCGCCGGTGATCGCGGCGACGACGCTGCGGGTGCTCGACCTCATCGGCGACGGCGACGAGCTGCGCGCCCGGCTCGCAGCCAACGCGCGGCAGTTTCGCGCCGGCATGACCAAGGCCGGCTTTACGCTCGTGCCGGGCGAGCATCCGATCATCCCGGTCATGCTCGGCGATGCCGCGCTCGCCGCGCGCATGGCCGACCGGCTCCTCGAGCTTGGCGTCTACGTGATCGGCTTCTCCTTCCCGGTGGTGCCGAAAGGCCAGGCGCGGATCCGCACCCAGATGAGCGCCGCGCACACGCCCGAGCAGATTGCGCGTGCCGTCGATGCCTTCACGACGGCCGGGCGCGAGCTCGGCCTCATTCCCTGACGGAGCAGCACGAATGAAAGCACTGGTCAAAGCCAGGGCCGAGCCCGGCATCTGGATGGCCGACGTGGCGGAGCCGACCTACGGCCCGAACGACGTGCTCATCAAGATGAAGAAGACCGCGATCTGCGGCACCGACATGCACATCTGGCACTGGGATGAGTGGGCGCGGCGCACCATCAAGGTGCCGATGGCCGTCGGCCACGAGTACGCCGGCGAGATCGTCGCGATCGGCAGCGAAGTGCGCGGGCTTGGCGTCGGCGATCGCGTCTCGGGCGAGGGTCACATCACCTGCGGCCACTGCCGCAACTGCCGCGCCGGGCGCCGGCACCTGTGCAGGAACGCGATCGGCGTCGGCGTCAACCGCGCCGGCTGCTTCGCCGAGTACATGTCGCTGCCCGCGACCAACGTGTTCAAGCTCCCGGATGCGATCACCGACGAGATCGCCTCGATCCTCGACCCGTTCGGCAACGCCACCCACACGGCGCTCTCGTTCAACCTGGTCGGCGAGGACGTGCTGATCACGGGCGCCGGTCCGATCGGCATCATGGCGGTCGCGATCGCGCGCTTCGTCGGCAGCCGCCACGTCGTGATCACCGACGTCAACCCCTACCGGCTCGAGCTCGCGCGGCGCATGGGCGCCTCGCGCGCGCTCGATGTCAGGAGCGAGAGCCTCGATGATGCGATGAAGAGCCTCAAGATGGAGGAAGGCTTCGACGTCGGGCTCGAGATGTCGGGCGTACCCTCGGCGTTCCACGAACTCCTGCGCACCATGCACCACGGCGGCAACGTGGCGCTGCTTGGCATCATGCCGAAGGACACCGGCATCAACTGGGACGAGGTGATCTTCAAGGGCCTGGTGATGAAGGGCGTCTACGGACGCGAGATGTTCGAGACCTGGTACAAGATGTCGAGCATGCTGCAGTCAGGGCTCGACATCTCGCCGGTGATCACGCATCGATTGCCGATCGAGGAGTACCGGCTCGGCTTCGAGACCATGGCCTCGGGTTCGAGCGGCAAGGTCATCCTCGACTGGAACGCTTAGCGCGCGGCCGCGCTTGCGAACACGCGTCCGTTCAGCGCAGCTCGCAGGCGCAGTAGTAGTAGACGTGCCGCGGATCGTTGAAGGCGGCTAGCGCGCGCAGCTGCCGCTCCGCCGCGCTCACGATGTGGCCGATCGCGGTGGGCTCGGGCTCGAGCAGCCCCAAGTTCGTGCCGATCACGCGCGCCTCGGCGTGCAACTGGCGGATGAGCGTCTCCTTCCAGCTCAACTCCTTCGAGCGCCAGCTGGTGCCGTAGCGGCCGGCGCCGAGGTGGGCGCGCTTCGCCGCCGACTCGATCGCTTTGTCGACATCGCCCAACTGGTCGACCAGGCCGAGCTTCTGCGCCTCGGTCGCGACCCACACGCGCCCCTCCGCGACCGCCTCGATCGCTTCCGGGGTGCGGTGGCGCGCGCTCGCGACCCGGCCGACGAAGTCGTGGTAGGCATGCTCGACGCCGAGCTGCAGCACCTCGCGGGCGGCGGGGTCGATGCTGCGCTCGAGGTGCATCGCGCCCGCGAGCGCGGAGGTCTCGACGCCGTCGCTCGCGACGCCGACCTTGGCGAGCGTCTTCTGGAACGTGGGCACGATGCCAAACACGCCGATCGAGCCCGTGATCGTGGTCGGCTCCGCCCAGATCTCGTCGGCATCCATCGCGATGTAGTAGCCGCCCGATGCCGCCACGCTCGAGAACGAGGCGACCACGGGCTTGCCCGTGACCTTGAGCGCGGCCACTTCCTGGCGGATCACTTCGGAAGCCAGCATGCTGCCGCCGCCCGAGTCGATGCGCAGCACCACCGCCTTCACGTCCTTGTCGTAGCGCGCCTTGCGCAACAGCGCCGCAAGGCTGTCGCCGCCGATCTCGCCGGGCGGCCGGTCACCGTCGATGATATTGCCGGAGGCGACCAGTACCGCGACCTCCCCGTCCGGGTGGCGCGTGAGCGTGCTCTCGGGCCGGGTCGAGGCGAGGTACTCCTCCTGGTCGACGGCGTTGAAGGAGTGGCTGTCGCTGTCCGCGCCCGCAAGTCCGATGACCTGCTTCTCGAACTCGATCCAGGTCTTGCGCCCGGTGATGAGCCCGCGCTGCTGCGCGACGAGCGCCGCATCGCCGCTCGCCGCCCGCATCGCGGGCAGAACCTCGCGCACGTAGCTGTCGACCGCGCCCGCGGGCAGGTGGCGCGCCGACTCGACGCCCGCCTGGTAGGCCTGCCAGAGCGGGGTGAGGATCCCGAGCGTCTGCTCGCGGTCCTCGGGGGACATGTCGCTGCGCGTGTAGGGCTCGGTGAAGGACTTGTGGGTGCCGACCTTGAAGACGTTGACCTCGACACCGAGCTTGTCGAGCGCCTCCTTGTAGTAGAGGTTGTAGGCGGCGTAGCCGATGACGCCGACCTCGCCCGCGGGATCGAGGTAGGCCTCGTCCGCCTGCGCCATCAGGTAGTACTGCTCCTGGGTCGCGAAGTGCGCGAAGGCGAGCACCTTCTTGCCGCTCGCGCGGAAGGCCTGGATCGCCGCGGCGACCGCGCGCAGCTTGGTGAGTCC
>JANXZZ010000078.1 GCA_025355245.1 Pseudomonadota bacterium | reverse complement strand
CGGCCGCCGCCGCGGCCGCCGCGGTCGTGCCGCCGCCGCCGCGGCTCGTCGACGGCTGGAGCGCACCGCCGGCCGCGCCGGCGGTCGTGCCGCTCATCGATGCGCCGCGCGCGGCCGGCCCCTCCGAGTTCGAATTCGAGTGGGTGACGGCGGCGACGCGCCACGTTGGCACGGTCGTCCACGAGGAACTCGAGCGCGCGTCGGGCCAGAGTCTCGCCGCGCTCGCGGGCGTCGGCGCCGAGCGCAAGTCACAGTGGCGGCGTCGGCTCCTCGAGCTCGGCGTCGCGGACGATGAACTCGGTCGCGCGCTCGCGCGCGTCGAGCGCGCGCTCGAGGCCACCTTCGCGGATCCGCGCGGCCGCTGGCTCTTCGACTCGACGCATACGAAGGTCGCCGCAGAGCTCGACCTGTCGAGCCTGCGCGGCGGGCGTGTGCTGGCGCTGCGCATCGACCGCACGTTCATCGACGCGCACGGCGTGCGCTGGATCGTCGATTTCAAGACGAGCGTGCACGAGGGCACCGACGTCGAGGACTTCCTCGACCGCGAACGGCTGCGCTACGCGCTGCAGCTCGAGGCCTATGCCGAGCTCATTGCGCGCACCGACGAGCGGCACCCGATCCGGCTCGGGCTGTACTTCCCGCTGCTCGCGGGCTGGCGCGAGTGGGCGGCCGGGAGCGGGAGCACTCGCTGAGCTGGCGCGCGCCTCAGCGCGGCGAGTCGTGCGTGACTTCCTCGTAGAGACTGTCGGAGACGATGCGGCTCATCGCCGCGAGGCGGTGCATCGTCGCCGTGTACTCGCCATTCGACTTCCCGAACTCGTCGATTTTGGCGAGTGCCGCGAGGCTCGGGACTTCCTCGGCGACGATGAGGGTGCCGACCTCGGAGCCCGCGAAGCGCGCGCGCCACACGCGGATACTCGCCTCCGGCACCACGGTGCGTTCGAGCGCCTGCAGCTTGTCGAGTTCGCGGCGGAACTCCCTCGAATCCATCGCCTCGACGACCACCACCCGCATCACCCCGGGTTCGGCGGCGCGGGCGGCGAGGGAGGAGGCGATGAGCGCCGCGAGGGCGACTGCGCGGACCGCAGCCTTGCTTGGGGTCGGCATCGTGAATGGCCTCAGTCGTGGGCGCGCGGGCCCGGATCGCACGAGCCTAGCAGGCCGCCCGCGGCGCTGCCGACTCAGCGGCGCGGCGGCGGCAGCGGCTCGAACAGCCGCTCGAGCGCGAGGCTGAGCGCCAAGAGGCGCCGGTCGGCGCCCGCCGGCGCATCGAGCTCGAGGCCGACGGGCAGTCCCGCCGCGGTGCGCCCGATCGGCAGGCTCAGCGCGGGCAGGCCCACCGTGGTCGCGGGCCGGGCGTTGCGAAGGTAGGTGATGAAGGTCGGTACGCGGATGCCGTCGAGCTCGACCGCCGCGTCCGCGCCGATCGGGCTCGCCGGCAGCGGCGTCGTCGGTACCGCGAAGGCAACGAGCGCGTGGCGCGCGAAGTAGTCCCGAAACGCCGCCTGCAACGCCGGGCGGCCGACCTCGATCGCGTGGCGGTAGCTCGCCTCGGTCGGCGCGTTTGGTCCCTGCACGTCGGCCGCGAAGGTCTCCTTGAGGTCGGGGCTCGCGAGCTCGGCGATCACGTCCTCGAGGGTGATGCCGCTGCCGCTCGCGGCGAGGTAGCGCGCGAGGTCGCGCGGAAACTCGTAGTCGGAGATCGTGCCCGCGAGGCGCGCACTCACGCCGTCGAGTCCTTCGATATCGCCCTCGACGAGCACGACCCCGGCGCGCGCGAGTTCGGCGAGCGCGGCCTCGGTGAGACGCCGCAGTTCCGGATCGAGCGTCTCGTAGTAGAGGCGCCGCGGCACGCCGACGCGCAGCCCGGCGAGCTCGATGTGCTCGAGCGGGACCGGTGCCGCGCCCGCGAGAACCGCGTCGAGGAGCGCGAGGTCGGCGACCGAGCGCGCCAGCGGTCCGGCGGTGTCGCGCGTGCGCGAGATCGGCACGATGCCGTCTCCCGGGTAGCGCCCGGTCGTCGGCCGAAAGCCGACGATGCCGCACAGGGCCGCAGGAATCCGTACCGAGCCGCCGGTGTCGGTGCCGAGGCCCGCAGGCGCAAGGCGCGCGGCGATTGCGGCGGCGGTGCCGCCGCTGCTGCCGCCGGGGATCCGCTCCCGGTCGTAGGGATTGCGGACCGGGCCCCAGGCAGCGTTGTTGCTGGTGATGCCGTGCGCGAGCTCGTGCATCGTGTTCTTCGCGAGGAGCAGCGCGCCCGCCCCGAGCAGCCGCGCGGCGACGGTCGCCGAGCGCGCGGGCCGGTAGGCCCTGAGCGCCGGGGTCCCCGCGGTCGTCACCCAGCCCTGCACGTCGACGTTGTCCTTGATCACGATCGGCAGTCCGTCGAGCGCGCCGGGCGGGCTGCCCGAGCGGCGGCGGCGATCGGCCGCGAGCGCCGCCGCGCGTGCACGCGCGGCATCGAGACCGACGAAGGCGTTGAGGTCCTGCCACTCGCCCGCGCGCGCCAGCAGCGCCTCGACATAGCTCGCCGAGTCGAGCGCGCCGGAGCGCAGCGCCGCCAGCGCCTCGAGCGCGGTCCAGTCGGCGGGATCGCTCACGGCGGCACGGGCGCTGGCCCTCGTCGCGGCCGGCGGGAACGCTTAATCATGGCGCGATTATGGTCCGCGACCGCCCCCAACGCCCGCGGGTGAGCCTGTAGCAGGGGCGCTGGCGTTTGAGCGCGGGTGAGCCTGTAGATCGGGCGCTGGCGGTTGACCGCGGTGTCCGGTCAAGAGCAAGCTTTTGCTGAAGCAGCCGCTGCGGGTCGCCGCTGCGTTGCCAGGGGGAAGGGGCCGCTGTCGATGAGCGATCTCGAGCACACGATCGAGTTGCCTGCGCTCCCGGAGTTCGCGGAGGAGCCGCTCGTGGACGAGCCGCTCGCGGTCGAGCCGGTGCGCGCCGTGGCGCCGCTCGCCCCGCTCGAGGACGGCCCGCGCTACCTCGCGGCCCTCGAGTCGCGCGAGTGGGCGCGCGGCCTCGAGGAGGCACGGCGCCGCGATCTCGAATCCGAGCTCGCGTTCATCCGCGATCGACTCGGCCTGGTCGGCGTTGAACGCGACGCACTCTCCGACGCGCTCGAGGAACTCAAGGGCCTCGGGCACGAGTCGAGCGCACCCGCCGCCGCCACCGCGGTGCCCGTCGCGCGCCAGCCGGCGCGCATCGCCGAGCTCGAGGGCGTCGCCAGCAGTCTTGGCCGCGCGCTGCAGGCGCAGACCGACGTCGCCCACCTCGCGACCTCGCAGATCGCGGCCATCGAGCGCGCGGCGGGCGAACTGCGCGGCCGCGTGCGCTTCCTCGAGGACGAACTCGTCGAGGCGCGCCGCGGCGCCGAGGACCACGTGCGCGCGGCGCGCAGCTCGGACGCCGCGTTCACCGCGAGCCAGCGCGAGCTCGCCGAGGCCGGCGAACGCATCCAGCGTCTCGAGGCCGCGGCCGCGGTCGCCGCGCGCGCTGGCGCGGCGGGCTACGAGTCGCTGAAGCGCAGTCACCACGAGCAGTCGCTGCTGCTCGAGCGCACGCGCGGCGCGCTCGAGGAGCGCGAGCTGCAGATCCGCCGGCTCGAGCGCAACCTGCGCCGCCGCGATGGCGCGACGCCGGACGCGGCGGCCGCCGCGCCCGGGGAGCTCGAGGCGATTGCGCCCGGCGGCTTCTTGAAGCCGCTCGACGGCACCGCCACGCGCCTCGTGCCCGGCGGGCAGCGCACCAGCATCGGGCGCGCGCGCGAAAACAACCTGTGCATCGAAGACGCCTCGATCAGCCGCCACCACGCGGTCATCCTCGCGAGCGCGGCCGGCACCTTCATCGAGGATCTCAACAGCGTGAACGGCGTCGGCATCAACGGCCGGCGCGTGCGCCACGCGCGTCTCGCCGAGGGCGACGTGCTCACGCTCGGCAACAAGCGCTACCAGTTCAGCAGCACCGATCGCTCGGCGGCGAGCGCCTGAGCGATCAGCTGGACGTACAGAGGTCGTGGAACTCGGGGTGTCGCGCGAGGTAGGCGGCGATGAAGCCGCAGGCCGGTACCACCTTGTCGCCGCGCTCGCGCACGGCCTCCAGCACCGCGCGCGCCATCGCCGAGCCGACGCCGCGGCCACCGAGCGCGTCGGGCACGCGCGCGTAGGTCAGCGTGGTCACGCCGCTCGCGCGGCGGTAGTCGACGTAGGCGAGTGCAGCGCCCACCCGGAACTCGTAACGCCGGGCCGCGGGATTGTCGCTCAGTCGCTCGTCCACGTGGCTTCCCGGCGCCGCGCGCTCAGAACGAGCCGCCGAGCACGAACTGGCGCCGGCCGATCGCATCGGGGCTGCCGAGGAACGCAACTGCCTGCGTGACCTCCTGCGGCGCACCGGGTCGCGGGGTCACGTCACCCTCGAGCGAGAAGCTGCGGTCGTGCTTGATGACGAGCTGCGCGCGCACGAGCAGCGGCGAGTCGAGGTCGCGCACGCGGCCGATGAGCCGGTCGGCCGCCGCGCTCGCCGGGTCGAATTCGATCGCGTAGCTGCCGATCGCGACCCGCGTGCCGGGCGGCTGCAGCTTCGTGAACGTGAACTTGCCGTCGAGTGCGACCGGCCAGCCGCGCTCGAGGCGCACCGAGTGCACGCTGGCCGCAACGCCGCCCTGCCAGCCACCGCCGTCGGGGCCGGTCGCGAGCGCGCTGAGCGGCAGGTCGACATCGAGGTCCTCGCCGTAGAGCGTGCCGCCGAGCGCGGCCGCGAGGCGGCCGCGCACGAAGCCGTCCGCCCGCGTGAGCTCGACGTGGTAGCTCAGGCGTGCCGACAAGAGTGCCAGCGGCTCCGCGGTCCAGCTCGCGGCGCCGAGCGGTGCACCGCGCACGCGCACCGCATCCGCTGCCCCGCTCCAGATCGAGCCGCTGACACCCTCGACCGCGATGCCGGGGGGCAGGTGGCTGACGATCAGGGAGGCGGGCAGCGTCGCGATGCCGACGCCGAGGAAGACCACGCCCCCGACCAGCGCGAGCAGCGTGCGCTGGCGCATCGCTCAGCCGGGTACCAGCGAAAGGTTCGCGTTCACGCGTCCCGGTGCGTCGGTCTTCTCGAGCGTCGCCGATTGCACGCGCAGCCCGTACTCGCGCTCGAGGCGCAAGAGCCAGGTCAGCAGCGTGTCGAAGGCGGCGCCCTCGAGGCGCACCCGCACCCCGCCGATGCCGCTCGGGTCGGCGCCGCGCAGGTTGCCCGACAGGCCCTGGTCGCGCGTGGTGCGGTCGATGACCGTCACCAGCGAGCTGCCGGCGCCCTGCGGCACTGGCGCCGCGCGCAGCTCCGGCAGCACGCTCGTTATGAAGGCGACGTCGTCGCGCTTGGCGGCGAGGCGCTTCTCGGCGCGGTTCACGACCGCGTGCAGCTGCAACACGACGCTGAGCACGACGAGCGCGGCCGCGGCGAGGCCGCCGACGCGCACCACCGTCTGCTCGCGCGGCTGCAGTCCGTCGTACCACTCGCTGACGCGCTCGATCAGGACTTCGCGCGCGCTCATCCGCCGGGCCCCTTCAGCTGCAGGCGGCCCTGGTAGCGCGTGTCGCGCTGCGTCGCGCCCTGCAGCTCCGCGTTGAAGCCGCGGCCGCGCACCGCCTCGCGCATCTTGTCGAGCGCGCCGACGTCCGGGGCGTCGACGGTGAGGTCGGTGGTGCCGTCGCGGTAGCTCAGGGAATCGATGCGCGTGCCGGGGGCCGCGAGCGAGGCCGCGGCGAGCGCGCCGAGCGAGCCGATCAGGCCCTCGTTGATCGCCGCGCGCGTCGCATGCACGC
>JANXZZ010000058.1 GCA_025355245.1 Pseudomonadota bacterium | reverse complement strand
CGGTCTCGCGCGCATCGACCATGACGTTGTGGCCATCGGCCGCCACGTGCAGCAGGTAGAAGCCGCCGCCGCCAACGCCCGAGCTCGCGGGCTCCACCACCGCGAGCACCGCGCTGACCGCGATCGCCGCGTCGAAGGCGTTGCCGCCGCGCGCGGGCCTGTCGAGGCCGGCGCGCGAGGCGAGCGGGTGCGAGCTTGCGATCGCGGCGTGCGCCGGTAGCGGCGGCGTCGCGGCCGCGCAAGTGCCGGCGAGCACCAGGGCCGCCGCGAGCAGCGCGCGGCGGCAGGTGTTCAGCGTCACCGACATCATCCGGGTCCCGGTGCGCGGCGCGCGAACAGCGGCGCGCGCTTTTTGAGTTCATCGGCAACCAGCGGATGCACGAACTCGCCGACGTCGCCACCGAGCGATGCGATTTCACGCACCAGCGTCGATGAAATGAACGTGAACTGCTCCTGCGGCGTCAGGAACACAGTCTCCACCTCGCGGGTCAGGTGCCGACTCATGTTGGCCAGCTGGAACTCGAATTCAAAATCCGACACGGCGCGCAGGCCGCGAATCACGACGTGCATCCCCTGGTCGCGTGCGAACTCGACGGTGAGGCCCGAGTAGCCCATGACCTCTACGTTGGCGACATCATCCAGCACACGGCGCGCCATATCGATGCGCTTCTCAAGCGGAAACATCGGCGCCTTGTTGGGGTTGGCGGCGATCGCGACGATTACCCGCTCGAAGATGCTCGCCGCGCGGCGCACCAGGTCGTGATGGCCGTTGGTGATCGGATCGAAGGTGCCGGGATAGACCGCGTGATTCTTGAGGTTCATGTCGCGCTCACCCGTTCGTCGTCGCGTTCCGTTGGCGGCGCGCGGCGTCGTGCCAGCATGCCCAGAACCTCGCCCGCCCTCGTCTCCCGCCACAGCACCCACCCGTCGGGGAGCCGCACGACCTCGGCGCGCGCTGACTGCTCGAGATAGATGAACGCGTCCTTCGCGAGCCAGCCTTGCGCCTCGAGAAGTTTACACAATTCGGCCAGCCCGCCCCGCGCGAACGGCGGATCGACGAAAGCGATGTCGAAGGGCTCGCCCGCGCCCGCGAGCAGCGCGAAGGCGTCGCGCTCGAGCACCCGGCCGCGCGTCGCCTTGAGCTCAACCAGCGAGTCGCGGATGCCGGCGGCGACGCGGGCATCGTTTTCGACGAACACCGCTTCGCGAGCGCCGCGCGACAGCGCTTCGAGGCCAAGCGCCGCGCTCCCCGCGAACAGGTCGATGCAACGGGCGCCGGAGATCCCGCTCTGCAGCCAGTTGAAAAGCGTCTCCCGGACCCGGTCCGGCGTCGGGCGCAGCATCGCCGAGGTCGGAAAGCGGATGCGGCGCCCTCGCCACTCGCCACCCACGATGCGGACCCAGTTGCGCAGCCCCGGCGACTTTTTTTGCGCTGCGGTAGAAGGCGTTTTGGCAGGCCCGCCGGCGCGTCTTTCCTTGCCAGAATTCGGAGCCAAAGCGTACCCTTGCGCACCACGACTAAGCGCGATGATACGCGCCTGACCCGTCAACGATTCGGAGCGGAGCACACCGATCATGCGAACCTTCCACGCTGGTGCGTTGGCTGCTGCAGCATTGCTGCTCGGCGGCTGCGGCGGCTCCGGCTCCAATGGTGCGAACGGGCCGGGTCCCACCGACCCGACTTCCGGCAACGGCAATCCCGGTTCCGGCACGACCCCGGCCGCGGCGTTCCGGCCGCTGTTCCAGCTCGCGCAGGGCCTGCTGCCCTACCCGACCGATCTGCTCCTGAACGGCAGCACCGACGGCACGGTGAACGCGCCGCTCCTCGCGGTCACGCCGAACACGGTCTCCGTGAACGCGCTCGACGGCTTCGGCCTCAACGGCGAAATCACGGTGCGCTTCTCGGAAGCGATCAATCCCGCGACGCTCGCGGCGCCGGGTGCGGTCACCGTCCTCGAAACCACGATGCTAACGATCACGACCGGCACCAGCATCGCGCGCGTGCCAATCGCCGTGCGGCGTCCGCTCATTCCCGGCGTCGATTACACGGCGGCGCTGTCAAGCGCGGTGGACGCCGGCGGCCAGGTGCTCTCGATCACGCCGCTCAAGCCGCTGACAGCCTCGACCGGCGGCGTTACCTTCGATCCGGCCAACCCGCCTCCGGGCTCGGGACTGCCGCTGGGCGCACTCGATGTCGGTGGCGTCGGCTACCTAGTGATCCTGACCGGCGCCATACAGGCGACCGACGGGACGCCCGCGCAGCCGGACAACGACTTCGCGGCAATCGTCGGCGCGGTCGCACCCACGCTCGCGACGGCCACGCCTTCCGCCGGCTGCGCGACGCTGACGAACGCGACACTGCAGGCGGTCTGCAGCT
Organism: Pseudomonadota bacterium; assembly: GCA_025355245.1. Lineage (GTDB taxonomy): Bacteria > Pseudomonadota > Gammaproteobacteria > Steroidobacterales > Steroidobacteraceae > CAIKZZ01. The sequence continues at coordinate 76,198 of JANXZZ010000058.1, read as the reverse complement.
CGACAACCCCGCAGCTCCTCATCGCCGCCGGCGCCGGCATCGCGCCGAGCTCGGTCGCACTCACGTTCAGCTTCACGACGGAGTCCGTGCGCGATTCGCTTGTGCAGATGGCAACGGCCGTCCACGCTTCTGCCAGCGTTGCGCCGATCGGCGTGCAGGGCCTGCCGAATGGTGCGGGCGGCATCCTCACCACCAAGAACATCCTCGACCCGGCCGGCACCAATCCCTTCCTGATCGGCAACGCCGACGTCTACGAAGGGACGCTCACGATCCCCTACTACCTGCCGACCCCGGCCGATGCGAGCGCCGCGAATCCCGCGCCGCCGCTGACGGGCCAGTGGCTCTCCGCGGCACCGGTCTCGCTGGTCGCGGGACAGCCGGGCTCGAGCTACATCACGCGCTACAACCCGATTCCGGCAGCGACCCACACCGTCACGATCCCGATTCTGATGACCTTCCCGAACGCGACCAGCGGCATCGCGAAGCCGGCCGGCGGCTGGCCGGTCGCGATCTTCGTGCACGGCGTCACGCGCAATCGCGCCGACGCGCTTGCGATCGCGGAATCCTACGCGCGCGCCGGCATAGCGGTCGCCGCGATCGACCTGCCGCTGCACGGCATCACGCCCGCAGACCCGGCGGCGGGATTGCGCATCCCGGGTGTCAGCGAACGGACCTTCGACGTCGACTACATCAACAACGCAACCGAAGTTCCGCCAAGTGACGGGGTCATCGATTCCTCGGGATCCAACTACATCCAGGTGGCGAGTCCGATCACCAGCCGCGACAACACGCGCGAGGCGATCATCGACGAGCTCACGCTCGCGAAGGCGCTGCCGAGCGCGATCGTCGTCGTCGGCACGACTCCGGTGGCCTCGCCCGTCGATCCGAACAGGATTTCCCTGAGCTCGCAGTCGCTCGGTTCGATCGTTGGCATGACCGTGGCGAGCCTGCCGTCCAACATCCAGAGCTTCGGCCTCTCGGTGCCGGGCGGCGGCATCGTGAACCTGCTGCTCGAATCACCGACCTTCGGGCCGCCGATCAGCGGCGGGGTCGCCGCGCAGCTCGGGGCCAACACGCTCCTCTACCACGTGTTCTTCCGCGACGCGCAGGCCGCCATCGATGCCTCCGATCCCGTCAACCATGCCGCGTTCGCCATCGGCAACAAGCCGATCCTGATCCACAAGGTGATCGGCGACCAGGTGATTCCGAACAGCGCGACCGACCGGCTATTGATGGCGGCGGGCATCTTCGGCAACAAAGCGAATGCGGCGGGCGCGTGGCCGGCCGGCTATTACGTCGCCTTCACCGCCGGCACGCACGGCTCGCTGCTGGCGCCCGGCACGACGCCCGCGGTCACGGTTGAGATGCAGACCGAAATCGTCGGCTTCGGCTTCGCCGGGGGCGCGGGATTCCGGATCACGGACGCGACGCACGTCCAGCCCTGAGGGGCAGCCGACGCGGCGCCTGCGGCGCCGCGTCGTTTGCGGGCGCCGTGGCGCAGCGGCGCGGCCGTCACTCCCTTCGCGCCCAAGGCCGCTAGAATGCGACCGAACCCCGGGTGCATTCATGTTCGACTTCGGTAGGAAAAAAGCGCGCGCCGGCGATGAGACTGCGGCCGCGCCGGCTAACGGCGCGGCACCCGCCGCCGGCCTCTTCGCGCGCCTGCGCGCGCGCCTCAACCGTTCCGACGGGATCCTGACACGCGACATCGGCGAGCTGTTGCCGGGCCGGCAGATCGATGCGACGCTGCTCGATGAGCTCGAGACGCGCCTACTCAGCGCGGACGTCGGCGTCGATGCGACCGAGCGCATCCTCGGGGACCTGCGCCGGCGCGTGGCGCGCCGCGAGCTCGGCGACATGGACGCCCTCCTCAAGGCGCTCGGCGCCTCGATCTGCGCGATCCTGAAACCGGTCGCGGTACCCCTGCGCACCGATCCGTCGCGGCGCCCCTTCGTGGTACTCGTGGTCGGCGTCAACGGCTCCGGCAAGACGACCACGATCGGCAAGCTCGCGCACCGCCTCAAGGCCGAGGGCAAGAGCGTGCTGCTTGCGGCGGGCGATACCTTTCGCGCCGCCGCGGTCGAGCAGCTAGAGGTCTGGGGAGCGCGCAACGGGGTGCCCGTGATCGCCCAGGCGGCCGGCGCGGACCCGGCCGCGGTGATATTCGATGCACTCTCCGCGGCGAGGGCTCGCGACATCGACGTTCTGCTCGCCGACACGGCAGGGCGGCTGCAGAACCAATCGCACCTGATGGACGAGCTGCGCAAGATCAAGCGCGTCCTGGCACGCCTCGATGCGAGTGCGCCACACGAGGTGCTGCTCGTGCTCGACGGCAGCCAGGGCCAGAACGCGCTCAGCCAGGCGCAGGTGTTTCACCAGGCGCTCGGCGTCACCGGGATCGTCCTCACCAAGCTCGACGGGACGGCGAAGGGCGGCATCGTGATCGCCATCGCCGCGAAGCTCGCGATTCCCATCCGCTTCGTCGGCATCGGCGAGGACATCGCGGACTTCGATGAATTCGACGTCGACGACTTCGTGGCGGCGCTGATCGGGCCGGCGCCGGACGCGACGCGGGCATGATCCGCTTCGACCGCGTTGCCAAGCGTTACCCGAGCGGCCGCGAGGCGCTCGCCGAGCTCACGCTCGAGGTCGCGAAGGGCGAGATGGTCTTCCTGACCGGTCACTCCGGCGCCGGCAAGAGCACCGCGCTCAAGCTGATCGCGCTGATCGAGCGCCCCTCGCGCGGTCAGATCCTGGTCGAGGGGCGCAGCATTGCCGGCATCGGCAGGCGCGGCATTCCGGCGTACCGGCGCAACATCGGCATGGTGTTCCAGGACCACAAGCTGCTGCACGACCGGCCAATCTGGGACAACGTCGCCCTGCCCCTTGTCATCTGCGGCACGCCGCGCCGCGAGGTCGACCGGCGCGTGCGCGCGGCGCTCGACCAGGTGGGCCTCTCCGGCCGCGAGAAGAGCGTGCCGATCGAGCTTTCGACCGGCGAGCAGCAGCGCGTCGGTATCGCGCGCGCGATCGTCGGCAAGCCGCCGCTCGTGATCGCCGACGAGCCAACCGGCAACCTCGACCCCGACCTCGCACTCGAGATCATGCGGCTGTTCAAGCGTTTCAACGACGTGGGCGTCACGGTCGTGGTTGCAAGCCACGACCTGCACCTGATCGAGCAGATCGGCGCGCGCCGCATCGCGCTCGTCGCCGGGCGCCTCGCGGGAGCTGCCGGTGAGTGAGGGCGCGCCGCGAACGACCGAGGCGCGCGCCGGCGGTGGCCGGCTCTCCGGCTGGATCGAGCGGCACGCGCAGACCCTCGTCGCCTCGCTCGGCCGGCTGGCGCGGGCGCCGTTCGGCACGGCGCTGACAGTCGGCGTCATCGCGATCGCGCTCGCGCTCCCCGCGTCGCTCGGCCTCCTCGTGATGAACGCGCGGGCACTGTCCGGCGGCTGGCAACACGCTCTCGACCTGACTCTCTATTTGAAGCCGGCGCTCCCGGAACACGACGCCGAGCAGCTTAAGGAGCGCATCGCCGCGCGGCCGGACGTCGCGAGCGCTCGACTAGTCACCGCGGCCGAAGGGCTCGAGGAATTCCGGCGCTGGTCGGGCCTCGGCCCCGCACTCGATGCGCTCAAGGACAATCCGCTGCCCGCGGCAATCGTCGTGCGCCCGCGCTTCGTTGCCGACGTGAGCGATGCCGCCGCGCTCGGCGCGCTAGCCGACGCGCTGCACGCGCAGCCGGGCGTCGACCAGGTGCAGCTCGACACGGAGTGGGTGCGACGCTTCACGTCGATCCTGGATGCGCTGCGCCGCACCGTGATGATGCTCGCGGCCGTGCTTGGCGTTGCGGTGCTGCTCGTCGTCGGCAACACGATCCGGCTCGACATCGACACGCGCCGGGCCGAGATCGAGGTGACGAAGCTGGTCGGCGGCAGCGACGGCTTCGTGCGCCGGCCGTTCCTGTACGGCGGATTCTGGTACGGCTTCGGCGGCGGGCTCATCGCCTGGCTGCTCGTCGAGGGCCTGATGCTCGCGCTCGCCGGTCCCCTGGGACGCGTTGCCGCCGCCTACGGGAGTGGCTTTCAGCTGAGCGGGCTCGGGGCCCGCGAGGCGGTCGCCCTCGTCGGCGGCGGCGCACTGCTCGGCTGGATCGGCGCTTTTGTGTCCGCGACCCGGCACCTCCGGGCGATCGAACCGGGACGGGAATCCTGACCGCGGCAGCCCACCTAAGTCACTGATATAAAAAGAAAGATAGTAGGGAACCGGGCGCGTCCTTAGCACTCTAATTGGCCGAGTGCTAAGATTGCGGCAACCGGAGCCAACCTCGATCCGGTCAAAGGACAGAGTCGATCCATGAGCATGGCCCTTGCACCTGCTGGCCTCGCGGGTAACACCGCCCTCGCAATTCGCGGCCCCATCGGGAGCCTCGATGCGTACATCGATACCGTCGCGCGCATCCCCGTGCTGCCGCGCGAGGAGGAGCTGCGCCTCGCAACTCGCTTCAGGGACGAGAACGACCTGGAAGCGGCGCGCGAGCTCGTGCTGTCGCACCTGCGTTTCGTCGTGCACATCGCGCGCGGCTACAGCGGTTACGGGCTGCCGATCGGCGACCTGGTCCAGGAAGGCAACGTCGGCCTCATGAAGGCCGTCAAGCGCTTCGATCCGACCGTCGGCGTGCGGCTGGTGTCCTTCGCGGTGCACTGGATCCGCGCGGAGATCCACGAGTACGTGCTGCGCAACTGGCGGCTCGTAAAAGTCGCGACGACCAAGGCGCAGCGCAAGCTGTTTTTCAACCTGCGCAAGGCCAAAAAGAACCTTGCGTGGCTGAGCGCGGAAGAGACGCGCGCGGTCGCAAAGGACCTCGGCGTCACGCCGGCGGAAGTTACGCAGATGGAGCAGCGCCTCGCGGCGCGCGACGTCGCGTTCGATCCTGCGCCCGACAATGACGACGAGGACGCGGTCTACTCGCCCTCGGCCTATCTGCCGGCGCCGGATTCGGATCCGGCAGTTGCGGTCGAGCGCGACCAGTGGGAAGGCGCCTCGAGCTCGCGCTTGAAGCACGCGCTGGCAACCCTCGATGCGCGCAGCCGCACGATCGTCGAGCGCCGTTGGCTGGACGATGAGAAAAAGGCGACGTTGCATGAACTGGCCGCGGAGTATTCCGTGTCCGCCGAGCGGATTCGCCAGCTCGAGACGAACGCCCTCAAGAAGCTCAAGGCGGCGATGGCCTGAGCGCGCACCGGGCCGCCGCCGATCGGCGACCCGGCAGGCGGTCGGGTTGCTAGACTGCACCGGGTGCCACCGGGGGGAGCCGATGCGCAGTCTCGATCAGTGGCTGACGGAATACGCTGACAGCCACCAGAACCCGGCCAATAAGCTGCTTCACTACCTGTGCGTGCCGCCCATTCAGCTCGCGCTGATGGGCCTGCTGCTCGCGATACCCGTGCCTGCAGCACTCGGCGGCGGCACGCCGCTCGTGAACTGGGCGTCGCTCGCCGTGCTTGCCGGGCTCATCTACTACGCCGCCCTGTCGCTGCGCCTCGCCGTCGGCATGCTGCTGGTCGTGATCGGTGGCTTCGCGCTGCTGGCGGCGCTCGCACGACTGTCGGTGCCGCTGTGGGAGACCTGCCTCGCGATCTTCGTGATCGCCTGGATCGGCCAGTTCGTCGGCCACGCGATCGAGGGCAAGCGGCCCTCGTTCTTCAAGGACCTGCAGTTCCTGATGATCGGGCCGCTGTGGATTTTGAGCGCGCTGTTCCGACGGCTCGGAATTCCCTACTAGGGAAGCACGAACACGCGCCACGCCCGTGCACGCGCGGCGATGGCTGCGAAGGGGTACTAGCGAGGCGCGGCCCGCGGGTCGCCGAGCAGCGGCGACCGGCAGGGCGCCAGCTAGCGACCGCGGCGCTTGCTGCGCCGGCGACGCGGGCTCAGGTGCTCGGTGACGATGCGCTGGTAAACCGCAGAAACCGTGCGGCCCAACACCTTGGATATTTCAGCCCTCGCCGTGCCTCGGGCGACGAGCGACTTCAGCTTCTTGAGATCGGACGGCGTCCAGCCGTGCCCGTGATGAGCGCGCTTCTTAGTCATGAGATTTGAACTCTTAGCAACAAACGGAGGTATTACAGCGAGCGTCGCTCGTTGTAGGGCGGGCAATGATGCACGGGAATATGAGAATAGCCAACTTGAATTTTCAAGTGCTAATCAAAAAGTAATGCTTGCGTCAATTACGCAGTGGCGGCCGCGCGTACCGCCTCGGCAACCGCCGCGTGCACTGCAGGATCAAGCGCATCGGGAACGAGATCGGAGCCCGCTGCAAGATTTGCAATTGAATGCGCAGCGGCCATCAACATCCGGTCGGTGAAATCTGCAGCGCGCGCGTCGAGCGCACCCCTGAACAGCCCCGGGAATCCAAGAACGTTGTTGATGCCCTTCCCGTCCGCGGCGAATACCGCGCCGCGCTCGAGGGCGACGATCGGTTCGATCTCGGGATCGGGATTTGAAAGCGCGAGAATCACCTGGCCCGGACGCACCATTTCAGGCCGAATCAGGCCCTTTACGCCGGTCGTTGCCGCGACGATGTCGCATTTCGCCATGACCTCCGCGAGCGTCGCGCGCTGCCCGCCGAGCGACTCGAGGCGCTCGAGCGCGAGCACATTGCGGTCGGCGCCGAGGATGCGCCGTGCGCCGTGCGCACGCAGCAGGCGGACGATGCCGATGCCAGCTGCACCGAGGCCTATCTGGCCAATCGTGCTGTCCTCGAGGCGGCGCCCTACCCGCCGTGCGACATTGTGCAGCGCGGCCAGCACGACGACCGCCGTGCCGTGCTGGTCGTCGTGCAACACGGGTTTCGCGAGGCGCTTGCGCAGCTGCGTCTCTATCTCGAAGCATTCTGGGGCGGCGAAATCTTCGAGCTGTATCGCGCCGAAGGATTTCTCGATCGACATGATGATGTCGACGACGCGGCCCGGATCCTTCGCGTCCATCAAAATCGGGATCGCATTGATGCCGACCAGCGAGGCAAACAGCGCCGCCTTGCCTTCCATGACCGGCAGTCCCGCCAGCGGGCCGATGTCGCCGAGGCCGAGGACCGCCGTGCCGTTGGTGATGACGGCGACGGTGTTGCCGAGAGTTGTGTAGTCGTAGGCGCTGGCCGGGTTGTCGCGGATCGCGAGGCAAACGCGTGCGACGCCCGGCGTGTAGACGTCCCTCAACACCTCGTTGGTATTGATCGGCAGGCTCGAACTCACGCGGATCTTCCCGCCGCGATGGCGGTTGAAGACGCGGTCTGACTTTCCCATGAAACGTGCATTCGATAGCTTGTCGATCCGCTCGTAGAGGCTGCGATCGGCCGCTTCGTCCATTTCCAGCGTGATCTCCCAAAGCGTGCGGCCCTGCTCGCGCTTGAGCGCGTTCAAGGACTCGATGACAAGCCCGGCGTCAGCGATCACCTGCAGGACACTCGCGAGGCTGCCCGGCTGGTGGACGGTCTCGATGATCAGGATTTCGGGTATTTTCATCGTGCCTGCTCCGGGAGGCCGCCCCCTGTGACGGCAGCGGCAGAGACTAGCTTATGGCGGGGCGCGCCAGCACGTCCGCGTTCGCCGCGCAAGATTTGCGCGCCGCGCCGCGCCACGGGATCATAGCCGCGATGCGGCCCCCTCCCGTGATCGTGATCGTCGGCGCCGGTTTCTGTGGCGTGACGGCCGCCAGCCTCCTCCTCAAGAGTGCCCTTCCCGACGGTACGCGCATCGTCCTACTGGAGCGGCCCGGCCACGGAATCGGCGGCGTCGCCTATGACCTGCCGTCCGAGCGGCTGCTGCTCAACGTGCGCGCGGAGCGAATGAGCGCCTTCGTAGACGCGCCCGGGGACTTCGTCGACTTCCTCGCCGCCGCAGAACCGACCGCTACCCCCCACACGTTCGTGTCGCGTTGTGTCTATGGACGCTATCTGGCTGCGCGCCTCGACGCCGCAGCCTTCGGCGGGGGCGCCCGCGTGCTGCTCGAGCCGAAAGCGCTGGAGGTGCTCGACGTGCGTCGCGGCGCCGACGGTCGCTGGGAGGTGCTCGCCGATGCGGGCGTCAAGCGCATGAACTTCAGCGCCGACGTCGTGCTGCTGGCAACCGGCGGCAGCGTCCCGCAGCCGCCGCGCTGGCTTGCACCATGGATGATCGAGGAATCCCGCTACGCCGAGGCCTGGAGTCCATCCGCACTGCCATCGACCGAGACCTCCACGGTCGTCGCGATCGGCACCGGACTCACGTTCGTCGACCTCGTCATTGCGCTGCGCGCCGGCGGATTCGCCGGCCGCATTGTCGCAGTCTCGCGGCATGGGCGCCTGCCCCGCGCGGAACGGGGCCCGCTCTTGTTACCCGACGCCGGCGACCTTCCCGAGGAAATCACGGGCCGCGGGCCGCTCTCGGTCCGCCAGCTGACGCGCGCAATCGCGCGCCACACGGCGTCGCTCGGCGCGCGCGGGCGCGACTATCGTCAATTGCTAGCGGCGCTGCGGCCGCATTCGGCGCGCCTGTGGGCGGATTTCTCCGCGACGGATCGCGCGCGATTCCTGCGTCACGCTCGCGCGATCTGGGATGTACACCGGCATCGCATGCCGGAATCCTCGGCACGGATCATCGAGACGGAGATCGCAAACGGCGTGCTCGAGATTGTCGCGGGCCGCGTGCTCGACGTCGGCCGCTCGGCGACAGGGCTCACCCTCGCGGTGCAGCGCCGCGGCTGCTCGGACACCGAAGCCGTGCACGCCGGCCACATAGTCAACTGCACCGGCGCTCCGCCCGGCGCGCCGCTCGGCAATCCGTGGCCGGCGCTCATCGAACGCGGGACCGCCCGGCGCGATGCCCTTGGACTCGGCGTGCTCACCGATCGTGAGGGTCGCGTCCTCGATGATCGGGGGGCGCCGACGGCAGGCCTGCACTACGCCGGGCCCTTGTGGCGCGCGCAAGAATGGGAAATGACCTCGGTGCCGGAGCTGCGTGGGCGGGTACCGGAGGTCGTCGCGGCGATCGTTGCCAGCGTTGTTCGCGGGCCGGTTTTGGCGTAACCTCGCCGCCCCGCCGCCATACAAGCGCCCGGGTTCTAGAACAAAGACAACCCGGAGGAGAACCACCATGAAGCGCAACCATTCGTTCCGGTTTCTGCTCGCGATGCTTGCTGGCCTTGTGCTCGCAGCCTGCGCGAACCTGCAGGAGCCCGCCAAGAAGGTGCTCGCCGACGTCGAGGCGACCGTCACGGCCGCGAGCGCCGACGCACAGAAGTACGTTCCCGAGCAGTACGCGGCCGTGTCGCAGAAGCTGACGGACATGAAAGCTGCGTTCGACAAGCAGGACTACAAGACGGTGGTTGAAGGCGGTCCTGCGCTGCTGACCGAGGCGAAGGGGCTCGCCGACGCCGCTGCCGCGAAGAAGACCGAGGTCCTGGAGGCGCTAAACACGCAGTGGACTGCGCTTGCAACGCAGCTCCCCCAGGCTGTCACCTCGATCGAGGCGCGCCTCGCGACGCTCAAGAAGTCGCACAAGCTCCCGGCCGGCGTGACCAAGGATGCGGTTGCTGGCGCGACCTCCGGCTTGGCTGACATCAAGAGCGCATGGGCCGGCGCGACCAGCGCCTTCGGCACGGGCGACGTGCAGGGAGCCCTCGACAAGGCGAAGGCCGTGAAGGCGAACGTCGATGAGATCAGCGCTAAGCTCGGAATCGGCGCCGCCGCAAAGCCGGCCGGCTGAGAGGACGAGAACCTTCGATTCAGGGGCCGCATACCCGCGGGTACGCGGCCCTTTTGATTTGTCGGGACCGCCCCTGAGCCCCCGTCAAGCTGCGGCTGGGCTATCATTTGTGGCGTCAGTTCCCGGCTCGACGGGATGACACCGTAATCCGCAGGAGCCCCCCATGGCCGCCTCACGGCCCGACACAAATCCCGTAAAAAAAGGCGCCACCGCGGCGCTCGATCCTCTCGATCTCTTCGGTGTACGCGGCGAGCTCTCCGAAGAAGAGCGCATGGTGCAGGACTCGGTCGGGCGCCTCGTCGACGAGAAGGTGCTACCGATCATCCAGGAGCACTTCGAGAACCACACTTTTCCGCGGGAGCTCGTCGCCGAGCTCGCCGGCCTCGGGCTACTCGGATCATCGCTCGAAGGCTACGGCTGCGCCGGCATGAACGGCGTGTCCTACGGCCTGATCTGCCAGGAGCTCGAGCGCGGTGATTCCGGCATTCGCAGTTTCGTCTCCGTGCAGTCCTCGCTGTGCATGTACCCGATTCACGCCTTCGGCAGCGAAGAGCAGAAACAGAAGTACCTGCCGCGGATGGCGCAGGGCGAGCTCATCGGCTGCTTCGGACTGACCGAGCCGCACGGCGGCTCCGACCCCGCCAACATGAAGACCAACGCGAAGCGCCGCGGCAGCGACTGGGTCATCAACGGCGCCAAGATGTGGATCACCAACGGCGCGATCGCCGATCTGTGCATCTGCTGGGCGCAGACCGCCGAGGGGATTCGCGGCTTCATCATCGAGAAGGGGACGCCCGGCTTTTCGGCGCCCGAGATCGAGCACAAGTTCAGCCTGCGCGCCTCGGTCACGAGCGCGCTGTTCTTCGACAACGTCGTGGTTCCGGACGAAAACATGCTGCCGGGCGTCGTCGGCCTCAAGGGTCCGCTGTCGTGCCTGACGCAGGCGCGCTACGGCATCACCTGGGGTGTCATCGGCGCGGCGCAGGCCTGCCTTGCGCAGCTGGTGGACTACACGAAGGATCGCATCCTGTTCGGCCGGCCTCTTGCGGCGAACCAGGCCATCCAGATCCGCCTCGCCGAGATGAGTCGCAAAATCACGCTGTCGCAGCTCCTCTCGCTGCAGCTGGGACGGCTCAAGGACGCGGGCAAGATGACGCCGAGCCACGTGTCGCTCGCCAAATGGAACAACTGCCGCGCGGCGATCGAAGTCGCGCGCGATGCGCGCGACATGCTCGGCGGCGCCGGCATCAGCGCCGAGTTCGTTCCGATTCGCCACATGCTGAATCTCGAGAGCGTGATCACCTACGAGGGCACCGAAACCGTCCACCAGTTGACGATCGGCCGCGAGCTCACCGGAATCAACGCATTTTGATGCTGCGTGCCGCCTCAGTGTACGTGCGCGGCGGCGCCATCGGAGTCGCGCTCGCCCTCGTTGCGGGCATCGCGCCTGCGCACGCGGCCTCGCTCGCATCGGTGACGCACTTCGTGGTGATCTACGAGGAGAACCACAGCTTCGACAACCTCTACGGCGGCTGGGAACGAGTCCACGGCCTCGCCGACGCAGCCGCCGAGCATTCCGTGCAGGTGAGCCAGAACGGCACGCCGTATTCCTGCCTCCCGCAGACCGAGGTGAACCTCACCTCGCCGCCGCTGCCGACGACCTGTGTCGACACGACCACTGCGGTGCGTTTCGAGAGTGCTTTCAAAAATGCGCCGTTCACGATCGACGACTACATCTCGGCGCACGACGAGACGTGCCCTAAGACCTCGCAGCCCGCCGCGGGCGTCGTCAAGGGCGCCGGCCTGCCCGGCGGCTGCACGCGCGACTTCGTGCACCGCTTCTACCAGGAGCAGTTCCAGATCCACGGCGGCCGCCAGGACCGCTACCTGACTGGCAGCGACGCAACCGGCCTCGTCATGGGCCACTACGACACGCATCGCCTGCCGATCTACCGTTACCTTCACTCCGCCGGCCACCCGCGCTACGCGATCGCCGATGCCGTGTTCCAGGCCGCCTTCGGTGGCTCGTTCCTCAATCACCAGTGGCTCGTGGCGGCAGCAACGCCCGTGCTGGCGGGCGCGGTCAGCGACGGCTCGACGCGCGACCGGCACTCGGTCCTCGATGCCAACGGCTTTCCGACCTCCTACCCCTACTACCTACCCGAGCCCGAGGGCGCCGACCAGAAGGACGCGCCGCTCACGGTGCGTTGCGGGTCGGACGTGCCCGCGTGGCGCGCGTGCGGCGATTACGTCGTGAACACGATGCTGCCGTTCTTCCAGCCCTACCCGCCGGGACTTGCGGATGCCAAGCGCCTGCCACCGCTCACGAATCCGACCATCGGCGATCGCCTCAACCGGGCCGGCATCGATTGGGCCTGGTATTCTGGTGGCTGGTCGAACGCGAGCGGTGCGCACGACGCACCGGGCTGGACCAACGGCGACGGTGAAGCTTGCAGCGATGCGCACACGGCACGCGGAGCCGTCTTCCCCAATTGCCCGAACCAACTCTTCCAGTTCCACCACCAGCCGCTCAACTATTTCGCGGCCTTCGATCCGCACACCCCGGACGGCGCGGCCAATCGCGCTGCGCACCTGCGTGACGAGGCGGAGTTCATCGATCTCGCGCATCGTTCGCGGAAGAGCTGCGAGCTCAAGCCCGTCAGCTTCATCAAGCCGATCGGCGCAGAGAACGAGCACCCGGGCTATGCGAGCGAAGCGCACGGCAACAACCACCTCGTCGAGTTGCTGCGTGCGATCAGCGCAAGTACCTGCGCCCGCGACACCCTGATCATCGTGACCTACGATGAATTCGGCGGGCAGTGGGACCACGTGTCACCGCCTGGCCAGGGGAACGAGCGCGGACCGCACGACGTGTTCGGTCCGGGTACGCGCATTCCGGCGCTGCTCATCTCGCCGCGCCTGCGCGCACCCTTCGTCGTCGACACGACGAGCCACGACACGACCTCGATCGTCGCGACGCTGGAGCATCGCTTCGGCCTCGAGCCGCTCGGCCCGCGCGATGCTGCTGTCAATGATTACGCGTCGGTCTTTGCGGCGGGCCCCGGGCGCGCGGCGAAGGTCCCGGCAGCGCCTGCTCACACTCAATAACCGGACTCGCGGCAACGCCCGAGCCGGCAGCATAGGAGAGTCCAAAGTGCTCGTATCACACCATTCACAGATCTGCGGAAGGCTCGGTGCCGGGGTCCTCGTCGGAGCCTGCCTGATGACGGCGGCTGTGATCGCGCGGGCCGCGGAGCCGGCCTATGCAGTAGTTGCGCACTGGAAATTGGGCGGGGTCGGCGGCTGGGACTATCTGACGATGGACGGCGCGCGCGGCCGACTCTTCGTCACGCGCGGTGACCGTGTCGAGGTCCTGGATGCGACGAGCGGCAAGGTGCTCGGCGTCGTTCCCGGTACCGCCGGAGTCCATGGCGTCGCGCTAGCGCCCGAGTTGAAGCGCGGCTACACGAGCAACGGCCGCAGCAACAGCGTCACCGAATTCGACTACGACACTCTCGCGGTTGTCCGCGAAGTCGCGGTGCCGGGCACCAATCCCGATGCGATCGCCTACGACGCGGTCACCAAGCGTGTCGTGACCTTCAACGGCCGCAGCAAGAATGCAACCGTGCTGGATGCGGGCACGCTCGCCGTCATCGCCACGCTGCCCATGCCCGACAAGCCGGAGTTCGCGGCGACCGATGGCACCGGACGCATGTACGTCAACATCGAAAGCGAGGCGGGCCAGATCGTCGCGATCGACCTCAAGAAAACCGCAATCGTCGCGACCTGGCCGATGCCGGGCTGCGCGAGCCCGAGCGGGATGGCGCTCGATGCGGCCAATCATCGGATCTTCTCCGTCTGCGACGGCAACGTGATGGCAGTGACCGATCTCGGCGACGGGCACCAGCTCGCCAAGGTCACGATCGGCGAGGGCCCCGACGCCGCGGCGGTCGACGTCGCACGCGGACTCGTGTTCAGCTCGAACGGCGAAGGCAGCTTGACCGTGGTGCACGCCGATTCGCGCACGCATTACACGGTCGCGCAGACACTCGCGACGCAGCGTGGCGCGCGGACGATGGCACTCGATCCCGTCACGCGGCGGATCTACCTGGCGACGGCCGACTTCGGACCGCCGCCGGCGGCGACGCCGGAGCAGCCGCATCCGCGCCCATCGCAGGTGCCCGACACGTTTACGATCCTGGTCGCGGAGCCGCGCTGAGGTTTCGCTGAAGCGGCATACCGCCGCAAACCTGCCGGCGCTCACGCGCCGGCGCGATCAAATTCGCTGACCGGCTGCCGGCCGGCGCAAGCAAGGGGGCTCGAGGCCATGCATCCGGTTCGCGACCTGCTGCTGCACACCGTTGCCATCGAAGAGCTGTACCCGACGCAGATCACCGTCGGCATGCGCGAGGTGCGCGCCAAGCGCAAGCACTGGCGCCACGTCGGCAAGAAAGGGGCGTTCCTCGGCGGCCACCTGATCCCGGTGATCCAGGGCCCGAAGAGGCGCCTCTACGTAATCGACCATCACCACCTCGCGCTCGCGCTGCACGAAGAGGGCGTCGAGAAGGTCGCGATTACGGTGCTCGCGGACCTGAGCAAGCTCGACAAGGAAGCGTTCTGGACCTACCTCGACAACCGGGGGTGGATGCACCCCTACGACTCGAAGGGCAAGCGTCGGCCTTACGCCGCACTGCCGCGGCGGGTGTCCGGCCTGGTCGATGATCCGTTCCGCAGTCTCGCTGGCGAGCTGCGCCGCGCCGGCGGGTTCGCCAAGGACACGACGCCGTTCAGCGAGTTCCTGTGGGCGGATTTCCTCAGGCGCCGCGTGAACCGGCCGCGGGTGATCGACAGCTTCACGCAGGCGCTCGAGCAGGCGCTGCGCCTCGCCAAGAGCGAGGACGCGAGCTATCTACCGGGCTGGTGCGGCCCCGTACCCGGCGACTGACAGGGAGCGCCGTGGCCCGCGGCCACCGCACCCGGTGCTCAGGCCCGCTTGGCTTCGCGTCCGGTGCCCGCGACATCGAGCAGCGAACGCTCGAGGATGTCGAGCCCCTCGAGGAGGATCGCATCGCTCGCGGTCAGCGGCGCGAGGAAACGAATCACGTTGGCACGCGTGCCGCACGACAGGATCAGGAGTCCGTTCGCCGCCGCGCGCTGCACCAACGCTTTGGTGAGATCCGCGTCCGGCTGCTTGGCGTCGTCATTCTTCACGAGCTCGAGCGCAACCATCGCGCCCAAGCCGCGGACGTCGCCGACGCAGGTGAGGCCGTGCTTGGAGCGCAGGCCGTTCAGGCGCTGCTTCAACAGCGCGCCAATGGCCGTGGAACGCGCGCACAGTCCCTCTTTCTCGATCACGTCGAGCACCGCCAGCGCCGCGGCGCAGCTTATCGGCGAGCCGGCGTAAGTCCCCCCGAGTCCACCGGGGCCCGGCGCATCCATGATCTCCGCCTTGCCGATTACTCCCGACAGTGGGAAGCCACCGGCGAGGCTCTTGGCGATCGTCATCAGGTCCGGTTCCACACCCGCATGCTCGATCGCGAACATCTTGCCGGTGCGTGCAAAGCCGGTTTGCACTTCATCCGCTATCAGCACGATGCCGTGCTCGGTGCAAATGCGCCGCAGCTCGCGCAGGAACTCGACCGGCGCGGCGTAGAACCCGCCCTCGCCCTGGACCGGCTCGATGATGATCGCGGCGACGCGCGAGGGATCGACGTCGGACTTGAACAGCGTCTCGAGCGCGTGCAGCGACTCCGACTGCGGCACACCGAGGTATTCCGCCGGGAACGGTAGGTGGAAGATCTCGCCCGGCATCGGGCCGAAGCCGGTCTTGTACGGAGCGACCTTGCCGGTCAGCCCCATCGTGTACATCGTGCGACCGTGGAAGGCACCCGAGAAGGCGATGACGGCCGAACGTTTGGTATGAGCACGCGCAATCTTGACCGCGTTCTCGACCGCTTCGGCGCCGGTCGACAGCAGGATCGTCTTCTTCGGCGTCGGGCCCGGCGCGAGGCGATTCAGGCGATCCGCGAGGCGCACGTAGCCTTCGTACTGGGTCACCTGGAAGCAGGTATGCGAGAAGTTCTCGAGCTGCTTGGCAACCGCCGCCTTCACCATGGGGTGAAGATGTCCGGTGTTCAGCACGGCGATGCCCGCGGCGAAATCAATGTAGCGCTTGCCTTCGACGTCCCAGAGTTCCGCGTTCTCGGCGCGCGCGGTGAAGACCGGCAGCAGGTTCGACACGCCGCGGGGCACGGCCGATTCGCGCAACTTCTGCAGATCCGCATTCGTGGTCATGGTGAGAAATGCTCCGTGTCGAACGGCGCCACGCGCCGAAGGTCTTCAGTCAGACAGCCTACCAGCGCCCGGAGGGGGCCGTCGACCGGCACACCGTGCGAACGCGGTGGCCGTACGCAACACTCTGGTTTCGAAGGAGAAAAGCTGACGCGGAACGCCTCGGGAAAGCTCCGCAAATCACGCCAGCTTGACGAGCTGCTTGCCGACGTTGCGGCCCTTCAGCAGTCCGAGGAAAGCCTGCGGTGCGCTCGCGATACCCTCCGCCACGCTCTCTCGATACTTGAGCGTCTTGGTCGCGACGCCGGCACCGAGTTCCGCGAGCGCCTGCGGCCAGACCTTCGGGTGCTCCGAGACGATGAAGCCCTGCACCTTCAAACGCGAGGTCAGGATCAGCGCGGGATAGGCGAGCGGCAACGGTTCGCCGTCGTAGCCCGAGATCATTCCACACACCGCGATGCGACCGAAGGCATTCATGCGCGCCAGCACCGCATCGAGCACGGCCCCGCCGACATTCTCGAAATAGCAGTCGATCCCGCTCGGCGTCGCGGCGGCGAGGAGCGCGCCCAGCGCGCGCGCATCGGGGGCCGCCTTGTAGTCGACACAGGCATCGAAGCCGAGCTCCTTGACCGCGAAGTCGCATTTTTCCTTGCCACCGGCGATGCCGACGACGCGGCAGCCCTTGGCCTTGGCGAGCTGGCCGACCACACTGCCGACGGCCCCCGTCGCCGCGCTGACCGTGAGCGTCTCGCCGGACTTCGGTTCGCAGATGCTGTTGAGGCCGTACCAGGCAGTGACGCCCGGCATGCCAACGATGCCGAGATAGGCCGAGAGCGCGATCCGGCTCACGTCGACCTTGCGGGGCGCGAGCGCGCCGGCCGCGCCATCGGCGACGGAGTATTCCTGCCAGCCGCCCATGCTGACGACCTTGTCGCCCACCGCGAAGCCGGCGTGGCGGCTCGCGATCACCTCGCCCGCCGTGCCGCCGATCATGACCTCGCCGAGCGGCTGCGGGACGGCATAGGACTTGCGGTCGCTCATGCGCCCGCGCATGTAGGGATCGAGTGACAGGTAGTGGTGGCGCACCAACACCTGCCCGTCTGCGGGCTCCGGAACCGGGACGGATTCGAGCCGGAAGTTGTCCTCGCTCGCGGCACCCGTCGGGCGCGAGGTGAGCACGATCCGCCGGTTCATGGTTGTCATCCCGATTCTCCCGCGTGCGTGGTGGCGCGCCGCAGCCTCACACCTTACGCCGCGCGCGCGCCGCTCGCGACTCCAAGGAAGTCGAGGATGCCCGCGGCCGCCTCGCGGCCTTCGAACACGGCCGTGACGACGAGATCGGCGCCGCGCACCATGTCGCCGCCGGCGAAGATCTTCGCGTGGGTGGTCGCGAACCGGCGACGTCCGCGCGTCGCCACGCGCACCCGGCCGTCGGCTTCGAGCTCGATGCCGTGCGCGGCGAACCACGGCGCCGGGCTCGGCAGGAAGCCGAAGGCGACGATAACAGCGTCCGCCTCGACGATCGACTCGCTGCCCGCTACCGCCTCGGCGAGCCTGCGGCCGCGCGGGCCTGGCGCGCCGAGCCGGGTCTCGATCAGTTCGACGCCGGTCACGGATTCGGTGCCGACGATCCTGAGCGGCTGGCTGTTGAAAAGGAAGCGCACGCCTTCCTCGCGACTGTTCTTGTAGTCGCGCCGCGATCCCGGCATGTTCTCCTCGTCGCGACGGTAGGTGCAAGTCACGCTCGCCGCCCCCTGGCGGATCGCCGTGCGATTGCAGTCCATCGCGGTATCGCCGCCACCGAGCACGATCACGTGCTTGCCGCGCAGGTCGACGAAGTCCTCAGCCCGGGCCTCGAGCCCGAGTTCGCGGTTGATGTTCGAGACCAGGTAGGGAAGCGCCTCGTGGACCCCGGGGAGGGCCTCACCCGCGAAGCCGCCCTTCACGGAGCGGTAGGTCCCCATACCGAGGAAGACCGCGTCGAATTCCGCGAGCAGAGCGTCGATCGGGAGGGCGGCACCGACCTCGACGCCGAGGCGAAATTCGACGCCCATGCCCTCCATCAGCGCTCGGCGCGTTTCGACTACGTCCTTCTCGAGCTTGAAGGGCGGAATCCCGAAGGTCAGCAGACCGCCGATTCGCGGGTGGCGGTCGAAGACCACCGGTTGCACGCCGTGGCGCACGAGGATGTCGGCGCAGCCGAGGCCGGCCGGGCCCGCGCCCACGATCGCAACGCGCTTGCCGGTGCTCCGCACGTGGCTGAGGTCGGGACGCCAGCCCGCCTTCAGCGCCTCGTCGGTGATGAACTTCTCGATCGAGCCGATCGCGACGGCGCCGAGGCCGTCATTCAGCGTGCAGGCACCCTCGCACAGGCGATCCTGCGGGCAGATGCGCCCGCACACCTCGGGCAGCGAATTGGTGCGGTGGGACAGCTCCGCCGCCTCGAACAGCTTCCCCTGCTCGATTAGCTTCAGCCAGTTCGGAATGTAGTTGTGGACCGGGCACTTCCATTCGCAGAACGGGTTGCCGCAGTCGATGCAGCGCCCGGCCTGCTGCGCCGCCACCTTGGCATCGTAGGGCGCGTAGATCTCGCGAAACTCGTTGATCCGCGTCTCGACGGGCAGCTTCGCGGGTTCGGCACGCGGGATCTCGAGGAACTGCAGGTGCTTGTCCGGCATCAGGCGGCCCTGCGCAGGTTTTCGATGAGCGTGTCGATCGCGGCCGCCTTCGGCTTCACCAGCCAGAACTTGCCGATGTAGGTGCGCAGATCGTTGAGGATGTCCGAGCCCCAACGGCTGTCGGTCTCGCGCACGTGTGCCTCGATGAGGCTGCGCAGGTGATGGAGGTTCTGCTCCATGCCTTCCATCGAAATGCGGTGAATGTCGACGAGCTCGTGGTTGTAGCGATCGACGAAGTCGCGGTCGAGGTCGAGCACGTAGGCGAAGCCGCCGGTGAAGCCCGCGCCGAAGTTGAGCCCGGTGCGGCCGAGCACGCAGACGACGCCGCCGGTCATGTATTCGCAGCAGTGGTCGCCGGCGCCTTCGACCACCGCGACCGCCCCTGAATTTCGCACTGCGAAGCGTTCGCCGGCCGTTCCCGCCGCGAACAGTTCGCCGCCGGTCGCCCCGTAGAGGCAGGTGTTGCCCATGATCGGCGTCTCGTGCGCGACGTAGCCGGCGCCGCGCGGCGGCTTCAGCACGATGCGTCCGCCGGCCATGCCCTTGCCGACGTAGTCGTTGGCATCGCCCTCGAGATGCAGGTGCAGGCCGCCCGTGTTCCAGACGCCGAAACTCTGGCCGATGCAGCCCGTGAGTCGCACGCTGATCGGCGCATGCGCCATGCCGTGATCGCCGTGTTGCCGAGCGATCTCGCCCGACACGCGCGCTCCGATCGAGCGGTGCCGGTTGGTCACCGCGTAGTGGAAACTGCCGCCTGACTTCGCGGCGATGGCAGAGGCCATGTCCGCCGCCATGCGTTCGGCGAGCTCGCCCTTGTCGAAGGGTTCATTGCGTGCCTCGAGGCAGAACTGCGGCTTGTCGCTCGCGAGCCCGGCGTTCGAGAGGATCGGCGACAGGTCGAGCGTTTTCTGCCGCGCGGTCTCGCCTGCCACGATGCGCAGGTATTCGGTGCGACCGATCAGGTCCGCGAGCCGGCGCACGCCGATGCTCGCCATCAGCTCCCGGCACTCCTCGGCGACGAAGCGGAAATAGTTGACCACCATCTCGGGCAGGCCGACGAAATAGCGCTTGCGCAGCTGGTCGTGCTGCGTCGCGACTCCGGTCGCGCAGTTGTTGAGGTGGCAGATCCTCAGGTACTTGCAGCCGAGCGCGACCATCGGCGCAGTACCGAAGCCGAAGCTTTCCGCGCCGATGATGGCGGCCTTGAGCACGTCGAGCCCGGTCTTGAGACCGCCGTCGGTCTGCAGCCGCACCCGGTGCCGCATGTCGTTGATCCTGAGCGTCTGGTGCGTTTCCGCGAGACCGAGTTCCCAGGGCGTGCCGGCGTACTTTATCGAGGAAAGCGGGCTCGCGCCGGTGCCGCCGTCGTAGCCGGAGATCGTGATGAGGTCGGCGTAGGCCTTCGCGACGCCCGCGGCGATCGTGCCGACTCCCGGCTCGGCAACCAGCTTCACTGACACGAGGGCGCGCGGGTTCACCTGCTTGAGGTCGAAGATGAGCTGCGCCAGGTCCTCGATCGAGTAGATGTCGTGGTGCGGTGGCGGGGAGATGAGGCCGACACCCGCGCGCGCAAAACGCAGCCGCGCGATCATCTCGTTGACCTTGTGCCCGGGGAGCTGTCCACCCTCCCCCGGCTTCGCGCCCTGCGCGATCTTGATCTGCAGCACCTCGGCGCTCATCAGGTACTCGGGGGTCACGCCGAAACGCGCGCTCGCGACCTGCTTGATCTTGGAGTTCCGCTCGGTTCCGTAGCGCCTCGGATCCTCGCCGCCCTCGCCCGAGTTGGAGCGGGCGCCGAGACGGTTCATCGCGATCGCGAGCGCCTCGTGGGCCTCCGGTGACAGCGCGCCGAGCGACATGCCGGCCGAGTCGAAACGCTTGAGAATGTCCTCGATCGGCTCAACCTCGGCGAGCGGGACCGGCGCGGTCCCCGGCACCAGCGCAAAGAGGTCGCGCAGGCACGAGGCGGGGCGCTCGTTGACGAGGCCCGCGAACTGCTTGTACTGGGCGTAGTCGCCCGTCATCACCGCCGACTGCAGCGTCGCGACGACGTCGGGGTTGTACATGTGGTACTCGCCACCGTGCACGTACTTGAGCAGGCCGCCCTGCTCGACCGGTGCGATCGGGTCCCAGGCGCGCTCGGCGAGCAGGCGCTGGTCGCTCTCGAGGTCGGCGAGCATCGCGCCCTGGATGCGGCTGACGGTGCCCGGGAAGCAGAGATTCACCACTTCATCGTGTAAACCGACGATTTCGAACAGTTGCGAGCCGCGGTAGCTGCCGATCGTCGAGATGCCCATCTTCGACATGATCTTGAAGAGCCCCTTGCGGATGCCGCGCCGGTAGCTGCGGCCGAGCTCCGCGCGCGACTCGGCGCTCATGCTGACCGTGCCGCTGCGCATCATGTCGAAAAGCGTCTGGTAGGCCATGTACGGATAGACCGCGGTCGCGCCGTAGCCGATCAGGCATGCGAAGTGGTGGGGATCGCGGGCGGTGCCGGTCTCGATGAGCAGGTTGCACTTGCAGCGCAGACCCGCGCGCACGAGGCGGTGGTGCACCGCGCCGGTCGCGAGCAGTACGTGCATTGGCACCTTGCCGCGCACCAGGTAGCGATCCGAAAGCAGCAGCACCAGCTTTCCCGCTCGCACCGCCGCCTCCGCCTGGTCGCAGATGCGCTCGATCGCCGCGCTCAGGCTTTCCTCGACCGGGTGCTGCAGGTCGATGAACTCGTGCGTGACGCCCATGTCCTTGTGGCCAAGGATCTGGCGCAGCTTGCGCTGCGACAGGATCGGCGAGTTGAGCACGATCTGGCGCGCGTGCTCGGGAGCGGGCGCAAACACGTTGCACTCCGGCCCGATCTGGGTCTGCAGGCTCATCACGATGCTTTCGCGCAATGGATCGATCGGCGGATTCGTGACCTGCGCGAACTGCTGCCGGAAGTAGTCGTATAGCGAGCGTACCTTGTGCGAGAGCACCGGCATCGGCGTGTCATCGCCCATCGAGCCGACCGCCTCGCTCTCGTCCTCGGCGAGCACGCGAATGATCTCGTCACGCTCCTCGGCCGTGACGTTGAACATCTTCATGTAGAGCCCGAGCGTGTCGTTGTCCATGGGCTCGGCGGCGAGGCGCGCATCGATGAGGTCGCTCTCGAGGTAGCGCACGCCCTTCTTTAGCCAGCTCTTGTAGGGATGGCGCACCTTGAGCACCTGGTCGACGCGCTTTGAGTCGAGCAGCTCACCGGTCTGCAGGTCGAGCGCTAGCATTTCGCCGGGGCCCAGTTTGCCCTTGCGGACGACGTCCTCCGCGCGGAAGTCCCAGACGCCGATTTCGGATGCGATCGTGAGGTGTCGGTCGCGCGTGATGACCCAGCGCGCGGGCCTCAATCCATTGCGGTCGAGCGTGCAGGCGGCGTAGCGGCCATCCGTCAGCACGATTCCCGCCGGTCCGTCCCACGGCTCCATGTGCGTCGAATAGAACTCGTAAAACGCGCGCAGGTCGGGATCGATCGAGTCGACCGTCTGCCAGGCCGGCGGCACCAGCAGGCGCATCGCGTGCAGCACGTCGAGGCCGCCCATCAGCAGGACCTCGAGCATGTTGTCGAGCGTCTGCGAGTCGGACCCCGACAAGGACACCAGCGGCTGGATGTCGCTGAGGTCGGGCAGCACCGGCGAGCGGAACACCGCGCCGCGTGCGACCGCCCAGTTGCGGTTACCCGAGATCGTGTTGATCTCGCCGTTGTGCGCGAGGAAGCGGTAGGGGTGCGCAAGCCGCCACTGCGGCAGCGTGTTGGTCGAGAAGCGCTGGTGGAACACGGCGACCGAGGACTCGAGGCGCGGATCCCGGAGGTCGGGGAAGAACTGCGTCAGGTGCTCGGGCATCACCATGCCCTTGTAGACGATCGTGCTCGCCGACAGCGAGGGCATGTAGAAGACCGGATCCTTGTGCTCCAGAGCCTTCTCGGTGCGGCGGCGCGCGAGGAACAGCCGTCGGTTGAAGCTCGCCTCGTCCACGTCGTCCGTGCAGCTCACGAATACCTGCTCGAGACGCGGCAGGGTCCGCAATGCCTCCTCGCCACAGGCGGCCGGATCGATCGGCAGCACCCGCCAGCCCGCGACGTTAAGCCCCTCGCGCTTCAACTGGGCGCCGAGCGCCGCCTTGGCGCGCTCCGCGGCATCCTCGTAGCGCGACAGAAACGCGATACCGGAGGCGAAGCGCAGGCCCAGCTCGAAGCCCGCCTCCGCCGCGATCGCGCGCAGGAACTTCTCCGGCTTCTTGAGTAGGAGCCCGCAGCCGTCGCCGGTCTTGCCGTCAGCCGCCACCGCACCGCGGTGCGTGAGGCGGTTGAGCGAGGCGATGGCCGTCGCGACGAGCCAGTGACTCGGCTGGTCGTCGAGATTGGCGATCAGCCCGAAGCCGCAGCTGTCACGCTCGTAGGCCGGGTGGTAGAGCCCGGCGGCATCGAAGCCCCCGTTCTGCAGAGCCGCCGCGCTCGTCGGCAGACCGCGGTCGCCGGTTGCACCCGATTGCTGTTCCATCCCCGATCCTTCGCGCCCGTCGAGGAGCGTCTGCCGTGCGCATCGACTATGCCGGCAGCCTGGGGACCGGTCAATGCTGCAGTGCACTATGTATGATGCAACGCAGCATACTAATGTCGATCGAGCCGCGCGACGGGACAGAAGGGGTTGCGGCCCGCCCCGCGGGGGCCTGGCGGGGGCGAAGTCCCGGCCGGCCCGACGGGCCGGCCGGAGTTCGTGTCAGGGACTGCTGTCCTGGGCGCGACCGCCGGCGAGTCCGCCGGCCGGCGCCTCGCCCGGCGGGCGGGGCAGGTGGTGCGCGAGCACGTGGTACTCGTGCGTAACGAGACCCTTGAACTTGGGTGCCAGCCACTTCTCGATGTCGTCGACGACGCTGAACACCGCGGGAACGATCACGAGGGTCAGGAAGGTCGAGGTGATGATGCCGCCGATCACCGATACCGCCATGGGCGTGCGGAAGGAGTTCGAATTGCCGAGGCCGATCGCGATCGGCAACATGCCGGCGATCATCGCGATGCTGGTCATCACGATGGGCTGCGCACGCTTGTGCCCGGCCTCCATGAGCGCGGTCATCCGGTCCTTGCCCGCGCGCATCTCCTCGATCGCGAAATCGACCAGCAGGATCGAGTTCTTGGCGACGATGCCCATCAGCATCAGGATGCCGATCACCACCGGGAACGAGAACGGCATGCCGCAGATCATCAGCGCGAGGATCGCGCCGCCGAGCGACAGCGGCAGCGCCGACAGGATCGTCAGCGGCTGGAAGATGCGCGCGAACAGCAGCACCAGCACCGCGAACACCATCAGCACGCCCGCGAGGATCGCAAGCGTGAAGTTGCGCATCATCTCCGTCATGAACTCGACGCTGCCGCGCTCGACGAGGTGCACGCCCTGCGGCAGGTGCTTGATCGCGGGCAGGGCCTTGACGAGCTCGCTCACGTCACCGAGCGCCGCAGCCGGCTGCAGGTCGGCCAGCACCTTGACGCGGCGCGTCTGGTTGTAGCGGCGTATCGTCGCCGGTCCCTCGCCGAAGCTGATGTCGGCAACGGCCTTGAGCGGCACCGCGCCGCCCGCGGCGGTCGGCACCGGCAGGTTCTCGAGCGTCGACATGTCCTGGCGCGAGGACTCGAGCAGGCTGACACGGATCGGCACCTGCCGGTCGGCGAGCGAGAACTTGGCCGCGTTCTGTGGAATGTCGCCGATCGTCGCGATCCGGATCGTCTGGCTGATGGCCTGCACCGTCACGCCGAGCTGCGCGGCGAGATCGAAGCGCGGCTTGATCAGGAGCTCGGGACGCGGCAGGTCGCCCGCGATGCGCGGATCACGGATGCCCTTGACGTCCCGCATCTGCACGACCGCGGCCCGCGCGGCCGACTCGATCTGCTCGAGGTCATCGCCCGTGAAATAGAGCGAGATCGGCGCGTCGCCGCCGCCGCCGCTCTGCGAAGCGATCGACACGCGAGCGTCGGGAATCGCCCGCAGCTGCGGCGCCATCGCGTCTTCCCACTGCTTCTGGCTGAGCTTGCGCTGCTCGCGCGGCTTCAGCGACACGAAGATCTGCGCCTCGCGAACCGAGCCGTCGTCGCCGTTGCCGATGGACTCGACGACGTCGGCGACATCGGGCGACTTGCGGACCAGCGCAGTCACGTTGTCGGAGACCCCTGCGGTGTCCTCGATGCGCACGCCGGGCGGCAGCTCGATCGAGATCTGGCTGGTGCCGAAGTCGCCGGCGGGAATGAAGTCCTTCGGGATGAGCGCGAGGCCGACAATGGACAGCGCGAAGAAAAGGACGCCGACGCCGATCGTCCGCCAGCGATGGGTCACGCTCGCCCGCAACAGGGCGAGGTAGCGGGTCATCAGCGGCCCCTCGAGGTGCGCCTTGAAGCCCGCGGGCTTGAGCGTGAACGCGGCGATCACCGGCGTGATCAGTCGCGCGACCAAGAGCGACAGGAACACGGCCGCGGCCACGGTCAACCCGAACTGCTTGAAGTACTGGCCGGTGAAGCCGCCCATGAAACTGACTGGCAGGAACACCGCGATGATGGTCCCGGAGGTCGCGACCACGGCGAGCCCGATCTCATCGGCCGCTTCGAGCGCCGCCTGGTACGGAGTCTTGCCCATGCGCATGTGGCGCACGATGTTCTCGATCTCGACGATCGCATCGTCGACGAGCACGCCGGCAACCAGCGACAGTGCCAGCAAGCTGATGCTGTTGAGCGTGAAGTCCATCCACGCCATGAACGCAAACGTCGGGATCGCGGACAGCGGGATCGCGAGCGCCGAGATCGCCGTCGCGCGCCAGTCGCGCAGGAATACCCACACCACGAGCACCGCGAGCACCGAGCCCTCGAGCAGCGCGTCGATCGCCGAGTTGTACTGCAGCTTGGTCGCGCCGACCGTCGAGAACACCTGCTTGACCGTCACGCTCGGGTTCTCGACGATGATCTTCTTGAGCTCGGCCTCGACGTTGGCGAGCGCGGCGACGTCCGAGGAGCCGCGCGAGCGCGACACGCCGAAGGTGGTTGCCGGCCGGCCATTGAGCCTGCCGATCGAGCGGACCTCCTCGACTCCGTCCTTGACGGTGGCGATGTCATCGAGCCGCGCAAAGCGTCCACCGCTCAGCTGGATGCGCGTGTTGCCGAGCTGTTCGGCAGTGCGCGCGCCGCCGAGCACCCGGATCGACTGCTCGCCGCCGGCGAGCTGGGCGCGACCGCCCGGCGAATCGACGTTGAGCGTGCGCAGCTGCTGGTTCACGTCGACGGCGGTGATGCCAAGCGCCTGCATGCGCGCTGGATCGAGCTCGATGCGGATCTCGCGACTGTCGCCGCCGGAGCGGTTGACCTGGGCGATGCCCGGCAGCGGCAACAGCCGCTTGGTGACGGCGTTGTCGACGAACCAGCTCAGCTCCTGCGAGCTCATCGCGTTGCTGCTGGCGGCGTAGTAGACGAACGCACCACCGTCGATGTCCTGGTGCTGGACGATCGGTTCCTGGATGCCTTCGGGCAGCTGCGAGCGGACCCGCGAGATCGCATCGCGCACGTCGTTCATCGCCCGGTCGATCGGCGTGCCGATCTGGAATTCGATCGAGGTGAATGCGGTGCCCTCGGAGGCGAACGAGGTGACGCTGCGGACCCCGGCGACCGAGGCGACCGCGCCCTCGACTTTTTGCATGACCTGCGTCTCGAGCTCGGCCGGGGCGGCGCCTGGCTGCGACACGAACACCGTCACGGCCGGGTAGGTCACGTCGGGGTTCAGGTTCACCGGCAAGAGCTTGAAGGCGACGATTCCGACGAAAGTCAGCACCGCGAACAGCACCAGCGGCGTCACCGGGTGTTTGATCGCCCACGAGGAGATATTTCTCACGGCGAACCCTTCGCCTCCGCGAGGCGGACGAGCTCTCCGTCATGCAGGAAGGCGCCGGCCGAGGAGACGATCCGTTCCGTGCCGTCGATGCCCTCGCCGATCACGATTCCCTGCGGCTGCGTGCCGCTGACCTTGACGGCGCGGCGAGTCACGTGGCCGTCGGTGCCGACGACGTAGACGAAATTGGTCGGGCCGTCCGACAGCACGGCGGTCTGTGGAACGATCGGCAGCACCTCCGATCCCACCTTCACTTCGCCGCGCGCGAAGGCACCGGGCCTCAGGTCCGGTCGCTGCTCGAGCGCGATGCGCATTTCGCCCAGGCGGGTCTGCGGGTCGATGACGGCGCTCACCAGCCGGACCTTGCCCTGGAACGGCGTCGCGATGCCGGTCAGGTACACGTCGGCGTCCTGCCCGAGCTTGAGCCGCGGCAGGTCGCGCTCCGCCACCTGCGCGCGCATCTCGACTTCACCGCCGCGCGCGAGCCGGAACAGCGCCGCGCCGCCCGGCATCGCGGTCTGGCCGACTTCCGCCGTACGCGTCAGCACGATGCCGTCGGCCGGTGCGCGGATCGAGGTGCGCCCCTGGCGCGCCTCGGCTTCGGCGAGCTGCGCATCAGCCGACTTCACGCGGGCCGCGGAGGTCGCGACCACGGAGTGGCGCTTGTCCACTTCCTCCTTCGACAGCGCGCCGACCGAGTCGGCAACCGCCGCGGCGCGCCGGTAGTCGGCCTCGGCGAGCACGGCCTCCGCGCGCATCTGTTCGACGGACGCGCGCAGGTTCGCCACCTGCGCCGATACGACTGCCGTGTCGAGGCGCGCCAGCACCTGGCCGCGGCTGACGCGGTCACCGCTCTCGACCAGCACTTCCGAGACCCGACCGCCGTCGCCCTCGACGCCGATCGGCTGGTCGTAGCGGGCAACGATGCCGCCGGTGAACGTGACCAGCGACGCGATCGTCGAGCGACCGGGCGCGCGCGCGGTCACGAGCGGAATCGCGTCGTTCGGGTCCACCGCATTGGCGAGGTTGGCCGCGCGCACGTGCATGACGATGACGAGGGCGATGACCACGGCGAGGACCCCGACCACGGCGATGCCGATGACCTGCGTGCGCCGCCAGAACGGCGTCTCGATCCCAGCGGTCGCGGCTGCCGGGTAGGAATCGCCGCCGAAGGAGTGAGTGGAGTGTGGCGCGTCGCCCGAATCCGGGCGCGACGTGGCGTCATCGTTCACGGTGGCTACTTCTAGGTGCAACAAAGAGTTGCGCGAGTCTACCCGTTCACGGTGCAGATTCTGATGACACGCGGTGAATGGCAGGTCTCGAGCGACGAACCGTTGGCGCCCCGGACTTGCGCGCCGGCGAAAAAAAAGGCGCCGGGAGCTGGGGGAAGCTCGACGGCGCCAAGATTCAAACCACAGGGGGAGATGAGACTTGCACTGAAGATAAAGCAAGGCCCGTGCCAACCTTGTAAATATATATAAAACAACTGGTTACGAACACTCCGGTCCGCCGCTGGCGCCGGAGAACTGACGTGGCGCGTCAGGAACTGACGACTTTGCCCCGCCGCGCGGGGTCAGTTCGTCGTGGCGGCCGCGGCCGGCACAATAAGACAGGCGTCGTGACTCGCAGCCAGCGCGGCGCACATCGCCGCGGCCGACTGGGCGCTGAAGCCGCCGACCTGGAGACGGTGCACGTGTCGCCCGTCCGCGAGCGTGGCGCTCGCAACCAGCGGCGTGCGTCCTGCGAGCTCGGCGTAGCGATGCGCGAGCCGCTGCCATGCCGCCGTCGCGGCGGATTCCGACGCGAACGCGCCGAGCTGGATGCGGGTTCCTGGCGCTGCCACGGTCGGCGCGCGTGCTGGCGACGGCGCGGCAGCCGCGACGGGCGCGGGCTTGGCTGCCGGCGACGAATTCACGCGCGCCACCGGAACCGGTGTGCGCGCGATCGGTCCTTTCACGGCGGGCGTCGCCGGCGGACCGCCCGGCGCGAGCGACGGTGCGGACGCGGCGCCCGATGCCTCGGTGTTCGGGACCGCGGCCATGTTGAAGTCGGAGATCGCGATCAGTGCATCGTGCGCGTGAGCACCGGAGGGGTAGCCGCGCAGGTACTGCTGGTAGGCATCGGCCGTGTCGGCGCTGTGCGCACGCTCCCATTCGCGTGCCTCCACCAGCGTCGCCAGGTGCGCGCGTGCCTCCGAGGCGTGCGCACTGTCGGGGTGCAGCCGCAGGTAGTCATCGAAGGCAACCACGGTATTGGCGCGCTCCGCCGCAGCATAGTCGCGGTCGGAGCCGCAGCCCGCCAGCACGAGAACCGCGCACACGACTACGCGACGCACCGGCGCACCTCGCGGCGAATTCCCGCCGGCATCGACGCAATACGCAGGCGCATCTGCGGTCCTCCGGTCGCGGTGCCCGTCACGGCGCACCGAGGTTCAATAACGGCCGCCGCGTCATCGCCGATCGCGGCGGGGCACTGCGATAGTGCCTTGGTGCGCGAGATCTGCCCACTCCCGTCTGCGCGGCCCGCGAGTGGGCCCCTTCACCGGGTCTCGCGGGCTGCACGTACCGCGGCGACGTACGCCGCGCGGTCGAGCAGCTGGCGCGCGGTCAAGTGCGCGAGATCGAATACCGGAGCCGCCGCAAGCCCGAGGGCGAGCAGCGCGCCGAGCGCAATGCCGCTGCCCGCGAGCGCCAGCCGCGGCACGCGCATCGATGCCGCGCCACCCGCCGGAATGGGGCTCTCGTGCCGAAACACCGCGATCCCGGCCACCAGCAGCGAGGCGCAGACCAGCGTCCAGACCGCGAGCGCATCGGGTGTCGAGGCTTGCAGCACCGCGATGAGCCCCGGGAATCCCGCCAGCGGCGGCAGGCAGAGGAGCGCCGCGAGTGACGCAAAGTACCCGACGACCGCCACCCCGCGCCCGCGGCCGGGCGACGCCCGCCTCAACAGGTCGGCGGCGAGGAACAACGCGGTCGCAGCCAGTGCCGTGTGCCAGAGCAGGAAGATCGCGGCCGCGAGCCCTGCCTCCCGAAAACTTCCGACCGCGATCAGGAGCACTCCCACCGACGCGACCAGGAGCTGCGCAGGCAGCGTCCGCGCTTCGCGCGCCGTGAGCGCCGCGAGCGCACCCGCGGTCACCGCAGTGAGGCCGAGCGGCAATGCCAGGCCGGACGGCCCGCAGGGCCCGGCGACGAAGCACGGGAAAACAAGCGTGTAGAGACGCAGGATCAGGTAGATGCAGCTCTCGGCGAGCAGCGCGCCGAGGCCGACCGCAAACGCGGGCGGCGCAGCGCCGCTACCGGGCAGCCACAACAGCAGCGGCGTCACGATTGCGCCGAGCGCGAGCACACCGAGCAGCACGAAGGATGCGCTGCCGAGCAGCCCGGCCTCGGCCGCCGGCACCGCAGGCGCCGCGACCGACAGTCCCGCAAGGTCGAGCGTGCCGAGCGCCACGAAAATGCAGCCGATGGCGATAGCGAAGGCGACCGCGCTGCCGCCGTTGACAAGGAAGGCGCGCCGACTGGCGGCCGCGTCCGTCGTGCCCGTGCCGCGCGCGAGCGCGCTCGTCGATGCGAACACGACCACCTGAAGGAGCATGAACAGGCTCGCGAGGTCGCCGACCAGGAACACGCCGTCGAGCGCGAACAGCTGCAGTTGCACGAGCGAATGGGCTCGGCTCGCGCCGCGGGCAGGCGCGCGTGCCGTGTGCGCAAAGACGATGAGCGCCGTACTCGATGCCGCGACGAGCATCCACGCTGACAGCCGGTCGAGCACGAGGACGAGGCCGGTGGGTCCGAGCGCCATCGCGAGCGCGCCGCCACCGCTCGCCGCACGCAGCGCCGCGATCGCGAGCGCGAGCGCAAGCACCATCGAGGTGCCGTTCAAGGCACGCGCGAGCCGCGGCCGGCCGCGCTCGATGCCCAGCAGCAGGAGCGCACTCGCAAGCGGCAGCACGAGCGCCAGCGCTGGGAGCGCCGTCACGTCTCGCTCCCGGCACCGGCCTCGGGCGCGGTCGCGAGCGCCGGGCGACCCGGCGGCACGGAGCCGCCGAGCAGGCGCGCGATCGAACCCAGCAGCAGCGGGATCGCGAGGAAGCCTGCGGCGACCGCGATGCCGGGCACGGCGCCGACGAGGGCGGGCAGGAGCCGGATCGCGAGGCAAAGGCCCGTCAGCAGCAGCACCGTGCCCGCGGCGTTGCCGACGCCGAATGCATTCGCGCGTGACCGCCGCAACGACAGTCCCCACGGCCACGCCGCCGAACGCGTCCAGGCGCCCGCAAGCAGGAGGCCCACCGCGGCCGGGTAGAGCGGCTGCGCGCCGAGCGTCGCCGTCGCGACGACGATCGCACCCGAGCGGTAGGTACCAGTGCTGTCACCGACCAGGAGCGCCCCGGCGAGCAGGAACAGCGTGCCGGCGCTCAAGGCGCCGAGTGCGAGGCACCGACCGGCGCCGCCCGCGGGCGCCGCACCGCGCTCGAGGCAATAGCCGAGCACTGCGGCGAGTTCGGAGACCGCGATCGCGACCAGCAGGTTGTCCGCGAGTACTGCCAATTGAGCGACGCCAACCAGGATCAGCGCGAGCGCGAGCGGCGACGGGCGCCCCGCCACGGCGGGCGCCCGACGCAGCAGCCACGCCGCGCGCAGGCCGAAGACGAGAATGGCGAGGGCGAACGCGGCACCGTCGACGTCTCCGTGCAGGTTCCCGTCGAGGCCGAGCGCGGGGACCCACGGCAGCACCAGAGCCGTGCCTACCCCGCGCAGCGCGAAGCCGAGAATCGCGAGCGCGAGTCCGAGCGCCATCGCGAGCAGCAGCGCCGCGGCAAAGGCGAGGTAGCGACCGGCCGGCGGTCGTCTCATCCCGAGCAGGATCGCGGCCGCGAAGGGCGCGAGCGCGAGCAACAGCAGGGACACACTCACCGGAGCCCGGCCCGCGGCACTCGTCGCGCTGGCTCGGCGTGGGCGCGTGCAATCATGCGATGCAATGCTCGTGCGTGTGACGGCCGTCTGAATACTGAAGCTTCGCGAGACGGCGACGGCGCGGTGCTTAGTATAGTGTTGACGCTCCGAGGGCGGCGCCAGCGCCTTGGGAGCGAGCCGTCACAGGAGGTCCCGTGTCCGATGCTACTTCCGATCGGCCGCGCCGGCGGCTGTTCGACCAGGTTTCCGGGACACCGACGCTGGTCGGCGCGGGCAGCGTGTTCGAGGGGCAGCTTCAGGTCAGCGGGCCCATGGCGCTCGGCGGTACCGTGGTCGGCGACGGCGCGATCAACGGCGCGCTGTCGATTTCCCGCGACGGCCACTGGCACGGCAACGTTTCGGCACGCTCGGCCGTCGTAGCCGGACGCATCACCGGCGATGTAACCGTCGACGCCAAGCTCGAAATCGGCAAGACCGCGGTCATCCACGGTCGCGTGCGGGCGCAGGTGATTGCAATCGCCGACGGCGCCGTCGTCGATGGCGAGATCACCGTGACGGGCAGCCAACCGGTCGTGCGCTTCGAGGAGAAGCGCGCCGCGCGCACCGACTCCTAGACGCGCCGGTACAGGTGCACGAAGCGATCCGTCTTGCCGCGGATCGCCGCATCGAACACGGGCTTCGAGCGATCATCCGCGGGATTGCGCAGGCCGTCGAAGGTCTTGATTAGCTTGAAGCCGTGCTTGGCCAGGTCCGCGGTCGCCCACTTCTCGTCGATGCGGTGCAGCGTCTGCGCCGGCGCGTTGCCGCTAGCGGCCACCGCCGAGTGGTCGACAATTAGCAGCGCTCCGCCCGGCTTGATCGCGTCGTGAATCTGGTCGAGAAACTGGCCGGCATCGATGCGCGGGAATCCGGCCTTGTCCTCGAAATAGAGGTCGTGATACGACATCACGAACAGCGCGGCGTCGAGTTCGCCCTTGTTGAAGCCGAGCTTTTCGTTCGGCACGACGCGCTGCTCGACTTCTGCGAGCCGCCCGTCTTTGAACCGCACCGCGAGATCGGCGGCCGCGAACTGCGCGTAGGCCGGGTCGTTGACGAGCAGCACCTTGCCCTTGGGCCCGACGACGTGGGCGAGGATCCCGCTGTAGTAGCCGCCACCGCCGAAGACATCCGCGATGCGCATCCCGGACTTGAAGCCGGCGAAGGCGAGCACGTCGGCGGGCTTGTCGCGCGCGTCCCGCTCCTTGTCCTTGTCGCTGCGG
This sequence comes from Pseudomonadota bacterium, assembly GCA_025355245.1. Taxonomy (GTDB): domain Bacteria; phylum Pseudomonadota; class Gammaproteobacteria; order Steroidobacterales; family Steroidobacteraceae; genus CAIKZZ01. The sequence goes on along the minus strand of JANXZZ010000058.1, from coordinate 43,419 downwards.
CCGGGCACTGCCAGCGCCTCCGCGTACGGCGAGACCGCGGCGTGCGCCGTGGGCACGACCGCCGCGAACACCAGCAGGAGCGCGGCGCCTGCAGCGCGCACGGCCTTCGACAGGATCTCGAGTCGGGTGGTCACGGTGTTCTCTCGGGATGACGGCGGGATTCGCATGATCGGCGCAGCAAACAGCGGATGCAACTCCACCGAGCGCAGTGCCGCCAGACTCGTTAGGCGCGCCGGGCGCGCGCTTCGACCAGGGTCGCGTGTACCTGGCGATCGGCCCAGCTCTCGCGGTTCAGGTTCTCGAGGAAGCCACAGTGGCCGCCCTGCCGGGTCAGGGTGATCTCAAGCCGCGCCGAGGACGCAAGGCGCTCAAGGTCCGCGGCCGGGATGATCGGGTCGTCGAGCGAGGTGATGATGCGGCACGGCACCGCGAGGCCGTTGAGCGCATCGCCCGTGATCGAGTAGCCGTTCAGGTAGCTCATCAGGTCCGCAAAGCCCGTGTACTTGAGCACCAGCGTCTCGGTGAGACCGGTGAGGTCGCGGCTGTCGAGCAGGTCGTCGAGATCGTAGAGGTCCGGCCACGCCTGGCGTTTCTTGCGCAGCGACCGGCGCCACTTGAGCACGAAGTAGTTCCGGTAGAGCCACAGTCCGTTCTCGAGGCTCTCGAGCGTGCGTGCGGGATCGATCACCGGACAGATCGCAACGACCTGCCCGAGGTCGACGCCGGCGGCCGGCGCGCGCACCGCGACCCTGAGCGCGAAGTTGCCGCCGAGCGAGTAGCCGACCAGCGACAGCACGCGATCGGGGAACAGCCCCTGCACCGAACGCACCGCGCCGACCACTTCCGCAATGCGGCACGAATGGAAGAGTTCGGGGTTCAGGTGATGGCTCGCGCCGTGATCGCGCAGGTTGAGCCTGAATACCTCGAAGCCGCGCGCGTACAGGTATTGCGCGGCGGACAGCAAGTACTGCGACTCGGCACTGCCTTCCCAGCCGTGCACGAGCAGCACCAGGTCGCGAGTCGCCTGCGGCAGCGCGCTGTAGTGGCCCGCAAGGCGCACGCCGTCGCCGCATTCGACGATGACATCGCGACTTGCGGCCAGCAGCGGGGCGGCGGCGCGCGCGACAAACGAGCGGCGCAGCGTCGAGCTTGGCAGCATCGATTGCAGGTGCGGGTTGCTGAGCCAGAACGGAGGTGCGAAGCCTGCAGAGTCCATGCGCGCTTCAGCCGATGGACAGGCGTCCGCTGCCAGGCAGGGTCTCGACGAAGCGCGCGCCGAGGACGCGCGCGGGCGTGACCGAGCCAGCGGCGATTCCGCCCGCGAGCAGCCGCGCGACCATGGCGAGGGAGGCGTGCACGGTGACGGTGTAGCCGTTCGCGGTCACGATGCGGGCGGTGCGCACGCTCCCGTCCGCGCGGCGCGCCTCGCCCCAGATGTGCGTCGGCGTGCGCTCGCGAAGCTGCGCGTCGGGGCCGGGAATGCCCGCGTCGACGCGCGATTTCATCAGGCTCTGGACGACGCCGAGCCGCAACGCCCAGCGCAGGTAGTTGAGCTGCCGCAGGCGCGCGAGGCGCCGCGGCGAGATCGGGATGTACACCTCGATGTTGGCGATGCCGGTGGTGCGGAATGCGGTGCTGACGTCGCCCCACGGAATCGTCATCGCGAGCTTCTCGCCCGCGCCGAAATCGATGCGCCGGTCGCGGTAGCCGAGCGGCACGCGCACGATCGCGCCATCGCGGCGTACCGCGCCGCCCTGGCCGAGACCCTCTACCATAGTGCGCGCAGTGCCACGGCTCACGGGCGAGGCGTTGTCGAAGCCAAGCGCAAGGTGGCTCGCGCCCGGCAGCGCCTCGGCGAGCGCAAGCGCGACGCAGTCGGTGGGCACGACGTCGAAGCCGACTCCGGGGCAGAGCACTACGCCCGCCGTGCGCGCGGCCGCATCGAGCGAGGCGGCGAGCTCGAACACCGCGACCTCGCCGGTGATGTCGAGGTAATGGGCGCGGGCGGCGAGGCAGCCCGTGATCATCGGCCGCGCGGTCGCGGAGAACGGGCCCGCGCAGTTCAGGACCAGCGCGATGCCCTTGAGCCCGGTAGCGAGCGCGGCCGCTGAGTCGAGCGCGAGCACGCGCGCCTCGAGGCCGAGCTCGCGGGCGAGCGCCTCGAGCGGTTCGCGTGAACGGCCGGCGAGGATAGGTTGCAAGCCTGCGGCGACCGCGGCCCGGGCGATCAGTTCGCCCGAGTAGCCGTTGGCCCCGTACAGCATCCAGCTCATGGGTTCGGGTGTCGGGTTTCGACCGTGAATTCGACGTAGTTGTGGTTGGCCGCCGCGGCATTCCACTGCGCGGCGCTCACGTCCGCGGCTACCGGGTAGCCGGCCGGGTTCTGCTGGCGCGCCGCGTGCACGAACTTGACCTCGAGCGCGCCCTGCGGCCGCGCCATCGCGCTCGCCGCGAGGGCGGTCGCGGCCTGGGGCTCGCGCTGCTCCGGGCGCATCGATTCCTCGAAGGGGTTGCCGACGACGTCGCAGCGATTGGCGGGCATTTCACCGGGCGCGGTCGCGTAGCCCTCCGCGGGATTTCCGGTCAGGCAGTACTCGCCCGCCGCCGTGGTCACGGTCACGGTCGCCGCCGTGCCGCGTTCCTCGAGATCGGCGAGCAGCTTCGCGAGTGTCGCGAGGCGATCGCCGGACAGTGCGACTTCGCCGTAGGGCACGAGCACGCGCTCGCCGGCGTTGGCGGCCGCAAGCGTCGCGGCACGCGCAGCATCGAGATCGTGGCGTACCGCGGCGAGCTCGCGCGCCTGTGCATCGCCCCGGTTCTGCGCGCTGGCGAGCGCGCCGTGCTGCTGCCAGGCATAGGCAGCGCACGCGCTCGCGACCAGGAGCGCACCGATCGCAAGCGCGATCCACGCGGAAGGCCGGCGTTCGACAACGGCTTCCAGAGGGGGTGGCGGCGCGACCGGCGGCAGCGGAGGAATCGCCGCGACGGCAGCGTGCGCCGCGCGCAGCGACGCCGACTCGACCTGCGCCGTCACCTCCGTCACCACGCGGCCGCTGAAGCTCTCGAGCGCCGCGACCACGAAGCGGCGCAGATCCGTGCCCTGCTCGCGCAGCAGCGGCGCGAGCGCCTCGCGCAGCTCCGCGGGCGTGAGGCTGGCCGCGGCCGCAGACACAGCGATGGGCTCGGGCGCCGGGCTCGCGGCCGGCGGCAGCGCGTGCTCGGAGCCAACCGCTGGCAAGTGCACCTGCTCGAAGCCGACGAGGCGCGCCTCGCGTGGCTCGCGCAGGATCTCGAGCTGGTCGAGGACCCGCGAGATATCGGAAGGCGCCATGAGTTTCGGTAGCACGCCGGCCGCGCCGAGCGCGCGCGCTTCGCCCGCGTACACCTCGCCGTCCTGGGAGGTGTACATCATGATCGGGATGGACGCCGTGCTCGGATCGCTCTTGATGGCCTGCACCGCCTGCAAACCGTCCATGCCCGACATCACGTGATCCATGAAGATCACGTCGGGACGGTTCTCACGCAGGTAGTGGAGCGCGCTCTCCGCGGAGTCGGTCGTGTCGACGGCGAGCTCGAGCTTCTCGAGAACGCGCGACAGGACGACGCGTGCGGACTTCGAGTCGTCCACGATGAGCGCACGCTTCATTCGCACGAGCACCTCGCGATCCGGAGATGGAACGGGGAGGCGGCGAGTGTAGCGCAGCGGCTAAGGCTAAGCAGTAGATCGCGATGCGACGCTCGCCGATTGACTGCGCGCTCCGATTAGGCTAGTCGCGCCGCGAGCAGCGTGCCTCGGGCGACGTCGACGACGCCGCCCCCGACGCGCACCTCGATGCCGCGGGACGTGCGCATCGCGCGCAGGTGCAGCGTCGAGGGCCGCCCGATGCTGACGCCCTGCTCAACGCGCACGTCGATCGCATCGTCGTCGAGGTAGCGATGCTGCACGAGCCAGGAGGCGAGGCAGCCGTTGCCACTGCCGGTCGCAGCATCCTCGGGGACGCCATAGTAATCCACGAACACGCGCGCAGTCAGCTGGTGGCCGGCGCCGCGCGCGCCGGGCGCGAAGGCAATGACCGCCTTGGCGTCGAGCCCGTCGACGAGCTTGAGGAGCGCCTCGCGATCGACGCGGATACGTTCGAGCGCCCGGCGCGTGCGCACCGGCACCACGAGGAACGCAAGGCCGGTCGACACTTCCTCGATCGGATGGCTGTCGAGGTCGGCGGGCGAGAGGCCGAGCGCGGGTGCGACCAGCTTCCTCGGCAGGCGCTTGCCGAAGGTCGGGAAGCGCTGGCGCATCCAGTAGAGCTCGTGCTTGGTCGCGCGCTCGACGAACACGGGGGTGAGACCCGCCTCGAGCGACAGTGTGACGCGATCGACGCGCCCGCCCAGGAGTGCGTGGCGGATCACATGCGCCGTGCCGAGCGTCGGGTGGCCGGCGAAGGGCACCTCGTGCTTGGGCGTGAAGATCCGCACCGGCCAGCCGCCGCCGACGGGCCGGTCGCTCATCACGAACGTGGTCTCGGCGAAATTCATCTCGCGCGCGAAAGCCTGCATTGCCGGGGCATTCAGCCCTTTGGCGCCGGTGACGACCGCGAGCTGGTTGCCCGCGCAGGGGCGATCGGTGAAGACGTCGACGAGGTGCAGGCTCCGGGTCATGCGCGATCCTTTGGCAGATGTTGCTGCTTTCTAGACCTTTTGCGCGGCGGCGGCCGCGAACCGCCTCCCGGTTTGCGCGTGCCGATACTGTCGGCGCGGAGCCACAAGTGCGCCATAAGTCGCATCGCACCGGGCGCGCGCGCCGCTTGGCGCGTGCCTAGCCGGCGCTGCCGGTTCCGGCGGCGGGTTCGGTAAGCACGGCGCCTTCGTTGCGAGGGCTGTTCACCCGCCGGCTGACGGCGTACGCCTCGAGCCCGGCGCCCTGCTCGTTCGCGAGCAGGGTCGCGAGCATGGCCGCGCCGTCCTCGGCCGGGTTCAGCCACGCGGCGAAGGCGTCGGCGGGAACGATCACGGGCATGCGTCCGTGGATCTCGCGCACGATGCCGGCCGCCTCGCGTGTGACGATGACGCAGGATTCAAGCGCCGCGCCAGTTTCGGGATCCACCCAGTGCTCCCACAGGCCGGCCATCGCGAACGGACGCCCGGAGGCGGCGTGCACGAAATAAGGCTGCTTGCCCCCCGTGACCACACGCCACTCGTAGTAGCCGTCGGCAGGCACGAGGCAGCGCCGCCGCTTGAACGCGACGCGAAACGCGGGCTTCTCGGTCAGCGTCTCGGCGCGGGCATTCATGAGGCGCTGCCCGATCGAGCGGTCCTTGGCCCACGAGGGCACGAGTCCCCAGCGCAGGCTCACTAGCTCGCGCGCGCCACCCGCCGCGATCCGCACCACCGGGATGTCGGTGCCGGGCGCGATGTTCCAGCGCGCCGGCAGATCGGGCGATCCGTCCGACAGCGCAAAAAGTTGCGCCGTCGTCTCGTGGGGTGAATGGAATGCGAATCGGCCGCACATGGAACTCGCCTCCCGGTCGACGCCTATTCGCGGATCCCGACGCCCTTGTACATGAGGCCGACCGCCAGGCCGAAGAGCGCCACGGCGAAGCCGACCATGATCGCGAAGGCGAGCCTCAAGTCGACGTCGGAGACGCCGAGGAAACCGTAGCGGAAGCTGTTCACCATATAAAGAATCGGGTTCACCTGCGAGATCGCGCGCGCCCAGTCGGGCAGCAGCGCGATCGTGTAGAAGACGCCGCCGAGATAGGTCAGCGGGTTCAGGATGAATGTCGGGAACCAGGAAATGTGGTCGAAGTTCTTGGCAAAGATCGCGTTGATGAATCCGCCGAGCGCAAATACGACCGAGGTCAGCAGCACCGCCGCAACCACCACGAAGGGATGCGCGACCTGCAGGTGGGTGAAAAAGAGTGCGACCATCGTGACCACTGCGCCGACCAGGAGCCCGCGCAACACGCCACCGGAGATATAGCCGAGCACGATCAGCCAGTTCGGCAGCGGCGACACCAGCAGCTCCTCGACGTGCTTGCCGAAGCGCGCGCCGAAAAAGCTCGAGACCACGTTGCCGTAGGAGTTCGTGATCACCGACATGATGATCTGGCCGGGTGCGATGTACTGCATGTAGCCGTACCCGCCCATCGAGCCGATCCTCGAGCCGATCAGGCTGCCAAAGATGATGAAGTAGAGAGTCGCGGTGACGCCCGGCGGCACGAGCGTCTGTCCCCAGATACGGATGATGCGGCTGAACTCGCGCAGCACGATGGTCTGGAACCCGACCCAGTCGGTGCGCGCGCGGGACGGGGCGACGACGGCGTTCATGGGGCGCTCCCGGTCCGCTCGGCGGGAGCGGATTCCGCAGGCGTGTTCGCGCCGCGCACCAGGCGCATGAACAGCTCTTCGAGGCGATTGACCTTGTTGCGCATCGACACGACGTCGATGCCCTGTGCGGCGAGGCGCACGAAGATGTCGTTAAGGTTGCGGTCCTTCGAGGCCTCGACCTCGAGCGTGTGGTCATCGACCAGTGTCACGCCGAATCCCGGCAGTTGCGGCGCGACTTTGAGGGCTTCGCGCAGGTAGAGCACGAAGGTTTCCGACTGGAGCTTGCGCAGCACGTTGCTGATTTTGTCATTCTCGATGATGACGCCCTTGTCGATGATCGCGACATTGCGGCACAGGTGCTCCGCCTCTTCCAGGTAATGCGTCGTCAGGATGATCGTGACGCCGCGCTCGTTGGTCTCGCGCAGGAACTCCCACATCGAGCGGCGGATCTCGATGTCGACGCCCGCGGTCGGCTCGTCGAGGATCAGGAGCCGCGGCTCGTGGACCAGGGAGCGCGCGATCATGAGCCGGCGCTTCATGCCGCCCGAAAGGGAGCGCGCGACCGAGCGCCGCCGGTCCCAGAGCTGCAGCTGCTTGAGGTAGCGTTCGGTGCGCTGCCGCGCGAGCGGTCGCGGAATGCCGTAGAACCCAGCCTGGTTGAGCAGGATCGTCTCGACCGACTCGAACTGGTTGAAGTTGATCTCTTGCGGGACGACCCCGATGCAGGATTTCGCAACCGCGATCTCGCGGTCGATGTCGTGCCCGAAGACGCTGACCGTGCCGCTCGTCTTGTTCACGAGCGAGGTGATGATGCCGATCGTGGTCGTCTTGCCGGCGCCGTTGGGACCCAGGAGCGCGAAGAAATCTCCCTGCTCGACATCGAGGTCGATGCCCTTGAGCGCCTGGATGCCGTTGCGGTAGGTCTTGGTGAGCTTGGAAATCGACAGTGCTTGCATGAGCGGGGGCTTCTTCAGCGGGGGGGCTGCCGGCCAGCGGCAGCGAGCGCGAAGCGTAAGACCCCGCGCGGCGCGCGGCAACCTCGCCTCTCAGGCGGGGCGCCGGCCCTGCCCGGTCGGCACCGCGGGCGGCCATGCCCCGTCCGCCGCTATGAGCTGCAGCCCTAGCAACCGGACCGCCTCGCCGCGATCGAGCGCGCCCGGACCCGCCGTGTCCATGAGCTTCGCCCAGAACGTCGGATGCCTGCCCCAGCGTGCTGTGAGGTGGGGCGCGGCGGCGAGCGCTACCGCCTCGAGCGCGGAGACCGGCATCCCCCGCCACAGGCGCTGCACCTGGCCGCTCATCCCGAGCACGAGCGACGCAGCGAGTTCGTTGCTCTGCGCGAGGTGCCAGGCCAGGAACACGGCGGTGCGCGTGAAGCCGGTCAGCAGCGGTGATTCGGCTGCTGGAACGGGCGCGGCGGGGCAGGCCGCGGTCTTCCAGAACGCGCCGTCCGCGAATCGCAGGTCGAACAGCGTGTACGGACAGTCGGCAAGCGCAGAGCGGGCGCGCGCATCGAGCCGGCCGAGCTCGTCGAGGATCTCGGCGCCGAGGCCAAGTGCAGGCGGACTCCCGGCGGGGCGCCCGCGACTGCCGAGGAGCGCGAGGAATGCGAGGTTCGCCTCCTGAATCGAGCTCAGTGAACTTGCGTCGATGACCGCGCGCGCGGCATAGGCGCCCTCGGGGGCGTCGTGAACACTTCTCGAAGATCCCGCCATAGCTTTTCTCCCCGTTGCCTCTACATATTCTGGTAGCGCCCGGCGAGACCGGAGAGTACAGTTTTTGGTGAAATTTCACCAAAATGTGTTTCTTATGAAACTAATTAATGACGGGAGATCATTGTGATGCGCATTACTGACGATCGGTACACCAGGGACCGGCAGCGCTTCGATCTCGCGATGCGGATGATCCATCACGAGGCCCGCACGTGCACCATCCGGACGTGGACGGGCCTCAGCGACGACCGCATCCGCAAGCTTTTTCGAAGCTACGTCGCGAGCCACGGCTCGGGGATCAAGCGTCACCGCGGCAAGTCGCCGACCCAGACCGCGTTCTTCCTGCGCAATCCCGAGACGCGGCGGCAATCCTCCGCGCTCGCCGGGTTGTTCGCGATCCTCGGGCTCCTCGAGGAGGCGAGCAGCGATGCCGAGCCGGGTGGCACGCTCGCGGCGCTGCGCTGGGGAGAACTCTTCTGCCGTACCTACGAAACCTACACGGCGTTCTACCGCTCGCAGCGGATTTCCTTCGAGCACGCTTCGCACCTGCTCAACCTGCTGCAGCGGCGCGCGGAGCTGCGCGCCGGCCGCTGCCCGGCCTGCCAGGCGTTCATGGTCATCGATGCGCTTCGGACCACGCACGCCCTCTGCACGTGGTGCGAGAGCGATGCGCGCGCGCAATCCGCCGTGGTCGCCGGCAGCGAGCCGCGGGCGCAGGTGCGTTTCGAGCAGGCGGGCGCCTGACCCGGGCGGGCAGGTAGAATGAGTGCGCGCGGGCGACCGCGCGCGCCATGCCAGCCCACCCCGTTTCCAACGTCTTCGCAGGCCCCTACGTCGACCGCACCAGCGGCTTGCGGAAGGATCCCGCGTGGGTCGCCGCCGCTCTGCTCACGCCCTCGACCCGCTTCGTTCCCGTCTGGCGCTCGCAGAGCCTGGTCCGGCTCGAACCGGCGCCGCTCGCGGTGCTGCTGCCGCGCGCCGCATGCCCTCCCTTCCAGCCTGGGCAAGCGATCCTGCTCGGACAGTTCCGCGGGGCGGCGACATTCGCGCTCGAAGTCGCAGCGGACGGTGCGCCGGATCCTGCGCTCGACGGCGAATTCGTCGACCTTCGCCTCACGGGCGGTCTCCTGCCGGCGGACGAGGCGGGACTTCTCGCCTACGCGCGCGCGCTGATCTGGTGGCGCCAGCGCCATCGCTTCTGCGGTGTATGTGGTGCGCCGACGGTCGCGGTCGACGCGGGCCACGTCATGCGCTGCACGGTGAGTGGCTGCGCGGCGGAGTTCTTTCCGCGCATCGACCCCGCGATCATCGTGCTGGTCCACGACGGCGAGCGCGCGCTGCTTGGCCGACAGGCAGCGTGGCCGCCCGGCCGCTACTCGACGATTGCCGGCTTCGTCGAGCCTGGCGAGAGCTTCGAGGACGCGGTCGTCCGCGAGGTGCGCGAGGAAACGAGCGTCGAGGTCGGCGACATCGACTATCACTCCTCGCAACCGTGGCCATTTCCGTCCTCCGTCATGATCGGCTTTGTCGCGCGCGCGCGTAACACGACGATTGCCTGCCCCGACGGGGAGCTCGAGGACGCGCGCTGGTTCAGCTGTGCCGAGATGGCCGCGGGCACGCCCGCGCTACCGCCGCCACAATCGATCTCCTATCGCCTGATCGCGGACTGGTACGAGCGGCAGACCGGTCGGCGCCTCAGCGACGAGCCGGGCGCCGCGCTCTGGTCGCTTGCGCGCTAGCGGGTGGTCGCTCCAGCGCTGTTCGCGGGCCTGCTGATCGCCGCATTTCTCGCCGGTGGCGTCGATGCGATGGTCGGCGGCGGCGGCCTCATCCAGGTGCCGGTGCTCTTTTCGGCGCTGCCGGATGCGCGCCCCGCGACCGCGCTCGCGACCAGCAAGCTCGCGGGCCTGTTCGGCACCGCGAGTGCCGCGGCACGCTACGCCCGCGCGGTGCGCCTGCCCTGGGCAATGCTGGCGCCTGCGATCGCCGCGGCGTTCGTCGCCTCGCTCGCCGGCGCCGCGACCGTGACGTGGGTGTCACCTGCGTTGTTCCGGCCGCTCGTGCCGCTCATGCTGGCCGTGGTGCTCGTCTATACCCTCATGCGCAAGGACCTGGGCGCGATCCACGCACCGCACGCGCTCGATCGCAGCCGCCTCGTGGTGGGTACGCTGCTGGTCGCGGTGATCGGCTTCTACGATGGCTTCTTCGGGCCGGGCGCGGGCAGCTTCCTGATGGTGCTGTTCATTCGCCATTACGGCTTCGACTTCGTGCACGCCGCCGCCGCTGCGCGCGTCGTCAACGTCGCCACCAACGCGACGGCACTCGCCTGGTTCGCCTGGCACGGCCAGGTGCTCTGGACCCTCGGCCTCGCCATGGCGGTGGCGAACGTCGGCGGCGCACAGCTCGGCGCCCGACTGGCGTTGCGCGGTGGTGCGCGGTTCGTGCGCATCGTGTTCGCATGCGTCGTGGCACTGCTGATCGCGAAGACGGGCTTCGATGTCATCCGCGACGCCGGTTCGGGTTGACCGCCTGCCGTGTGCCTCCTCGTCTTCTCCTGGCACCAGTCACCCGCACGACGGCTTGCGCTCGTCGGTAACCGCGATGAATTTCACCAGCGGCCGACCGCGCCGATGGAGTGGGCGGGTGCGCCGCCGCTGCTCGCCGGCCGCGACCTGACCGCCGGCGGCACCTGGCTCGCACTTGATGGGCGCCGCCGCTTCGGCGTGATCACCAACTTCCGGGGTGGCGAGGGGCCGGCGGCGGCGCCCTCGCGTGGCACGTTGATTCCGCGCTTTCTCGCGGGCGAGCTTTCGCCCGCCGCCTTTCTTGGCGCGCTCGTCCCGGAAGCCGCGCGCTACGCGGGATTCAGCCTCCTGCTCGGCGATGAACATTCACTCGGCTACTACTGCAATCGCGACTCCGCGCCGCCGCGCCTGCTGCTCCCCGGAATCTACGGCCTCAGCAACGCGACCCTCGACACGCCCTGGCCGAAGCTGGTGCAGAGCCGCGCCAGGCTCGGCGCCCTCGTCGCCGCGCCGGCGCTCGCGCCCGAACAGCTGCTCGGGGTGATCGCCGACCGCACGCGGGCCGCGGACGCGGAGTTGCCCGATACCGGCGTCGGCCTCGAACTCGAACGGCGCCTGTCGTCGGCGTTCATCGTGGGCGCCGACTACGGAACGCGCTCGAGCACGGCGCTCGTCCTCGATGCCGACGGCGCCGGCGCGGTCCTCGAGCGCAGCTACGCCGCCGACGGCAGCCCTACCGGGTCGCGGCGCTTCGCGCTTGAGGCTCCCTGGCGCTGATGGCCGCGACCGGCCGTGCCGGGCGCAGACGATGGGGCTTGACCGTCTATGCATATTTATGCACAATGTCCGCACCTTTATGCAATACGATCACCACCATCACGGCTCGGCCGCGACGCGCGTCGGCCTCGACCGGCGCGATGCGCTCAAGCGGATCATCCGTGGCGGCGAGATCGGCCGGCAGGCGGAGCTGGTGCGGCTCCTCAAGCGCGAGGGCTACCCGGTCACGCAGTCGAGCGTCAGCCGCGACCTCCGCGACCTCGGCGTCGCCAAGGTCGGGGATCGCTACGTGCTCGCCGAGGACGCGGGCGCGCCGGTGGCGGATCTCTCGGTCGTCGCCGCGTTCGTCCGCGCGGTGACACCGGCAGGGCCCAACCTCACGGTCGTGCGCACGCCCGTGGGTTCGGCGCCGAGCGTCGCGCTCGCCATCGACCGCGCGCGGTGGCCCGAGGTGGTCGGCACGTTGTCGGGGGACGATACGATCTTCATCGCGACCGCCACCGCGCGTGCCCAGCACACCGTTCTCGACCGCTTCCGTTCCCTCGAAAGTCGCTGAAGGGCGCCCATGACCACGATCCCGACGGGCGACCGGCCCATCCTCCTAGCTTTTTCCGGCGGTCTCGACACGTCGTTCTGCGTGCCGTGGCTGAAGGAGACCTATGGGCGCCCGGTCATCAGCGTCACCGTCGATACCGGCGGCATCGATGAGCAGGCGGCGCGGACGCTCGCGGCGCGCGCGCGCGAACTCGGTGCCGATGCCCACTACCTCGTGCCCGCCAAGGCGGAGTACTTCGAGCGGGTACTCAAGTACCTGTTGATGGCCAATGCGCGCCGCGGGCAGATGTACCCGTTCTGCGTCGGTGCGGAACGGGTCCTGCAGGCACAGATGATCGCCGAGATGGCGCAGAAGCTCGGCGCGCCGTCGGTGGCGCACGGCTGCACGGCTGCCGGCAACGACCAGGTCCGCTTCGAGGTCGCGCTGCGCACGCTCGCGCCCGGCCTCGAGATCCTCGCGCCGGTGCGCGACCACGCCTTCAAGCGCTCCGAGCAGCTCAAGTTCCTCGAGGAACGCAGGCTGCCCGTGCCGCCGTTCGGTGCCGCCTATTCGGTCAACCGCGGCCTGTGGGGAGTCACGATCGGCGGCAAGGAGACGCTCACCTCGGCCGGCAGCATTCCGGACGCGGCCTGGGTGCTGACGCGCGATGCCTTCCTTGCGCTTCGCGCTGCCGAGCGTCACACGCTCGCCTTCGCGAAGGGCGTGCCGGTCGCGCTCGACGGCACGGCACTCGAGCCACCAGCGCTCATCGAGGCGCTCGAGCGCCTGGCCGCGCCCTTCGGCATCGGCCGCGGCATTCATCTCGGCGACACGGTCATCGGCACGAAGGGCCGCGTCGCATTTGAGGCGCCGGCGGCGGAGGTGCTGCTGACGGCGCATCGCGAGCTCGAAAAGCTCGTGCTTACCGGCCGGCAGGCACGCATAAAGGAACTCGTCGCCGCTCCCTACGGCGACCTCGTGCACGAGGGCCACCACCTCGATCCCGTGTGCCGGGACATCGAGGCGCTGCTGCGCTCCTCCCAGGAGCGGGTCAGCGGCGAGGTGGCGCTTCTGTTCCGCACCGGCGGCGCATTCGTCGAGGGGGTCACCTCGCGCTGGTCACTGATGGCGGCTTCGCGCGGCGTATACGGCGAAGCGGCCGGCGAGTGGACGCCGGCGGATGCGCTCGGTTACTCCAAGATGCTCGCGTTGACGGGCATGTTCTATACCCGTGCCGGCGCCGAGGCCAAGGACAGCCAGTCGTGAAATCCGTCGTCGTCGACAAGGTCGCCTCCATTACGCAGGCACGTGGCCTCGGCCACGAACTGCGCATTTCCGAGGACATTCCCTGCGAGGAGGGCGTAATCCTCGTTGTCGAAGTGCTTACCAACAAGAGCACCTACAACACGCTCGAGCTCACGAGCGGACGCATGGCCAAAGTCGCGAAGGGCGACATCGTCGTCGGCGCGCTCGGCCATCGCAAGGCGCTGTTCGGCTATTCCGGCCACGTGCCCGAAGCGGTGAAGCCGGGCGACGTGATCCAGATGCTCAACATCGGCGGCGTCCTCGGGATCTGCGACTCGGTGAATGTGGACAAGGGCCGCCCCTTCGATTGTCGCGTGCTCGGCGTGGTCCTGCAGTTCCCGTTCCTCGGCGAGCGCATCGGCGTCCCGGCGCGCATCGGCTACAAGCCGCTCGACCAGGCCGCCAAGCTCGAGACACGTGACGTGCCGGTCGTCGCGCTCGCCGGCACCTGCATGGAGGCCGGCAAGACCGCTGCCGCGTGCGCGATTATCGCGCGCATGCGCCACCGCGGCATCGCGGTCCACGCCTTCAAGGCAACCGGCGTCTCGCTCAGGCGCGACGTGCTCGCGATGGAAGATGCCGGCGCCCGCAAGAGCATGATCTTCACCGACTTCGGGGTCGGCACGACGACGGCGCGGGTGGGTCCGGCGCTGACGCGCACCATGCTGAGCGAGATGTCGCAGGGCGCGCCGGACGTCATCGTTTTCGAGCTCGGCGATGGCCTGCTCGGCACCTACGGCGTCGAGGCGATCCTCGCGTCCCACGACATTCGCAGCGCCATCACCGCGCTCGTGCTCTCGGCGAACGACCCCGTCGCCGCCTGGGGCGGCGTCAAGATCCTGCGCGAGAAGTTCGGCATCGAGCCTGCGGTGGTTACCGGACCCGCCACCGACAACCAGGTCGGCGTCGACATCATCGCCGACCAGATGGGCGTGTCCGCGTTCAACGCGATCACGAGCGGCGCGGCGCTCGGCGACCGCGTCATCGTTGCGGCGGGCCTCGCCGAGCGATTCCCGATCAAGCCGACCACGGAGTGATCGGCGTGGAGCGCATTCCGACGCTCGTCATCGGCGGCAGCGGCTACGTCGCCGGGGAACTGCTGCGCCTGATCGCGCTGCATCCCCATCTCGAGCTCGCCGCGGCGATCTCCGATTCGAAGCCCGGCGAGCGCATCGGCGCGGCGTTCCCACACCTCGCGACCGCATATCCCGAGGCGGTGTTCGGCAGCCTCGCGGACGCGGAACGCCGCATCGCCTCACTGCCGGTGAGCGCCGTCCTCGCTGCCGGCCCGCACGGCGTCTCGGCCGCTCTCATTGACCGCCTGCTCGCCGCCGCGGCCGCCGCGGGCACGCGCCCGCGCGTCGTCGACATCTCCGCCGACTACCGCTTCGCCGATCCACTCGCCTACCAGACGGTCTATGGTCACGCCCACGGCGCGCCGGCGCGAGTCGCCGAGTTCAGCTGCGCCGTGCCCGAGCACCTCGCGACCCTCGCGACCCCGCACGTCGCGCACCCCGGCTGCTTCTCGACCGCGATGCTGCTCGCGATCGTGCCGCTCCTGCAGCTGAGTCTCGTCGAACCCGAGTTCTTCGTCTCGGCCGTCACCGGCAGCACCGGCTCCGGCCGCGCGCCGACGGACGGCACCCACCACCCGAGGCGGCACAGCGATCTCTATTCGTACGGCGCCCTCGCCCACCGCCATGCGCCGGAAGTCGTCGGCGTCGCCCGCGCGATCACGGGTCGAACCGCCGATCTCAACTTCGTGCCGCACTCCGGTCCGTTTGCACGCGGCATCCACGCGACCACGCAGGCGCGGCTGCTCAAGTCGATCAGCGCCGCTGACTTCACCGCAGCGCTGCGGGACTTCTACGCAGGGCAGCCGTTCGTGCGCGTGCTCGAGAGCGCGCCGCGGCTCAAGGACGTCCTCACCAGCAACTTCGCCGAGCTCGCCGTTAGCACGAACGGCCGCACGGTGGCGGTCATGAGCGTGCTCGACAACCTCACCAAGGGCGCGGCCGGCGGGGCGGTGCAGTGGGCGAACCGGATGTTCGGCTGGCCCGAGACGACCGGTCTCCTCGCACCCGCGCCCGGCTGGACCTGACGGCCGCCGGGCCTCCCGAAACGAGCAAGCGCATGTCTTCAGCGAGCATCCAGACGCCTATCGCCCCCGCCACCGACCATCTCGCGCGGGTGTTCGCGCAGTACCCCTTCGAGGTGGTGCGCGCGGACGGCGTGTGGCTCGAGACCCGGGATGGCCGGCGCGTGCTCGACTACTACGGCGGCCACGCGGTCGCCGCGCTCGGCTACGGCCATCCGCGCTGGGTCGCGGCGCTCGAGAAGCAGGCGCGCGAGGTACTGTTCCAGACGAACGCGATTCCGATGGCGGTGCGCGAGCGCGCCGCGGCACGCCTGGTGCGTTTCGCGGGACTCGGCCTCGACAGCGTCTTCTTCGTGAACTCGGGCGCCGAGGCCAACGAGAATGCGCTCAGGCTCGCGTTCAAGCTGACCGGGCGGCGCGAGGCGGTCGCGCTCGAGCACGGCTGGCACGGGCGGACGGCCGCGGCCGGGGCCGTGACCTTTGGTGCACGCGAGAAGTGGTACGGCTTTCCGCGGGCGCCCTTCGACGTGAGTTTCGCATCGCGCAGCGACCCCGTCGCCGCGGCGGCGGCGGTCAGCGAGGAAACCGCCTGCGTGATCGTCGAGCCTGTGCAGGGCCTCGCCGGCGCGTACGAGGTGCCGACCGAGGTGCTAGCCGCACTGCGGCGGCGCTGCAGCGAACTCGGCTCGCTCCTCATCTTTGATGAGGTGCAGTGCGGAGTCGGACGCACCGGATTCCCCTTCGCAGCCAACCGCGCGCGCGTCACGCCCGACATCCTGACCACGGCGAAGGCGCTCGGTGCGGGATTCCCCGTGTCGGCGATGCTGCTCTCGCCCGCGGTCGCCTCGCGCCTCAGGATTGAGGACCTGGGCACGACGTTCGGAGGCGGCCCGCTCGCCTGCGCCGTCGTCGAGACGGTCATCGACATCATTGAGAGCGAGGGCCTGCTCGCGAACGTCGAACGGATGTCGGCGCTGATCCGGGCGACCTGCATCACGGGACCGGTGACCGGGATCCAGGGCGCCGGGCTGCTGCTCGGACTTCGCACCTCACGGCCCGCCAGGGAGGTGCAGAAGGAACTGCTCGCGCGGGGCATCTTCGCCGGCACCGCCGCCGATCCCAACATCGTGCGCCTGCTGCCGCCGTTCACGCTCGCCGCGGAACACGTCGCGCAGCTTGCCGACACGCTCGCCGGACTCGGCTCGTGAGCGCGCGCCTCGCTCGCTTCCTCGACCTCGCCGACGTCGGCCGCGACGGCGTGCTCGAACTGCTGGCGCTCGCCCGCCGGCTCGAAAAGAGCCCCGAGCCCCGCGCACTCGCCGGTCGCATCCTTGGCCTCGTGTTCCTGAACCCCTCGCTGCGCACGCTCGCCTCGTTCCAGGCCGGCATGGCCCGCCTCGGCGGAACCTCGTTCGTCATCACGCCCGGGCAGGGGACGTGGGCGCTCGAGACGCGGATGGGAGTCGCGATGGACGGTGTCGCGGCCGAACACATCCGCGAGGGCCTGCCGGTGCTCGCGTCCTACTGCGACGCGCTCGGCATCCGTGCCTTCGCGGACGGCAAGGACCTGGCGGCGGACCTGGCCGACGGGAACTTCAAGGCCATGGCGGCGCTGATCGACAAGCCGCTCATCAACCTGGAATCCGCTATCAACCATCCCTGCCAGGCACTCGCCGACTGGAAGACGCTCGAGGACATCGGAGTGCCCGAGCGCGCGAAGTTCGTGCTCTCCTGGGTGAACCATCCGCGCGCGCTGCCGCTCGCCGTTCCCGCCGCGGCGGTGCACATGGCGGCGCTGCGCGGGCACGAGGTGGTGGTACTGAGGCCCGAGGGCTACGCGCTGCCGCCAGTCGTGATGGAACGCGCGCGCCAGGCCGCGGCGGCATCCGGCGGTTCGGTCACGGAGACCGCTGATCGCGCAGAGGCGCTGGCCGGCGCCCACGTCGTGTATGCCAAGGAGTGGGGCTCGACCAGCCACTACGGCGATGCCAGCAGCGACGCCGAGCAACGGGTCGCGCTCGCCGACTGGCAGGTGCGCGAGTCCTGGTTCGGGCGCGCGGCGCCCGGCTGCCGGCTGATGCACTGCCTTCCGGTGCGGCGCAACGTCGCGGTCGCCGACGAGGTCCTCGACGGCGCGAGGAGCGTGGTGTTGCGCGAGGCGCACAACCGGCTGCTCGTACAGATCGCCGTTCTGCACCGCCTGCTCGCCTGACCCGCCCGCATCGCCGGCCAATCGATCCGTCATTCCGATACTGCGAACCTTAAGAGGCATTCCATGAGCTACCGCCCCGAACAAGCCGTAGCGATTCGCGCCATGCGCAACGCCGCGCCGTACATCCGCATGTACAAGGGCAAGGTCTTCATCGTGAAAGTCGGTGGTGCGCTGTTCGGCAGCCCCGAGGCGACCCGCTCGCTGATGGAACAGGTCGCAATCCTTCACCAGGTGGGCATCCGCGTCGTGCTCGTCCACGGCGGCGGTCCGCAGCTTGATGAGATGCAGCGCTCCCTCGGCATGGAGCCCAAGATGGTCGACGGCCGGCGCGTGACCGACCCCAGGACGGTCGAGGTGACGGTCATGGTGCTGAACGGGCTCCTCAACACGCGCCTGCTTGGCATCTGCCGCGAGCTCGGCATCAAGGCGGTCGGGATTTCCGGGGTCGACGGCGGCCTCGTCCGTGCGCACCGCCGCCCGCCCGTGCGCGCGCAGGACGGCAGCCAGGTCGACTACGGGCAGGTTGGCGACATCGAAGGCATTGATCCTGACGTGCTGAACCAGCTCTTGAATGCGGGCTACATGCCGGTGGTGAGCCCCCTGAGCTGCGATGCGCAGGGTACCGTGCTCAACATCAACGCCGATACCGTCGCGGCGCGGATCGGCGCCGCGCTCGGCGCCGAGAAGCTGCTCCTGTGCACAGGTTCGGCCGGGATCTTCGAGCACCTCGAGGATCCCTCGACACTCGTCTCCTATACCGATCTCAACGGCCTCAAACGCCTCGAGGCGGGCGGCAGCTTCGCCGACGGCATGATGCCGAAGGCCAATGCGATCGAGGCGGCGATTCGCGGCGGCGTGCACCGCGTGCACGTGATCTCGTTCAAGTCGACCGATGCGCTGCTTGCGGAGGTATTCACGAACGAGGGCCTCGGCACGCTCATCGTCGCCGACGTCAAGGCGCTGTCCGCGGCCGAGCAGCAGCCGGGCGGTGCAGCGTCGTGACGCGGCTCTGGGACAAGGGCGCACCGCTCGATGCGCGCGTGCTCGCCTACACGGCGGGCGAAGACCACGCGCTCGACAACCGGCTGGTCGGCTACGACGTGCGTGCCTCGATCGCGCACGCCGAGGGCTTGCATGCCGCGGGACTGCTGTCGGCGACGGATCTCGCCGCGCTGGCGGCAGCGCTCGCCGCGATCGGTGCCGCGCACGCGCGCGGCGAGTGGCACGTCGCGCTCGCCGACGAGGACGGGCAGACGGCCCTCGAGGGGCGCCTCACGGCCGCCGTCGGTGCCGCGGGCGGCCGCATTCATCTCGGCCGTTCGCGCAACGACCAGGTGCTCGCGGCGCTGCGCCTGTACCTGCGCGATGCGGTCGAGGCGCTCGCAGCCGGCGCGGCCAGCGTTGCGAACGCACTCGATGCACTCGGCGCACGCCACGCAGCTGTCGCCCTGCCCGGCTACACACACATGCAACAGGCCATGCCGAGCAGCGTCACGCTCTGGGCGGGAGGCTTCGCGGCGGAGATCCGCGACGACGCCGAGGGACTCGGGCTCGCGCGGCGCAGGATCGACAAGAACCCGCTCGGCTCGGCGGCCGGCTACGGCACGCCCGGCGTTCCGCTCGAGCGCGCCGAGACGACGCGCCGGCTAGGTTTTGCCATGAGCCACGAGCCGGTCACGGCCGTGCAGCTGTCGCGCGGCAAGGCCGAGGCGACGCTGCTGTTCGAGATCGCGCTGCTGATGACCGACCTGGGGCGCCTCGCATCCGACCTGCTGCTCTTCTATACGCAGGAATTCGCGTTCGTCGAACTTCCGGAGGCGTTCACGACCGGCTCCTCGATCATGCCGCAGAAGCGCAATCCCGACGTCTTCGAGCTGATTCGCGGCCGCACCGCGAGCGCGCACGCGACGCTCGCGGAAGCGCTCGGCATCGTTGCGAAGCTGCCGAGCGGCTACCACCGGGACCTGCAGCTACTGAAGGCGCCGCTGTTCCGTGGCATTGACCTCGCGGCCGAGACGCTCGATATCCTGCCGCCGGCGCTCGACGGGGTGCGCTTCCGGCCGGAGAACATTCGCCTCGACCCCGCCATCCACGCGGCCGAGCGCGCCAACGCGCTCGTCGTCAGCGAGGGGATTCCATTTCGCGAGGCCTACCGGCGCGTCGCCGCGACGCTCACCAAGAAGTAGCGGCGCAGCTCACTCGGCGAGGCCGAGCGAGAATCCCGCCTCGACGTCGGAGTTACGGTAGACGCGGAACGAGATCAGCGTCTCCGAGTCGACGATCCCTGGAACCTGGTGCATGCGCTGGCTGATGATGTCGGCGATCTCCTCGTTGCGCGCCGCCTGCACGATGGCCACCAGGTCGTAGCGACCGGCCACCGAGTAGACCTCCGTGACGCCTTCGAGCTCGGCGAGCGACTGCGCGAGCTTGTTGATCTCCTGGGTCTTCGCCTTGATCAGAACCACTGCGGTCACGGACATGGGACACCTCGTGCACGGATCGGGGCGCGCGGGCGCCGGGCGACGTGGCCAATCTTGCCACGCCCGACGACGGGCAGCCGCCCTGGCGCGGTATTCATGGCGCCGGCCGACGGCGGCCTTATATGAAGGCGGCCTTGACTTCCAGACCTGTTATTTCAGATAATTCTGTCATGACAGAAATAACAGAAATTACCTCGATGACCCCGATCGCCGGCGCGACCCACCAGTTCGTCCTCAGCTGGGGCGAGATGGGCGAACGCTGGGGCGTGAACCGGTCCGTCGCCCAGGTGCACGCCCTCCTCTACCTCGCGGAGCGGCCACTGACCGCCGAGGACATCGCCGCGCGCCTTGAGATGGCACGCTCGAACGTCTCGACGTCGCTGCGCGAACTCCTCGGCTGGCAGCTGATCCATCGCGCCTCGGTGCTCGGCGAGCGACGCGACTTCTATTCCGCGGAGACGGACCTCTGGGTCATCGTGCAGCGCATCGCCGCGGGCCGGAAAGCGCGCGAGCTCGATCCCGCGGCCAGCGCGCTGCGCAGTTGCGTCGCGGCTGCCGAGGCTGATCCGGCAATGAGCCCGGTCGTGCAGGCGCGGCTCACCGGCATGCTCGAATTCGTGGAGCGGCTCGGCCGCTGGCACGACGACGTGCTCGCACTGCCGCGGAGCCAGATCACCGCGCTCCTCAAGCTCGGCGCCGGCATCGCCCGCTTCCTGCCCCGCAAGTCGACGCCGGCGCGCGGACGCGCCACCGCGTAGCGTGACCAAGGTGCGCAGAGTCCGACGCGCCTTTGCTGCTGCTGCGCCCGGCGAAGCGGCGCCGGCGACGCTCGGTTTATTCGAGTACCTGCTGCCGCCCGCAGACTGGGCACGGCTGCCCGCGCCGGTGCGCCGGCGGTTCAGCCGGCACGTCGACGGCACGCACACCGCCGTCTACGCGGGCGAGGTCGTCTCGACCGAGCTCACGCCGGCGGGACGGGTACTCGGGCAGCTCGCGCGCCTCGTCGGCGCGCCCCTGCCGCTGTCGGCCGGCCGGCGGGTCGCCGCCTGCGTGGTCGTAAGCGGCGATTCGGCGCGGCGCCAGCGGTGGACCCGGATCTACTGCCGCCCGGGGCGCACGCCGCAGGTCATCCACTCGACCAAGTGTTTCTCGGGCCCGACCGGACTCGAGGAATGCGTCGGCGGCGGCATCGGCATGCGCCTGCGCCTCTCGGTCGAGCGGCGCGCGCTCGTGTTTCGCAGCGCCGGCTTTTTCCTGCGCCTCGGCCGCCTCTCGATCCCGCTGCCGTCGTGGCTGACACCGGGTGCCATCGAGGTCGAGCACCGGGAAGAGCGCGGCGGGCGCTTCAGCTTCAGCCTGCGCGTGATCCACCCGTGGTTTGGCGTCGTGGTTCGCCAGACGGCGTTCTTCGAGGAGCGTCTCGCGCCGGCCGCCCCCGCAGTCACCGAGGCATGAGGTCGCGGCGCCGCCGGGCGCTCTAGACGGTCCGCGTCTCGTCGTACATGACCGTTCGAATCCTGAAGCCGCTCAACTCCAGCATGAACTCCTCGAGGCTCACCAGACCCACACAGGCACGCGCGCCGCGCGCTGCCAGCGGGGCGTAGCCCGCGACGCCGCACAGGCGTTTCGCGAGGATGCTCGAGGCCGTCGCCGGGATGTATGGGCCGTGGTTCTCCTCGGCGACGATCGCCCAGTGGCGCCGGTAGCGCACGCCGCCGCGGTTGCCATCGACCGTCACGTGCATCGCGCCCGCATCCGACCCGAACGGATCGAGCAGCCGCGACAGGAAGCGCGCGATGCCACTTGCAGGGACGAGGCTCGAGATGAGTCCCCGGGCCACGAGCACGGACATTAACGACAGGCCCAGGTGCAGGACCGAGAGCTCGAGGCCCGCGCGCAGCTGCAAGGTCTCGACGCCCGGGTAACGCAGCGGCAGCAGCGCCGCATCCGGGATGTCGACGTTCGACAGCCAGCGGCCACCGACGGGCGGTGGATACCGATGTCGCGTGAGGTTGCCCCAGCCGCGGCGCGTCGCTAGGTGCGCGCGCGCGACGGCGGGAATGGGTTTGCCGCAGTACGAGAGCACCGAGCGAATCGTCGCCGGGCCCCGTGGGGCGCGGTGGCCCGGCGAGAGACCGATGTCGACCGACTCGAGCGAGTCGAGGTCCTCGAGCAGGCGGTCGACCACCGCGCAGGAAAGCGCCGGGACCGTCGAGGCGCCGCTCACGACCAGCACGCCGCGCGCTTCGGCGCGCGAGTTCAGGTTCGCGATGCCCGCGACATAGGCGCGATCGTCCGCGAGATCGAGCGAATGCGCACCGTGCTGGAGGATTAGCTCGGGCAAGCGGTAGTCGCGACCCTGGTACGGCCCGATCGCATCGATGACCACCTTCGGGCGCTCGGCCTTCAGGAAGGCCGCGATGCTGTCCGGCGCATCGCGGTCGAGCGCCACCGGCCGAAGTGAGCTGCCGCCGATGCGCCTGACCGCCTGCGCCGCCTTGGCAGCGCGACGACCGGCCACGAACACGGTGAGTTCGGGGCTGCGGGCGAGCAGCTCGCACACGCGCCCGCCGAAAGAGCCGTAGCCGCCGAGTACCAGGACTCCGCTCAACGAACCAGCCGCTCGGCGTGAAAACGCAGGTGGTCGTCGATGAAGGTACTGATGAAGTAGTAGCCGTGGTCGTAGCCCGGCTGCATGCGCAGCTCGAGCGCCTGTCCCGAGCGTCGCGCAGCCTCGACGAGCAGCGCCGGTTTCAGCTGCTCGTCCAGAAACTTGTCGGCCGTACCCTGGTCGATGAGGATCGAATCGCGCGGCGCGGCCTTCGCGACCAGCGCAGTCGCATCGTAGGCGGCCCAGTCGGCACGAGCGCCGCCCAGGTAGCGCGAGAACGCCTTCTCGCCCCACGGACACTGCATCGGCGCCGCGATCGGCGCGAACGCGGACACGGAACGGTACTGGCCGGGGTTCCTGAGCGCGGCGACGAGCGCCCCGTGGCCGCCCATCGAGTGGCCGAAGATGCCCTGCGCGTCCGCCCTCACCGCGAACTGCCTCGCGACCAGCGCCGGCAGCTCGCTCGTGACGTAGCTGTACATGCGGTAGTGCCGGGACCACGGCGCCTCGGTCGCATCGACGTAGAAGCCGGCGCCGAGCCCGAAGTCCCAGCTCTCGTCATCGCCCGGCAAGCGGGCGGTGCGCGGACTCGTGTCGGGGGCGACCAGCAGGATGCCGAGCTCCGCGGCGAGCCGCTGGGCGCCCGCCTTGATCATGAAGGTCTCTTCCGTGCACGTGAGGCCCGCGAGGTAGTAGAGAACCGGCACGGGGCCTGCCTGCGCCTGCGGCGGGGCGAAGACCGAGAATCGCATGGGCGAGCGGTTCTCGACGGAGTCGTGAACGTGATAGCTCACGACCCCGCCGAACGCGGAGTGCGCAGACGCCGTCGGCGCGGCTGCCGGCACCGGGACACCCGAGGCGGCCGTGGAGGTGCTCAAACCGCGAGCACGCCCTTCGCTTTGGCCGTGTGCGTCGCGATCGCATCCATCAGCACCGGCGACAGGCAGTCGTAGGGTTCGAGCTTGAGCTCGCGCAGCCGAGCGCGGACCGCCGCCATGTCGCCCGGCTTCGCCGCCCCCGCCTCGATGATCGAGGAGACGAAGGCCGCGAATTCCGGCGCCGCCCAGCCGCGGTCCTTCGACAACTCGACGTGCACGAAGTCGAGGCCGTGGAAGGTATGCGCCTTGTTCTCGATGCGCCCGTACAGGTGCACGCCGCAGCCGCTGCAGGCGTGTCGCTGGATCGCAGCTGCCGCATCCACGACCTTGAGCTTGTGTCCGTTCGCGGTGACGCTGAGGTTGTCCTTGCCGACGACCGCGACGACCGAGAACGCGGCGCCCTTGGGTTTCCAGCACTTCGTGCAGCCGCAGGCGTGGTTGTGCGCCACGTTGCCCTTGATCGTCACAGTCACGGGCTCCTTCGCGCAGTGGCAGGTCAGCGTGCCGCCGGCAAACGTCGCCGATCCCGGCGCGACGCCCTTGTCGACCGACGGATGAATCGAAACGGTAGTCATGAGAGCCCCCTCCCTGCTTTAGCTAGTAAGAAACGACGCTGCGGATCGAATCGCCCGAATGCATGAGATCGAATGCGTCATTGATCTTGTCGAGCGGCATCACGTGCGTGATCAGCGGGTCGATCGAGATCTTGCCGTCCATGTACCAGTCGACGATCTTCGGGACCTCGGTCCGGCCGCGAGCGCCACCGAAGGCCGTGCCGCGCCACACGCGACCGGTGACCAGCTGGAACGGCCGTGTCCTGATTTCCTGGCCCGATCCCGCGACGCCGATGATGATCGACTCGCCCCAGCCGCGATGGCAGCACTCGAGCGCCTGGCGCATCAGGTCGACACTGCCCACGCATTCGAAGCTGTAGTCGGCGCCGCCGTCGGTGAGTGCGACCAGGTACTGGACCAGATCGCCTTCCACTTCCTTCGGGTTCACGAAATGCGTCATGCCGAACTTCTCGGCGAGCGGCTTGCGTTTCGGGTTCACGTCGACGCCGATGATTTTGTTGGCGCCGACGAGCCGTGCGCCCTGGATCACGTTGAGGCCGATGCCGCCGAGTCCGAACACGACCACGTTCGCGCCGGCCTCGACCTTGGCCGTGTTGATGACCGCGCCGATGCCGGTCGTCACGCCGCAGCCGATGTAACAGACCTTGTCGAACGGCGCATCGTCACGGATCTTCGCGACCGCGATCTCGGGGAGTACGGTGTAGTTCGAGAACGTCGAACAGCCCATGTAGTGATGGACCTTCTGGCCGTCGATGGAAAAGCGGCTGGTGCCGTCCGGCATCACGCCCTTGCCCTGGGTGGCGCGGATCGCCGTGCACAGGTTGGTCTTCTGCGACGTGCAGCTCTTGCACTGCCGGCACTCGGGCGTGTAGAGCGGAATGACGTGATCGCCCTTCTTGACCGAGGTAACGCCGGCGCCGACGTCAACGACGATGCCTGCGCCTTCGTGACCGAGGATCGCCGGAAACAGCCCTTCCGGATCGGCGCCCGAGCGCGTGAACTGGTCGGTGTGACAGACACCGGTCGCCTTGAGCTCGATCAGAACTTCGCCCGCCTTCGGGCCTTCGAGGTCGACGGTGACTATCTCGAGGGGTTTGCCGGCGGCGTAGGCAACTGCGGCACGGGTCTTCATCGCTTCGATCCTCGTCAGTCGGTTGGCGGCGGGTTCAGGTGGCGTCGGGCTGCGCTTCCGGCCGCGCCGCTTCAAAAGCAGGCCGCGCCTCGAGTGCCGCGCTGATCGCGACCAGCGTTGGAAAGGGCGAGAGGTCGCACTCGAAGCGACGGGCATTGTAGACCTGCGGGACGAGGTAGATATCCGCCATGGAGAGCTCGCCGGCGTAGAGGAAGCGCCCGTCGCGCGAGTGGCGTCGCGCCAGCTCCTCGAGGCCGGTGAAGCCCGCGGCGATCCAGTGGCGGTACCAGGCCGTGACGGTCGCCTCGTCGTGCGCGAGCGGGCCCTTCAAGTAGTTGAGCACGCGAAGATTGTTGAGCGGGTGGATATCGCAGGCGATTGCCTGGGCCATCGAGCGGACCGTCGCGCGTCCGAGCGCATCGGCCGGCAGGAACGGCGGGGCCGGGTGCGTCTCGTCGAGGTACTCGATGATCGCCAGCGACTGCGACAGCACGCTGCCCTCGTCGACGAGCGTGGGGATGAGTCCCTGCGGGTTGAGCGCCAGGTACTCGGCCGAGCGGTGCGCAGCCTTGCCGAGCGTCTTGGAAATGCTCTCGAAACGAATGCCCTTGAGGTTGAGGGCAATTCGCACGCGAAACGCCGCCGAGCTGCGCCAGAACGTGTAGAGCTGCATCACGGCTTGCGGGCAGGAAAGCTGACCGTCGCAGTCGGGCGTATCTTCGGCCTCACGACGACCGTACCCGCGAGCTTGTCGTGCCAGCCCTGCTTGCGCGGGTCGATTCCGACCCACACGAAGCCGAGGCCGAGGCCCAGCAACGACACGTAGTACCCGATGTAGCGGATGACCAGCTGGCGGCTCGTGGGCGCGGCGCCCGTCGCGGCGTCGACGATGCGGGCGTGAAACACCATTTTTCCGGGCGTCGCGTTTCGCATCAACCAGAACACCACGATCAACGCGGCGGGCACCAGGTACTGCAGGATGAAGTCACTTGCGCTCGGCACGAGCTCGGCGCTGAGCGCCGCCACCGAGACGCTGGCCGGATCGCGCAGCAGCTGATCCGTGAGCGACGTGTCGGCAGTGGTGAACATGAATCCGAGCAGCAGCACGATCGGCGTGACCCAGAGCGTGTCGATCAGCGAAGCGGCCACGCGCACCCAGAAACCCACGTACTCGAGTTCGCCCTCTGCAACCGGTGGCGCGTTCACAGCACGCGTCCGGGATTCAGGATGTTACGCGGGTCGAGGGTGGTCTTCAGGCGCTTCATGATTTCGAGCTCCACTGGTGTGCGCGACTTGCCGAGGTAGCCGCGCTTGAGAACGCCGATTCCGTGCTCCGCCGACACCGACCCGAAACCGTCCAGGGCGCCGTAGACGATCGCATCGAGGGCAGCGGTATCCGCCGGCTTCGCCACCGCCGCGACGATGTGCAGGTTGCCGTCGCCGAGATGCCCGAACACGAACAGCGGCCACGCGCCGAGGAGCGGTGCCGCGCGTTTCTCGATGTCGCGCAGGTAGTCGCGCATCGCATCGATCGGCAACGAGATGTCGTAAGCCGAAACCGGACGCAGGTGCGCAAGCAGTTCGCCCGCCGATTCGCGGATCCGCCACAGGCGCGCGCTGTCGGCAAGCGAGCGCGCGATGATCGCGTTCGCCGCAAGTCCGTCCTCCAGCAGGCGGCCGAGCAGCGCCTCGAGCTTCTCGCCGTCCACCTCCGGCTGCAGCGCCTCGAGCTCGATCAACGCGTAGAAGGGGTGGCGCGCGGCGAACGGACGCGGCCCGGTCAGCACCCGCTCGACGGCAAACTCGTAGTAGGCGGACCACATCGCCTCGAAGGAGCCGAGCTGGCCACCGAGCGCGGAGCGCGCCTCGCGTAGCACCGCGACCAGCGCCTCGAAGCTCGGCACCGCGACCAGCGCTGTGAGCCGGTCGCGCGGCGCCGCGTGCAGGCGCAGTACCGCGCGCGTCACCACGCCGAGCGTGCCCTCGGTACCAACGAACAGATGCTTCAGGTCGTAGCCGGCGTTGTTCTTCATCATCGCGTTCATTGCGGTGAGCACCGTGCCGTCGGCGAGCACGACCTCGATGCCGAGCACGAGCTCGCGCGTCATGCCGTAGCGGATGACGCGGTTACCGCCCGCGTTGGTCGCGATGTTGCCGCCGATGCTGCACGACCCACGCGCGCCGAGGTCGAGCGCGAACTGCAGGCCATGGCGTGCGACTTCCTCGTGGATGGCGCCGAGCGGCGTGCCCGCTCGTACCGTCATCGTGCTGCCATCGCGATCGATCGATTCGATGCCGGTCAGTCGCTCGAGCGACAGCGCAAATTCCCCGAAGCGCGGCGTCGCGCCACCGCAGAGCCCCGTCAGGCCGCCCTGCACGACCACGGGTTGCGAGGCCGCGTAGCAGTGCCTGAGGATCGTCGCCACCTCCGCAGTGGTGCGCGGCCGCAGCAGCGCCTGCGGTGCACAGGCGTTGAGTCCGGTCGCATCCGCACGATGACGCTCGCCGATGTCGGTGCCGACGACGACGCCATCGGGACCGAGGGCATTGCCCAGGACCTCGAGGAGCGCGGCGGTCGGTTCCGGCATGCGGGCGGGTCTCGGTCGGATGCGCGGGCAGGCCGCGGGCGACTATGGTTCCACCTCGCGACGGGTGTTTCAACAGGACTATAGTGTCGCGCCCTGCCCGCCGCCGGGCGCCCTGATCGGAGCCTCGACTCATGCTGAAGATCGGTTCGCTGGTGCTGGGTGTTCTCGTGTCACTGCCGGCGGCGCATGCGGCCGCGCCAGCGACGGCGCCCGAAGCCGAAAGGCGCGACGCGCGGGAGATCTTTGCGAAGCTTGTCAGCATCGAGACCTCGATCGGCAAGGGGCAGGTGCCGAAGGCGGCCGAGTACCTCGCCGGCCGTTTCCGCGACGGCGGCTTCCCGGCGGCGGACGTGCACGTCCTGCCGCTCGGCGAAAGCGCTTCGCTGGTCGTGCGCTACCGCGGCAGCGGCAAGGGCGGCAAACCCGTCGCTTTCCTCGCGCACATGGACGTCGTGACCGCCAAACGCGAGGACTGGAAGCGCGATCCGTTCACCCTGGTCGAGGAGAACGGCTACTTTTTCGGTCGCGGCGCGTCCGACATCAAGAGCGAGGTCGCCTCGCTGACCGCGACCTTCCTCAGGCTCAAGGCCGAGAAGTTCGCGCCGACGCGCGACCTCATCATCGCCTTCAGCGGCGATGAGGAAACCGAGCAGTACACCGCCATCGACCTCGTCGAGCACCACCGCGACCTGGTGGACGCCGAGTTCGCCCTAAACGGCGACGGCGGTGGCGGCACGCTGGCGGAGAGCGACGGTCGCGCGCTCTCGTACGTGGTGCAGGGCGCCGAGAAGAGCTCTGCGACTTACGTGCTCACCGTGCGCAACCCCGGCGGCCACAGCTCGCGGCCGCGCAAGGACAATGCGATCTACGAGCTCGCCGATGCGCTCGAGGCGATTCGCGGCTATCAGTTCCCCGTGAAGTGGAACGACTGGACGCTGCAGGATTTCAAGGCCGCGGGCGGCGTTCGGCCGGGGGCGCTCGGCGCGGCACTTACGAAGTTCGCGGCCAGTCCAGGTGATGCCACCGCCGCCGAGGAGATTTCCAAGGACCCCGAATTCGTCGGCCTAGTGCGCACGACATGCATTGCGACGATGCTGCAGGGAGGCCACGCCGAGAACGCGTTGCCGCAGTCCGCAACGGCGACGGTGAACTGCCGGATTTTTCCGGGCACGACCGCAATGGACGTCAAGGGCACGCTGCAGCAGCTCGCCGGCGCCAAGGTCGAGATCGCGCTGGCGCACGAGCCGCTCGTCTCAGACGCCTCGCCCATGCGCGCGGACGTGATGAAGGCGGTCACGCACGCGGTCAACGCGACCTACCCGGGCGCAACGGTTTCGGGAACGATGGCGGCCTACGCGACCGACGGCTCCGTATTCCGACGCGGTGGCATCCCGACCTACGGCGCTTCCGGGCTATTCATGAAGGGCTCGGATGACTTCGCGCACGGGCTCAACGAGCGCGTGTCGGTCGATGCCTTCTACAAGACCCTGCCCTACTGGTACCTGCTCATGCACGACCTGGCGGGCGCGCACTGAGGCGCGCCCGCGGATCTCAGCGCGCCGTGCCGGCCTTTACCTTGGGCAGGTAGCGGTCGCGCAGTTCGGTCTGACGAGAGCGCAGGCTCGCGCGCGCGCCATCGAGCCACGCGGCCTCGGCGAGACTCGTGACCTCAAACGGGTCGTCGCTCCAGACGACCAGGTTCGCAGGCTTGCCGACCTCGATGCTGCCGAACTCGGAGGACGCGCGGAAGAGCCGCGCGGGCGTGCTGGTGATTGCGCTCAGGGCCGCATCCCACGCGAGGCCGTGCGCGACGGCGATACCGGCGGCCTGCCGGATCTTGCGGATATTGTGCGGGTCCGAATCGCGCAGGCTGAAGGCGATCGTGACCCCCGCGGCGTGCAGTCGCGCCGCGTTCTCAAGCGTGGCGCCGATGCTGTCGAAGGACTCCGGCAGATCATCGAACGGGTCGAGCACGACGGCAACGTCGGCGTGCCTGAGTAGCGCCGCGACCCGCCATGCCTCGGCACCGCCCTCGATGATGATCTTGAGCTTCTCGCGCTGCGCGAACTCGACCGCCGTGCGGATATCGGCCGCCCGGTCCGCGGCCACGAGGATCGGCTTCTGCTCGGTGATGAAGCTCTTGAGTACGCGCCGGCCGGCCGGCGTCAGCAGGTGCGTATCCGTGGTGCTGGCCGCGGCACCGTTACGCGCCTCCTCGAGGGCCTGCGAGAGCAGCATGTACGCCGCCGCGCGGCTGTCGCCGGCGAGCGAGCCCGCCTCCGCCCCAAGAACGAAGCTGAGCGCAACCGGCGGGCGCGGCGCCCGCCCGTCCAGCCGCGCGACGCTCGCGAGGCCCGGCACCACCGAACTGCTCGGAGCGCCGCGCCGCCCGGCTTCCGCACCCGGAGCCAGGAGCGCAAAGCCGATGCCGTCGGCGCGGCTGACGCTGACCGGGATCGAGTCGGGATTGAAGGCGAGCGATGCGTCGAATTCGGGCCGCATCTGCCCGAGCTTGAGCACGCCATCAATCGTCGTCCCTTCCTCGGTCACCTCCTCGACGCCGAGCAGGCCGACGCCGCCAAAGAGTGCGGGGGTGACCGGCCGGCCGTGCAAGTCGACGACGGCCGCGCCAGCCGGCGGTACGAGATCGGGACCGATCGCGGTGACCTTGCCGCCGACGATCAGGACGCTCGCGTGGGTCAGCGTCCCGCGCGTGCTCTCGGTATGAATCACGCCGTCGCGCAGAAGCACGGCCGGAGCGGCGGTCGCGGCCCACGCGACGAGACTCAGTGCGGCGCCGGCGAGCGCGCGCGCCGTCCGGGACGCGAGAATGCCTGCGGCGCTCACGGTGCACCTACCGTCGCGGGTTGGCCGAGCATGAAGTCGGAGCGTGGCACGGCAGGTGGATGCGCGCGGTCGTACTGCAGTACGCCGTCGATGTAGACCTCGTCGGCCAGCGCGTACACGCTGAACGGATCGCGATTCCACAGCACCACGTCGGCCATCTTGCCGACCTCGACCGTACCGGTGCGATCGAGGATGCCGAGCGCGCGCGCGGGATTCGCGGTGAGCCAGCGAATCGCCCGTTCCGGCGCGATGTCGAGACCGGCGGCACGCCCGCGTGTCATCGCCTTGGCCGCCTCCTGGTTGAGTCGCTGGACGCCCTCCTCAGAATCGGAGTGCACGATCGCGCAACCGCCCGCTGCCGCGTCGACGAGTGCAATGTTCTCCTCGATACCGTCGTTGCTTTCCATCTTGAAGCCCCACCAGTCGGCCCACATCGCCGCGCAGACTCCTTTTTCGGCCAGCAGGTTGGCGATCTTGTAGGCCTCGACCGCGTGATGAAACGCCGCGATGTGAAAGCCGAACTCGCGCGACATGTCGAGCATGATCGCCATCTCGTCAGCGCGGTAGCAATGCATCTGGATCGGGATCTCGCCCTTGAGCGCGCGCGCCAGGGTGTCGAGCTTGAGGTCGCGCTTCGGCGGCTTCGCCTCTTCCGCCGCTTTGCCACCCGCCTTGATCTTGGCGTCGTAGCTGTTCCAGTCGCGCAGGTACTCCTCGGCCTCGATCCAGGCCGCGCGGTAGCCGGCGACGTTGCCCATGCGGGTCGATGGCGCGGTGTTCTTGCTGCCGTAGACACGCTTCGGATTCTCGCCGCACGCCATCTTGAGTCCCTGCGGCGCGGCCGGAAACTTCATGCTCTGGTAGGTGACGGCCTGGACATTCTTCAACACCACCGACCGGCCGCCGATGAGGTTGGCGGAGCCGGGCAGGATCTCGAGGGTCGTGATGCCGCCCGCGAGCGCCGTGGTGAACCCGGGATCCACCGGCCAGACGGAGTGCTCCGCCCACACGTTCGCGGTGACGGGAGCGGTCGCCTCGTTGCCGTCGCTGTTGCCGGAAATCGCCGGGCTCGGATACACGCCGAGGTGGGAGTGCACGTCGATGAGGCCGGGCGTGAGCCAACGGTCGTGGCCGTCGACGACGCGCGCGCCCGCGAGCGTATCGAGATTCTGGCCGACCGCGACAATTTTGCCCTCGGCGATCAAAACGTCCGTGGACTCCAGCCGGGCGCCGGTGCCGGTCAGAACGGTCGCCCCGCGGATCAGCACCGGCGCCGCGGTCGGCGCGCGGTAGGTCGAGGGGTACGGGTCATCCCATGGCGAGGACGCCTGGGCGGAAAGCACTGCTCCGAAAAACGCCCAGAGCACGGCAAGCGTCCCGCGCCGCAGCGCGCGTCGAGCACGGAGAGCCATCGTTATCCCCTTCGAGGGCCGCGTCGGCGGCCGCTGGTCGAAATGTTAGCGCAAGCGCTGCATCTTAATCCGTCCGCAATCAATAGGCGCGAACCAAGACGTATCGTCGGCATTCGAACTCTCGCCGGTCGGAGAATCGCGACGTGCACAGCGGCTCAGAGGCGAACAAGGAGCGCTTGATCGTGCGCTCGTCGCTGGGGCGCGCCGGCTTCGGGGCGCGTCCGGCCGACGTCGAGGCGGTCGCCGCCCGGGGGTTTCGCGACTGGATCGAGGAGCAGCTGGCGCCCGACGACAAGGACGACCTGCCGTGCGCCGCCCGCCTCGCCCGATTTCGCCTCGCGATTCGCTATGCCGCGGGTGAGGGCCACGCCGCACTCGATGAGCAACGTGCGCTCGTGTGCCTCGACGCGCCCATAGCGTCCTTGTGGCGTCTGACGGATCGCAAATTGCCCATGGACGGCGCGGAACGCCGTCGGCCGCGCGACGAGGTGGTCGCGGCGACGCTAATCCGCGCGGTGCACAGTCGCTGGCAGCTTCGCGAGGTGCTCGCGGGCTTCTGGCACGATCACTTCAACGTCGACGCCTACTCCTCGGATCAGATCGCGGTCGCGCTACCGATCTACGACCGCGCCGTCATCCGACCTCACGTGCTTGGCAATTTCCGTGATTTCCTGGAAGCCGTTGCGACAAGCACCGCGATGCAGTACTACCTTTCCAATAAGAGCTCGCGCGCCGGAGCCGCGAACGAAAACTATGCGCGCGAGCTCTTTGAGCTGCACACGCTGGGTCGCGCCGCGTATCTCAACGATCGCTACGACCGGTGGCGGGAAGTCCCCGGAGCGACGACGGGCGAACCGCGCGGGTACATCGACCAGGACGTGTACGAAGCCGCTCGCGCCTTCACCGGCTGGACCGTCGCGGACGGGGCGGGCATCGACGGCGGTCGCAAGCTCCCCGCGAGCGGCGAGTTCGCCTACGTTGAATCGTGGCACGACGGCTATCAGAAGCGCGTCCTGGCCCGCGACTTCGACGCTTTTCAGCCGCCGATGGCCGACGGCCGGCGGACTCTCGACCTGCTCGCCCGGCACCCCGCCACCGCCGATTTCCTGGCGAGCAAGCTCTGCCACCGATTCGTCGGAGAGAGCGCCTCGAGAGACCTGATTGCGCGAACCAGCCGCGAGTGGCTGCACGCTGTCGATGCGCCCGATCAGATAGCGCGTGTCGTGCGCGTAATTCTCATGTCAAATGAATTCGCGGCCGGCGTCGGCTCGAAGACGCGGCGGCCGATCGCGCTGGTTGCGGCGTTCGCACGCGCGAGCGCGCTTGATCTGACGCCGACAGAACCGCTCGCGAACGAGCTGGCGGCCAGCGGCCAGCGCCTCTTTGGCTGGCCGACGCCGACTGGCCTTCCTGACACGACCGGTACCTTCGTGACTACGCAGGGGCTGCGACATCGGTGGTCGATGATTCTCGCGCTGGCTGAGAACAGCTGGCACGGTGGCGAATTGCCTGGCCCCGACGCTATGGGCCTCGCAGGCCGCAGCACGCGCGATGCGGCCAGCTTCTGGCTCAGGCAGCTGACCGGAGATGCACCCGCGGCCTCGGTGGACGCTCTCGTCGCCGGGGTCGGCGGCGCGGCGGATCGGCCGATCGAGGGACCTGACGGATCGCGGCGTTGGACACGACTCGCCGCGCTCGCGGGGATGACACCCGCATTCCAGGTCGTTTGAGGAGGTAAACGTCGTGCCGCTTTCCCGTCGAAGTTTTCTGTCATGCGGCGGCAAGCTCGCGCTCGCGAGCGCCGTTGCGGCCTCGGGCCTGCGCGGCCTCGCATTCGCAGGACCCGAGACGCCGCGCCGAGTGCTCGTCAACATTCACCTGCGCGGCGCCTGCGACGGCCTCAACCTGGTATCGCCGGCAACGGATCCCGATTTCATCGCCGCGCGCGCGACCGAGCTGCGTGTGCAAGCCGACGGCGCCGATGCGGGACACGCGCTCAAGGATGCGCCGAGCCCGGACATCGATTTTCGCCTCCACCCGATGGCTGGCGCGTTGGCGGAGCTCTACGACGCCGGCGCGCTCGCATTCGTGCACGCGGTCGGGCTGACGGACGCGACGCGCAGTCATTTTGTCGCAACCGATCTCATCGAGCACGGCGTCGCGAGCGTTGGCGCCCTGGCTCGCGTGCCCGACGGCTGGCTGACGCGCGCGGTTGCGTCGGCTCGGCCGCAAGGACTCATTTCCGCCCTTGCCGTGTCGAATTCTCCGAGCGGCGCGTGGCTCGGGTCGTCGACCGTCGTCGCGATCCCCGATCTCGGCGGCTCCTTTGCCGTTCCGGGAGGGACCGACGTCGCCGCCGCGCTGAACCAGCTCTATGCCGACGAGCGCGGCGAGGTTGAGCGTGTCGGCCGGGAAGCGCTTGCAGCGATGCGGGAGATCGACCAGCGCTTGCCTCGCGATGCGGCCAAGAAGCCGTTGCCCTACGCGCCTGCGAGCGGTGTGAGCTACGATGCCGCCGGAGATTTCGGCCGCCCGCTGCGCACGCTGGCGCAGCTTGTGAAGATGGACGTCGGCGTGACCGCGGCGACGGTTGACCTGGGTGGTTGGGACACGCACGAAAACCAGCCGGGTCGTTTTAAATCGCTGGTCGATCGTCTGTCACGCGGACTGGGTGCATTTTACGACGATCTGGCGCTCGACCACGATCGGCTCACGGTGGTGGTGCTCACGGAGTTCGGCCGCCGGCTCCGCTCGAATCGTAGCCAGGGGACGGATCACGGAAGGGCAGGCGTGATGGCTCTCATCGGCGGTCGAGTTGCCGGCGGGCGCGTCTACGGAAAGTGGCCGGGCCTCGCTTCGGAGCAGCTTGAGGAAGGCGTGGATCTCGCCGTCACCACGGACTACCGCGCCGTACTCGGCGCCGCCCTCGAGGAATGGCATCCCGGTACGACGCGTGGCGTGTTTCCCGGCTACGCGGCGAGTGCGCCGCTGCGACTCTTCACGGCCTAGTCGAGCTGGCGCCCGGGCGCCACGTACCGAAGCTCCCCCGCTGAAACTCGCAGTGCCAACCGGTTCTGCGGTGGCGGCAGCGGGCAGGTCGCGAAGGGCGTGAACGCGCACGGCGGACTGTAAGACCTATTGAAGTCGACGGCGACGCGCCCGGCGGCCGGTAGCGGAATGGAGAGAAAGCGGCCCGCGCCATAGGTCTCCTTCCCGGACGTGCTATCCGCGAACATGACGAACAATGTGTCGGCGTCCGGTGCCTCGAGCAGCGTGTCGAGCCGCCACTCCTGACCGTCGCGCGCGAAGATGATCGCGCCCGGCGATTCCATGTCGATATCCATGCCGAGAACATTCACGATCGGTACGCGGTGGTGAGGCTCGTAAGCCTCGAAGCGCGCGTCGGCGATCCAGCCGGGATCGAACGGATAGTAGTCGACGCCGCGAAATTCGCGACGTGCGCGGCTGGCCGTGTCTCGGATCCGAACGCCGAACTTTCCGCCGCGCTCGATGACGAAGAGCTGCAAGGAGCCGCAGGTCAGCAGCGTCGGCTCGCCGGCGCTGTCGGGCTTGACCTCCGCGGACGCCGGTGCCCCGCCGACGCGAAAGCAGCTGCCCCGCGCCGCGTCGAATCGCAGCGACGAGCCGGCAAGGGTGAACGTCCCCGCGTGCGGTCCGAGTTGCGGGTAGTCGAGCGAAATCGTGTTGCGGCGCGCCCGGCCGATCGTGTTCGCGCCATCCCGCAGCCAGTAAAGCCCAACCAGCGTGAGCCAGCCGGTCTCGCTCGTCAGCGATGCGAGTCTCTCGGCACGCCATTCGGCATCCGCCGCCGCGGCGTCGGCGCGCACACACGTCGGCATCGCCGCTGCCGCCACGCTGGCCACCACGAGATATGCCGCTAGTCCGCGCCGGAGGTTCATGTGTTCGCCATTCTCGTCGCGAATGGCCGTCGTTGCCAGCCCGGACCGACAGCGACGCGCCGCGCGGGAGTCAATCGAGCCGGCGGATCGTGAGCGACTCGATGGTGCCGTCGTCCCCAATTTCCGTCTGGAGTTCGATTGGCTGGCAGCACACCTGGCAATCCTCGATGACCGTCGCGGAACCGGCCGTCAGGTCGATCGCGGTCTCGTAGGATTCCGCGCAATACGGACACTCGACGACCACAAATTCACCGAGTTCCGCGCCATTCGCCGCGGCGGCGGGGTCGAACACGGGCTCGAGACCGTAGGTCTCATCGATGAGCGCATCGCCGGGTGGCGGAATCCGATGCTTCACTTCCGACTCCTTGATTTGAGTAGCGCGCGGGACGCCGTTCGGCGGTGCCAGCCCTCGTCCCACGCGCAACCGTCAATGGCCGCCCTGGACCAGCAAGCCGGCCGCCCCAAGCGCCTCGGCTAGCTCCGATTCAATACGCGTCGCCTCACTTCGGCCGATGCGCTGCAGGTGCGCGACCGGCCCGGTCAGCACTTCAAGTCCGCGCTTCAATACGCTGCCGGAGGCTCGAATTCCCGCCTTGTGCTGGTCGAAGCGCTCCGCCGGCGTGTAGTCCGTCATGCCAACGTACACGCCATAGGGACCCCGCGCACTGTCGGCGTAGTCGAGCAGCACCAGGTATATGTTCGAGCGGCCGGGCGACTCGGTACGACAGCGCGCCGCGACCTCGTAGGCGAGCGGCAACCATTCGACGTGCCGCATCGGCAGCCAGTCGGGGATCGAATCCGCGGCGCGCCGCCACAGCTGCTCGAGGGCCTGCTCGATCATCACGGTCATCTCGCCGCGCAGCCAGAGCTCGTGGATGCACTCCGCACCTCCCGCGCCGTCGCCGGCCTCGAGGGCGCGGTCGAGGAGCGCGCGCAGCTTCGCTTTGGGCGCGGCGCGATGCGGACGGGTGGGCCCGGCGAGGCGGTGCTTGCGACCCAAGCTGGTCCCGTACGCCGCCGCCGCGGCCTAGGGCCGCAACGCGACAGTCGCCGCGGTCAGCGTGCTGCCAATGAACGCGCCACGCACCCGCACGACGTGGCCCGCCGCCTGCGCGAAGAAGCTCGATTGCGAAAGGGCCCGCCCCGCGGCGTCCGTGAAGGACGCCGTGCGCGCATCGATCGAGATCCCCGTCAGCGTGAAATCCGGCGACGACAGCGCCGTCGGCACGTCCTGCAGCTCCACGAATGCGGGTGACGGCTGCGCGCGGCGCTCGACGATGCGCGCACTGGCCGCCATGCCGGTGCCGGGCAGGCCGCGGACCTCGACCCAGTCGCCGAGCGCGAGACTGCCAAGGCCAAATGCCTTGACGTCGAGGCTCTGGTCGTCCCAGCGGGTCCGCACATCGGTTGTGAGCGTGAGCCCGGCGATCCCGAGTGTCGCGGCACTCTGGCTCAGCGACTGCACGGGCCCGACCACCCGGAAGGTTGCCGCCGGCGTCACGTCGATCGTCGTCGCGGTCAACACACCGGCGGAGCTGTAGGTCCCGCTTGCCTCGAGTTCGCGATCGGCGGCGATATCGCTCAGCGCGCCGTGCGTGAAGGCGGTGCGCGTCGTCGTCGCGACGGCCTGCCCGGCGACGTCAAAATCAGCGCTCGACGCGAAGCGGGTCACGGCGCCGTGCACGACGCCGTTGTCGCCGCTGCCGCCACCCGCTGCTTCGGTCGCCGTGTCGATGAGCGTCGGTTGCAGCGTCGTCGCGTTGGTCACGACGCCGCCGCTCGCGACGACGTAACTGCCGTTGGTCACCAGCGTCGGCAGGCCGCCGCTCGCGTTGCCGTAGTCGATGGTCGTGCCGTTGATGGAAAAGCTATGCACGAAGCCGTCAAGACCCGACACGCGGCCGGCGACCTGGAACGTCTGGCCCGACCGCGGCGCGTCGATGCGCGTGGCGATGAGGCCCGAACTCGTCCGATAGCCGTCGATGAC
Organism: Pseudomonadota bacterium; assembly: GCA_025355245.1. Classification (GTDB taxonomy): domain Bacteria; phylum Pseudomonadota; class Gammaproteobacteria; order Steroidobacterales; family Steroidobacteraceae; genus CAIKZZ01. The sequence goes on along the minus strand of JANXZZ010000058.1, from coordinate 5,501 downwards.
GAACACGCTGCCGACCGGAAACCCTGCAACGTCCGCGATCGCAAATCCGGGACCGACGCTGGTATCACCGGTCACGTAGACCGTCTGGCCGAGCACGGTGAAACTGCCCGTCGCGGGATCAATCGCGGACACCGGCCCGACCAGCTTGTCGGTGACGGTCACGGACGTTGCCGTTGCGGTGACCGTGCCGGAGCTCGCGGACGTGACGCTGCCGACCACGGTCGCCACCTGCCCGGGCCGCAGCAGCGACTCGCCGACCGGCGCGCCGTCGAGCGTGATCGTCGCACCGCCGTCCGCGAACTCGGTCGCGGCGGCGAACACGCTGCCAAAGGCGCTGATCGGCGCGATGGTCATCTGCGCGGTGGTCGTGCTGCTTCCGGGACCGAAGTCGTGGCCGCCGAAGCTGCACTGCGACGAGCCGCTCAGCAGGAGTCCCGCCACCACGACGCCGGCCAGGCGCTGCAATGCGATGCGCGTGCCAAGCTTCATGACCGGAGCCTCCTGGTTGCGCACAATCCCCGGAACCTCCTCCAGAATCGACGCCGGCACTGCCGACGCCTCGCGTGCCCGCGCCCCAGTGGACAGCCGTTGCGGCCGTCCGTTCCACGCTGCACTCTTTCGACAGCCTGACGGATTCTACGCGCCGGCTCGCTACGCGGCGTGCTCGAGCGTCGGTGCCGGCGTCGGCCCTACCGCGCGCCAATGCGCCAGGAGGAATCCCTGTTTCTTCACGACCGCCGCGAGATGTCGCGCCTTCACATGCCCGAAGCCGCGGATCTGCTCGGGTAGCGACGCCAGTTCGACGGCGAGGGCGTGGCGCTCGTGCGTCAGGCCCGCCGACAACTCCAGAACGAGTTCCTCGTACTCCGCGATCAGGCGTCGCTCGAGCTTGCGCTCCTCCGCCCGCCCGAAGGGATCGAAGGCCGTTCCGCGCAGAAACTTGAGCCGCGCGAGCAGCCGGAACACCGGCAGCATCCACGCGCCAAATTCGTGCTTGCGCGCGGGATCGCCGCCGAAGCGAGCGAGACCGGGCGGCGCCAGGTGAAATTTGATCCGGTAGGGCCCCTCGAACATGCCAGCGAGCTGTGCCCCGAAAGCCGTATCGGCGTGCAGCCGCGCCACCTCGTACTCGTCCTTGTACGCGAGCAGCTTGAAGTAGTAGCGCGCGACCGCTGCCGCGAATTCCGTCCGGCCCGGGGTCGCACGCTCCTCCGCCGCGCCCGCCTTGGCGACCAGCGTCGCGTAGCGGGCCGCGTAGGCGCGGTCCTGGTAGGCACTGAGAAAGCGCTCGCGCGTCGCCACCAGGTCCGCGACGCCCGCCGGCTCAGGCGTCGCCGCGGCGTCGGCGCCGAGCGAGGCCGGCAGCAACGCCGGATCCGCCGCCGCGAGCCTGCCGAACGCGAGTGCGCGGCAATTGAACTCAACCGCTGCGCCGTTCAGCCCGATCGCCTGCTCGATCGACTCGAGGCCGAGCGGCAGCCAGCCGCGCTGCAGCGCGTAGCCGACGATGAACATGTTCGCGCCCAGCGTATCGCCGCTGAGGCCGAGGGCGGCGCCGGTGGCGTCGATGCGCGCGCTGTTCGCCGCGCCGACGATCGCGTCGATCTCGGCGAGCATCTCCGGCGCGTGGAAGTCGACGTCGGGCCGCAGTTGGAATACCGCAGTCGGCACCACGTGCGTGTTAATGACGACGCGCGTGCGTGCGTTCGCCATCGTTCGCAGCGCGTCGACGCCCGCGGTGACGATGAGATCGCAGCCGAGCACCACGTCCGCCTCGCCAAGACCGACCCGTGGTGCCGCGATCTGCTCGGGACGGTCGGCGATCTTGACGTGTGACAGCACCGCTCCGCCCTTCTGCGCGAGCCCGGTCATGTCGAACACGCTCGCCGCCTTGCCCTCGAGGTGCGCCGCCATACCGAGCACCGCCCCGATCGTGACGACGCCGGTCCCGCCGATTCCCGTCACCAGCAGGCTTGTGCACCCGACGGATGCAGCGCGCGCGGGCGGCGGCAGCGCCGCGACGCGCGCGGCATCGAGCCCGCGCGCGGCGGGCTTGCGCAGTCCCGCGCCTTCAACGGTCACGAACGATGGACAAAAGCCGTTTACACACGAGTAATCCTTGTTGCAGCTCGACTGGTCAATCGCGCGCTTGCGCCCAAATTCCGTCTCGAGCGGCTGGATCGATACGCAGTTTGCGGCGGTGGAACAGTCGCCACAGCCTTCGCAGACGAGCGGATTGATCACCACGCGCCGGCTCGGATCGGCCATGCGCCCGCGCTTGCGGCGGCGGCGCTTCTCCGCGGCGCATACCTGGTCGTAGATGAGCGCTGAAACCCCTGCGACTGTACGTAGCTCGCGCTGCACCGCGTCGAGGTCGAGGCGGTCGTGCACGGTGACACCGGAAGCGAACCCCGGGGATGCGCCGTACTTTTCGGTGTCGTCGCTGACGACCGCGATGCGCACGACGCGCTCCGCGCGCAACTGATGGGTGATTTCCGCGACCGACAGGTGCCCCTCGACCGCCTGGCCGCCGGTCATGGCCACCGCGTCGTTGTAGAGGATCTTGTACGTCAGGCTCACGCCCGCCGCGACCGCAGCGCGAACGGCCATCAACCCGGAATGGAAGTAAGTGCCGTCGCCAAGGTTCTGGAAGGCATGCGGCTGGGCCGTGAACGGCGCGATGCCGGCCCACGTCATGCCCTCGCCGCCCATCTGCGTCGGCGGCAGCGTGCTGCGATCCATGTACAGGGCCATCGTGTGGCAGCCGATGCCGGCGAGAGCGATGCTGCCTTCCGGAACCTTCGTCGAGGTGTTGTGCGGGCAGCCGGAACAGAAATACGGCGTGCGGCCGTCGCCCGGCGTGCGGCGCGCCGCCGCCGTTGCGAGCCGCTGCTCGAGCGCGGCGATGCTCGTCTCGAGCGCCGCGTCCACGCGGCCGAGCGCACGCAGCCGGGCGCCGACCACGCGCGCGATCTCGAGCGGCTCGAGCACCACGTCCGCCGCGATCAGCGCATGGCCCGCGGTGTCGTGCTTGCCGGTAATCTGCGGCCGCTCGCGGTCCGGCAGGTTGAAGAGCACGTGCGCGGCTTGCGTCTCGATGAACGCCGCCTTTTCCTCGACGATCAGCAGCTCGGCCTTGCCGCGCGCGAATTCCGTCAGGCCGTGCGGCTCGAGCGGCCAGATGAGCGCGGGCTTGTAGACGGCGACGCCGACGGCCGCCAGTCGGGCGGCGTCGAGCCCGAGCGCCGCGAGCGCCGCGACCACGTCGAGCCACGATTTGCCGGGCGCGACGATTCCAAGGCCGCCGGCGGCGCCGGGCGCGCCGTGCGTGACGCGATCGAGCCCGTTGGCGCGCACGTAGGCCTGCGCGAGCGGCAGCTTGAATCGCGCCAGCCGGACCTCGTCGCCCATCGGATCGAAGGCGAGGCGGGCGTTCACGCCACCGGGCGGCATCACGACGCCGCCGGGCGCGCGGATCTCGATTCGCTCGGGACTCACGTCCACGGTTGCCGTCGCCTCGACGGTCTCGTTGACGCACTTGATGCCCACCCAGACGCCGGCCGAGCGCGAGAGCGCGAATCCGTGCAGGCCGAGATCGAGATACTCCTGCACGCTCGCGGGATACAGCACCGGCACGCCGTTGGCGGCAAGCGCCTGCTCGCTCTGGTGAGCGATGGTGGAGCTCTTACCCGGATGGTCATCGCCGAAGGCGACGAGGACGCCGCCGCGCGGCGAGGTGCCCATGCGGTTCGCGTGCTTGATCGGGTCCCCGGACCGGTCGACCCCGGGGCCCTTGCCGTACCAGATCGCAAATACTCCATCGACCCTGGCGCCCGCCAGCAGCGGCACCTGCTGGGTACCCCAGATGGCGGTTGCCGCCAGGTCCTCGTTCACGCCGGGCACGAACTTGATGTCCGCGGCCTCGAGGCGCGCCGCAGCCGCCTGCAGCTGCAGGTCATAACCGCCGAGCGGCGAGCCGCGATAGCCGCTGATGTAGCCCGCCGTGTTGAACCCGGCGGCCCGGTCGCGCTCGCGCTGCATGAGCGGCAGGCGCACCAGCGCCTGCGTGCCGCTCAGGAACACGCGCCCCGTCGCGCGACTGTATTTGTCCTCCAGCTTCGGGGCGGCTTGCATCGGGTCACCGGCAGAGTCAGCGGTAGTCGAGCCCTTACTCTGCCATCCGCGGGGCAGGCCGGGAAGTTCGGTCGCCTGCCGCGTTACAATGAGCGGCGAATTTCCTCGCCTTGCCGCGCGGCTTACCCATGAGCATCTGGTTCCAGCCGATCGATCTCGCCCTGCTGACGAAGGTGCACCGTGACACGCTCGCGAGCCAGATTGGCATCGAATTCACCGCCTTCGGCGATGACTGGCTGAGCGCCACGATGCCGGTCGACGGCCGTACCCACCAGCCGTTCGGCATCCTGCACGGCGGGGCCTCGGTCGCGCTCGCCGAGACGCTTGGCAGCATGGGCGGACACCTGTGCGTCGACGGCGCGAAGTTCATGTGCGTGGGGCAGGCCATCACGGCGAACCATATCCGCAGCGTCCGCGAGGGCCTCGTGACGGGTACCGCACGGCCGGTGCACATCGGCGGTCGCAGCCACGTCTGGCAGATCGAGATCCGTGATACCGCGGCCCATCTCATCTGCCTGTCGACGCTGACGCTCGCCGTCTTGACCAAACGCTGAGGGTGCCGGGCGCCGCTATACTCGGCGGCGGGACTCGAGGGAATCGCGTGCGCGCACTCATCCGAATCTGTCTCGTCGCGCTCGCGCTGACGGCGGGCTGCGGCCAGAAGGGGCCACTGGTGCTGCCGAACGCCCATGCGAAGACGCGTGTCAGCGTGCCGGCGCCGGCAACACCGCCCGCTGCCACCGTGCCTGCGGCGGCACCGACGACGCCGGCATCCGCCGACGCCCTCGGCGGCGCGGCCGCGGTGACGCCGGCGGCCGCTGCCACCAAGCCCAAGGACGCCAGCGAGGCTTCAGCGCCCCCGCCGCGCGCCTGACATGGCCGACGCTGCGCGCCTCTACCTGGTCGACGGCTCCTCCTATCTTTATAGGGCTTTCCACGCCCTGCCGCCCTTCAGCAATTCCAAGGGCGAGCCGACCGGCGCAGTGCTCGGCGTCATCAACATGCTGCAGAAGTCGCTGAAGGAGACCAGACCGTCGCACATCGCGGTCGTGTTCGACGCGCCGGGACGCACGTTCCGGGACGATCTCTTCGAGGCCTACAAGGCCCACCGGCCCCCGATGCCGGACGAGTTGCGCTCGCAGATCGCGCCGCTGCTCGAGGCCGTCGAGGCGCTCGGGCTGCCGCTCCTCAGAGTCACCGGCGTCGAGGCGGACGATGTCATCGGCACGCTGGCGCGTCGCGGTGCTGAGGCCGGAATGCAGGTGGTCATCTCGACCGGCGACAAGGACATGGCGCAGCTGGTCGACGGCCAGGTGACGCTGATCAACACGATGAGCGGAACCACGCTCGATCGCGCAGGCGTCAAG